>NZ_JBDNGU010000148.1:0-83769 GCF_041689105.1 Polaromonas sp. | reverse complement strand
TTCTGGGCCATCGGCATGAACTTCTACCTCGAAGTCGCCAAGATGCGCGCCGCGCGCCTGCTCTGGTGCCGCATCATGAAAGACTTCAACGCCAAAAGCCCCAAGAGCCTGATGTTGCGCACCCACTGCCAGACCAGCGGCTGGAGCCTGACGGAGCAAGACCCCTACAACAATGTGGTGCGCACCACCATCGAGGCCATGGCCGCGGTCTTTGGCGGCACGCAAAGCCTGCACACCAACAGCTTTGACGAGGCGATTGCCTTGCCCACCGAGTTTTCGTCGCGCATCGCCCGCAACACCCAGCTCATCATTCAGGAAGAAACGCATATCCCGCATGTGATCGACCCTTGGGCCGGCAGCTACATGATGGAAAAACTCACGCAAGACATGGCCGACGCGGCCTGGGCCATCATCGAAGAAGTCGATGCGATGGGCGGCATGACCAAGGCCGTGGACAGTGGCTGGGCCAAGCTCAAGATTGAGGCAGCAGCCGCCGAAAAGCAGGCGCGTATCGACAGCGGCAAGGACGTGATCGTTGGCGTCAACAAGTACAAGCTCAAGACCGAGGATGCGATTGAAACGCGCGACATCGACAACGTGGCCGTGCGCGACGGGCAGATCACCCGCCTCAAAGCCATACGCGCCAGCCGTGATGGCGCTGCCGTGCAAGCCGCACTGGACGCCTTGACGGCAGCCGCCGAGAATAACAACGGCAACCTGCTGGACCTGTGCATCAAAGCCGTGCGCCTGCGCGCCACCGTGGGTGAGGTCAGCGATGCTCTTGAAAAAGTTTACGGGCGCCACCGCGCCGATACGCAAAAGGTGACCGGTGTGTATGCAGCAGCTTATGACTCGGCCGAGGGCTGGGAAAACCTCAAGACCGAGATCAATGCTTTTGCCGAGGCGCAGGGCCGTCGGCCGCGCGTGATGATCTCCAAACTCGGCCAGGACGGCCACGACCGCGGTGCCAAAGTGGTGGCCACGGCTTTTGCCGACCTGGGCTTCGACGTTGACATGGGCCCGCTGTTCCAGACGCCCGAAGAATGCGCGCGTCAGGCGATTGAAAACGACGTGCATGCGGTGGGCGTCTCGACCCTGGCGGCAGGGCACAAAACCCTGGTGCCCGCCATCATCGCCGAACTGAAGAAGCAGGGCGCCGACGACATCATCGTGTTTGTCGGCGGCGTGATCCCGCGGCAGGACTACGAAATGCTTTACGAGGCCGGCGTGAAGGGCATTTACGGCCCGGGCACGCCGATCCCGGCCAGCGCCAAGGATGTGCTGGAGCAGATCAAAAAAGCCATGGCGGCAAGAAACTGAGATTGTGTTACGGTATTTTTGTAATACAACCAGGAGTCCGCCATGACTATTTCTGTCCGCATGGACCCTTTGCTGGAGCGTGAGCTTGAACTGGCCGCCAAGCGACAAGGTGTGACCAAAACGCAATTTGTGATTGGTGCGGTTGAGCGCGCGCTGGGCCGCAGGAACCCCTATGAGCTGATGATGAACCTGAAAGCGGAGGAGGAGCGCGCGGACTATCGTTTGATCAAAAAATTTGAAGGTGAAGAGCAGCCTTACGACACCGAAGGCTCGCGCAAGGCGCTGGTCAAGAAGCTGAGCGAGAAGCACAGTGTCCGCCGTACTGGTTAATGCGGGGCCGATGGTGGCTGCATTTGGGCTGAATCAGCCCCGCACAGCGCACTATCGGACCTTGTTCAAGCGCGCTTCCGAGGAACTTTGGTCGCTGGCGACCACATGGCCGTGCGTGGTGGAGGTCAGCCATTTGTTGTCACCTCCGCAGAGCTTTGCCATGCTGCGCTGGGTAGCTGCTGGCGGCGTTTCCGTGTTTCCGTTTGATCAGCATGCGTTGGAAGCCATGGTCGAGCTGATGCGCCGCTATACAGAAACACCCAAGATAAAAATGGATCTTGCCGACGCTTCGCTGGTATGGCTGGCTTCAGACACGGGTGTGACCAGCATCATGACCATGGACCAGCGCGACTTTTCGCGCTATCGCCTGCCCGATGGTCGGGCGTTTGAGATTTTGTGAGGAGCATGAATGCCCGCATTGTCTAAAGCTTGGGGCCTTGACCCCCATTCAGGGGGCGTCAAGCCGACGGAAGCTGTCAAGCGCGAAACCGAGCAGCGCTTGCAGCGTTACTTTGAGACGCTGGGCCATGCCGCGAAAGCGCGGCTTGAAGTGCGCTTTCGCGGTGCGTTGTGCTACATCGACGCCTACCGCGACCCGGAGCCTCAACTGATCGAGTACTGGCGCAAGGATCCAGCGTTGAATTTGGAGGAGGCAATTGAGAGCTACCGCAAGCGCCCAACACCCCTGGGGCGTCTGAGGCACTTTGCCAAAGACCGCTGGAGCTATGCGTTCTACACCTACAGCAACGAACGCTATGAACCAAGCACGTTCCAGACCCAGGGTGGCGCTTGGTTCGGCACACCCGAGCAGGCGTTGGAAATAGGCTGCATTTACTTGCAGGATTGAGATGAAATTTATGATTGTCAACAACGCATCGCCCTGCTCCGATGGCAGGGTTCAGCCCCCGAATCTGAAGCAGGATGCCGACGGCATTGGCGTTTTCATGGACGGCGTGATTCCGCGGCAGGACTACGAGATGCTGTATGAAGCGGGTGTGAAAGGCATTTACGGCCCGGGCACACCGATCCCGGCCAGCGCCAAGGACGTTCTGGAGCAGATCAAGGCTGCGCTCGGTAGCTGAGCTTCTCGGGATAACTCCGAAATAGGATTCAGATGAGAACGCAGATTATTTTGGTCGATTTCGAGAACGTGCAACCTGACTTGTTACCCGCTCTTGCAATTGACGATGTGCAGGTTCATGTTTTCGTAGGGCCACATCAAACCCGATTGGCTACTAATGTGGTTATTGCCATGCAAGAGTTGGGTGCTCGTGCTAAGTACGTGCGAGTTGCCAAGCAAGGGCCGGATGCACTTGATATGCATCTTGCTTTTTATCTCGGTGAGCTGTCACAGCAATTTCCCGATGCATTTTTTCATATTGTTGCAAAGGATCGGGATTACGACTCGCTCTTGGCGCACCTGAGAATTAGGGGAATTTACTCGGCGAAGGCCCCTGACTTGGCTGCAATCCCACTATTTAAACGAGCACTTGCCATTAAACCAGCTGATCAGCTTAGCGCTGCTGCCGATTGGCTTAGAGAGCGTGTAGGAAATCGCCCGAGCACTCAGGCGACGCTGAAAAACAACCTGAAGAAAGTTGCATTCGCTGAAAGGCTTGATGAGGCACAAATTGATGAAATTTTTCAAGGATTGGTTAGCCAAGGCTTCATCTCTGTTGAGAAGCAGAAGGTGCTTTATCAGGAGCGGCTGAATGCTTGATGGCATATTGAAAGGTGATCCTGCCGCTCAGCGGCGCGCCATCGCCAAAGCCATCACCTTGCTGGAGTCAACCCGCGCAGACCACCGCGCGCAGGGCGATGAGCTGCTGACCGCCTTGTTGCCGCGTACCGGTCAGGCCTTCCGCCTCGGTATCAGCGGCGTGCCTGGCGTCGGCAAATCCACCTTCATCGAAGTGCTGGGTCTGTACCTGATTGCCCTTGGCCACCGCGTGGCGGTGTTGACCATCGACCCCTCGTCGAGCGTGTCGGGCGGCTCCATCCTTGGCGACAAGACGCGCATGGAGCAACTCTCGGTGCACGAGAAGGCCTATATCCGGCCTAGCCCGTCCAGTGGCACCTTGGGTGGTGTGGCGGAAAAAACGCGCGAGGCCATGCTGGTCTGTGAAGCAGCCGGTTACGACGTGGTGATTGTGGAAACCGTGGGTGTGGGCCAGAGTGAGACCGCTGTGGCCAACATGACCGACATGTTTGTGCTGATGCAACTGCCTAACGCGGGTGATGACCTGCAGGCGATCAAGAAGGGCGTGATGGAGCTCGCCGACCTGGTCATCATCAACAAGGCCGACATCGATGCCGATGCGGCGATGCGCGCCCAGGCCCAGATCACCTCGGCTATGCGTCTTTTTGGCCTGGTCAATAACGCCATGGGCGGCGCCCAGGCTGCGGCGTATGACACCTTCTGGCATCCGCAGGTGATCCAGCTCAGTGCGCTGCACAACAAAGGGGTCGATGAATTCTGGACGGCGGTGACGCAGTTCAAGACGATACAGACCGCCAACGGCCGGTTGGCCGCTCGGCGCCAACAGCAGTCGCTGTCCTGGATGTGGGAGCGTATCGACGCCGGGCTGAAGCAGGCTTTTCGTAAAGACCCGGCCGTCAACGCCATGCTGCCAGCCCTGGTGGCCCAGGTCGCCAATGGCAGTGTGCCAGCCTCAACTGCAGCACGAAATCTACTTGCAGCCCATACCGGACGAGCATAAGAAGCTATCAAATAAATAGCAAAACAAAGCATACAGAAAGCGGACCATGCAGGAAATTCTTGAACAACTTGAAAAAAAGCGTGCCGCAGCCCGACTCGGTGGTGGGCAAAAGCGCATTGATGCGCAACATGGCAAGGGCAAACTGACGGCGCGTGAGCGGCTGGAACTGCTGCTCGACGAAGGCACGTTTGAAGAGTGGGACATGTTTGTCGAGCACCGCTGCACCGACTTTGGCATGGCCGACAACCGGCCGCCGGGTGACGGCGTGGTGACGGGCTACGGCATGATCAACGGCCGCCTGGTGTTTGTGTTCAGCCAGGACTTCACGGTCTTCGGCGGCGCGCTTAGCGAAGCCCACGCCGAAAAAATCTGCAAGGTGATGGACCAGGCCATGAAGGTTGGCGCGCCGGTGATCGGCCTCAACGATTCCGGCGGTGCCCGCATCCAGGAAGGCGTGGCTTCGCTGGGCGGTTATGCCGACGTTTTCCAGCGCAATGTGATGGCCTCGGGTGTGGTGCCGCAAATCAGCATAGTCATGGGCCCCTGCGCCGGGGGTGCGGTGTATTCGCCGGCCATGACCGACTTCATCTTCATGGTGAAGGACAGCTCTTATATGTTCGTCACCGGCCCCGAAGTGGTGAAAACAGTCACGCATGAAGAAGTGACGGCCGAGGAACTGGGCGGCGCCACCACCCACACCACACGCAGCGGCGTGGCCGACCTGGCGTTTGAAAACGATGTGGAAGCGCTGCTGATGCTGCGCCGGCTTTACAACTACCTGCCGCTGAACAACCGGGAGAAAGCACCGATACGCCCGAGCGCCGACCCGGCGGCGCGCATGGACCTGAGCCTGGACACCCTGGTGCCGGAGAACCCGAACAAGCCGTACGACATGAAGGAGCTGATCACCAAGACGGTGGACGACGGCGACTTCTTTGAGATACAGCCTGAGTACGCCAAAAACATCATCATCGGTTTTGCCCGCATGGAAGGCCAGTCAGTCGGCATCGTCGCCAACCAGCCTCTGGTGCTGGCCGGCTGCCTGGACATCAAGAGCTCGATCAAGGCCGCACGCTTTGTGCGCTTCTGCGATGCCTTCAACATCCCGGTCATCACCTTTGTCGACGTGCCTGGCTTCATGCCAGGTACCAGCCAGGAGTACGGCGGCATCATCAAACACGGCGCCAAGCTGCTCTACGCCTACGCCGAATGCACGGTGCCGAAAATCACCGTCATCACGCGCAAGGCCTACGGAGGCGCGTACGACGTGATGTCATCCAAACACCTGCGCGGCGATGTCAACTTTGCCTGGCCGAACGCCGAGATCGCGGTGATGGGCGCTAAGGGCGCGGTGGAAATCATCTTCCGCGAAGACCGCAAGGACCCGGTCAAACTCGCCGCGAAAGAAGCCGAGTACAAGGCGCGTTTTGCCAACCCGTTTGTCGCCGGCGCGCGCGGTTTTATCGACGACGTGATCCTTCCGCACGAAACCCGCAGGCGGATTTGCCGCTCGCTGGTGATGCTGAAAGACAAGAAGCTGGAAAACCCGTGGCGCAAACACGGCAACATTCCACTCTGATCTGTCATTGCGGGCCTGACCCGCAATCCATTTCCCATGCTTACTGATTGCCCATACTTATGCCAACGAACAAACAGCCTGGATACCGGATCAAGTCCGGCATGACAAGTTCTAAGGAATCGACATGTTTACCAAAATCCTGATCGCCAACCGCGGCGAAATCGCCTGCCGCGTCATCCTGACGGCCCGCAAGATGGGTATCAAGACCGTGGCGGTTTACTCCGATGCCGACAAGGACGCGCGCCATGTCGAACTGGCGGACGAGGCGGTGCACATCGGACCGGCGCCCAGCCGCGACAGTTACTTGCAGGCCGAAAAAATCATTGCCGCCTGCAAGCAGACGGGTGCGCAGGCGGTGCATCCCGGCTATGGCTTCCTCAGCGAAAACGCTGGCTTTGCCAAACGCGTGGAAGAAGATGGCATCGTCTTCATCGGCCCCAAGCATTATTCGATTGCGGCGATGGGCGACAAGATCGAGTCGAAGAAGCTTGCTGGCGCTGCGGGGGTCAACCGCATTCCGGGTGTGAACGATGCGATTGAAAATGCCGAGAAGGCCGTCGAGATTGCCAAGGGCATTGGCTACCCGGTGATGATCAAAGCCTCGGCTGGCGGCGGTGGCAAAGGCTTACGCGTGGCCTTCAATGACAAGGAAGCTTTCGAAGGTTTCACAAGTTGCCGCAACGAGGCGCGCAACAGCTTTGGCGACGACCGCGTGTTCATTGAGAAATTTGTCGAGGAGCCGCGCCACATCGAGATTCAGCTGATTGGCGACAGCCAGGGCAATGTGATTTACCTGAACGAGCGGGAGTGCTCCATCCAGCGCCGGCATCAGAAGGTGATCGAAGAAGCGCCGTCGCCCTTCATCAGCGATGCGACGCGCAAGGCCATGGGCGAGCAGGCGGTGCTGCTGGCCAAGGCGGTGAAGTACCAGAGCGCCGGCACGGTGGAGTTTGTGGTTGGCAAGGACCAGAGTTTTTACTTCCTCGAGATGAACACCCGGCTGCAGGTGGAGCACCCGGTGACGGAGTGCATCACCGGGCTGGATCTGGTGGAGCTGATGATTCGTGTGGCTGCAGGCGAGAAGCTGCCTTTGACACAGGCTGAGGTCAAACGCGAAGGCTGGGCCATCGAGTGCCGCATCAATGCCGAAGACCCTTTCCGCAGCTTTTTGCCATCGACCGGCCGGCTGGTGCGCTTTCAGCCGCCCAAGGAAACCATGTTTGCGGCTGGGGGACCCTCACCCCAACCCTCTCCCGCAAGCGGGAGAGGGGGCAGTCAACTCCCTCTCCCCTCGGGAGAGGGCAGGGGTGAGGGTGGCTTTTACGGCGTCCGCGTCGATACCGGCGTGCAGGACGGCGGCGAGATCCCGATGTATTACGACTCGATGATCGCCAAGCTCATCGTGCACGGCAAGGACCGGCTGGAGGCGATTGCGAAAATGCGCGAAGCGCTCAACGGGTTTGTGATCCGCGGCATCAGCAGCAACATTCCTTTCCAGGCGGCCTTGCTGGCGCATCCGAAGTTCGTGGCGGGTGATTTCAATACGGGCTTCATCGCCGAGAACTACAGCCAGGGCTTTCACGCCGAAGACGTGCCGCATGCCGATCCGGACTTTCTGGTGGCGTTGGCAGCCTATGTAAATCGCCGCATGCTGGGCCGCGCTGCAGGCATCAGCGGTCAGATGCCGGGCCACGGCGTGACGGTGGGCGAAGAGTTTGTGGTGGTTGGTCTGGGCGCCGCGGGTAAAAACACGTCGCAGGCAGCTTGGGTGAAAGACTACCAGGCCCAGTCGGGTTCCAGCCGCGTGGAGACGGGCGCCAGCAGCTATGAAATCTGTAGCAACTGGCACCTCGGTGGTGCCCGGATTCGCGGAACAGCGAATGGGCAGCCGTTCGCCGCGCAGGTCGAGCGGGGCGTGGGTCGCAATCCGCTGGCCATCCGCATCGCCCACAACGGGACCCGGCTCGACGCGATGGTTCTGACACCCCGTGCGGCGAAGCTTCACGCGCTGATGCCTTACAAGGCGCCGCCCGATATGAGCCGGTTTGTGCTGTCGCCCATGCCAGGCCTGCTGGTCGAGGTGGCAGTGCAGCCGGGGCAAAAAGTGCAGGCGGGTGAACGGGTCGCCGTGATTGAGGCGATGAAGATGGAAAACGTGCTGTTTGCCACCGCCGACGGCGTGGTGGGCAAGGTGCTGGCCACCAAGGGCGAGTCGCTCAGCGTGGACCAGCCGATTGTGGAATTTTCCTGAACATCAAGGAGTGACGCATGACAACCGATGAATTTGAAGCCTCTGTGCTGGCCGAAGGTTATAGCCCGGCTGTGAACATTGAACGAGCTGTGGGGTACAGCCTTGGTGAACATCAGCACGCCTTTGACGCCTGTGCGCTGATTCTCTCTGGAGACATCACGCTGGTTGTTGATGGCGTGGCGCGCACCTACGCAGCGGGTGACATCTTCCGTCTGCCGGCCGGGACGGTTCACCTTGAAAGTGCAGGGCCCGCTGGCGTGGCCTATTTGTCGGCACGCAGGGAAGTGGTGGCGCCGTGAGCAGCCCCCTTCAGCAAGCCCTGGACAGGCCTTTCAAGGTTCTGGGCATTCAGCAAATCGCCCTGGGTGCTACCAGCAAAGACCGCCTGCGCACGCTGTGGGTGGACATGCTGGGGCTGGAAGTCACCGGCAACTTTGTCAGCGAGCGCGAGAATGTGGATGAAGACATTTGCGCCATCGGCAGCGGGTCGTTCAAGGTCGAGGTTGATCTGATGCAACCCATCAATCCGGAGAAAAAGCCGGCGGTGCACCAGACACCGCTGAACCACGTCGGTTTGTGGATTGACAATCTGCCCAAAGCGGTGGAGTGGCTGACGGCCCAGGGTGTGCGATTTGCTCCGGGCGGCATTCGCCAGGGTGCGGCGGGTTTCGACATCTGTTTTCTGCATCCCAAGGCCAGCGACGAGTTCCCGATTGCCGGGGAGGGTGTGCTGATCGAGCTGGTGCAGGCGCCGCCCGAGGTGGTGAAGGCTTTCAGCGCGCTGGCTGCGGCCTCCTGAGCCTGTCCGTGCAGGCACAAGGCCGGAATTGAGTGCATTTCTGGCCTTTTTTCCGCCATTGGCCAAAGTGGATCCCGCCGTAAGCTGTGGGAAGTCAATCAGGAGCTTGCGATGCGATCCACGGATTCCCGAGCCGACACGAGAGCCGCCAGGACATGTGCCTTCCGGTCTGCGCCCCCTTGGTGCAGCTGCGCTGTTGCGCAGTCGGCGCTGGTCCATGCGTTCGTGCGGCGGATGGCTGACCACGGCATCTGGATCAGCAGCGCGATGATGCAGTGCGACCGGCGTTATGCGCTGGGCCAGCTCACCACAGCGCATTGCAGCGACGACGACGGACTGCGCGAGATGGCTATGACGCTGTTTCTCGATCTGGAGTCCGGCGCCGCGTCTGGCCGCATGACCCCGCCCTGAAGTCACTGTCACAGGCAGAGCGCTCTTGTACTGAGGGATTCACCCGAGAACGTTTCCCCGCATGCCGGGCGTAAACTGGCCTGACCACCTGGCCGCATTCGCACGGCTCGAGGCGGCAAAGGAGACAGCGCTTGCAGCCAACCAACGTAGCCAATCCGTCCTATTTCCACAAGGTCGTTGATTGCCAATGGGCCTGTCCGGCCCACACCCCTGTTCCTGAATACATACGCCTGATTGGCCAGGGTCGTTACACCGATGCCTACATGGTCAACTGGGTGTCGAATGTGTTCCCCGGCATTCTGGGCCGAACCTGCGACCGGCCCTGCGAGCCGGCGTGCCGCCGCAGCCGGGTCGAGGAGAACAACGGGGAGTTGCCGGAACCGGTGGCGATTTGCCGGCTCAAACGCGTGGCAGCCGACATGAAAAACGATGTCCGCCAGCGCATGCCCCAGCTGTCACCGAAAAACGGCAAACGTATCGCCTGCGTAGGTGCCGGTCCGGCCTCCTTGACCGTGGCGCGCGATCTGGCGCCGCTGGGTTATGAGGTCACGGTGTTTGATGGTGAGACCAAGGCCGGCGGCTTTATCCGCACGCAGATTCCGCGGTTTCGCCTGCCCGAGTCGGTGATCGACGAAGAAACCGGCTACATCCTGGACCTGGGCGTGCGGTTCAACAGCGGTCAGCGCATCGAGTCGATGAAGGGCTTGCTTGCGCAAGGCTACGACGCCGTGTTTGTCGGCTGCGGCGCACCGCGCGGGCGCGACCTGAACCTGCCGGGCCGACAGGACGTCACAGAGAACATCCACATCGGCATCGACTGGCTGGCCTCGGTGTCTTTTGGGCACATCAGCACGATTGGCAAGCGCGTGATTGTGCTGGGCGGCGGCAACACCGCCATGGACTGCTGCCGGTCGGCGCGCCGCCTGGGCGGTACCGACGTGAAGGTCATCGTGCGCAGCGGCTTTGATGAGATGAAGGCCTCGCCCTGGGAGAAGGAGGATGCGCAGCATGAGGGCATTCCCATCCTCAATTTTCATGTGCCTAAATCGTTTGAGCACAGCGGCGGCAAGCTCACCGGCATGACCTTTGAAGTGGTCAAGGCGGTTTATGACGTCAAAGGCAAACGCAGCCTGGTCGCCACTGGTGAACCCGACGTGCTGGTCACATGTGATGCGGTGCTGATCGCTGTGGGGCAGGAGAACGCCTTTCCGTGGATAGAGCGGGACAGCGGCATCCGCTTTGATGAGTGGGGCCTGCCCATACTTGACAAGCAGACGTTCCGGTCCAGCCTGCCGAATGTGTTTTTCGGCGGCGACTCGGCCTTTGGCCCCAAGAACATCATCACGGCGGTGGCCCACGGGCATGAAGCGGCGGTGTCGATAGACCGCTTTCTCAATGGTGAAGACATCCGGCGCCGGCCTGACCCGATGACGAATCTGATGTCCACCAAGATGGGCATTCATGAGTGGAGCTACGACAACGACACCTCCAACGACGCCCGCTTCAAGGTGCCCTGGGCCAAGGCCGAGGTGGCGCTGGCCAATATACGTGTCGAGGTGGAGTTGGGCTTTGATGCGGCGACAGCTTTCAAGGAGGCAGGGCGCTGCCTGAACTGCGATGTGCAGACCGTGTTTGCGGCGCCAGCCTGCATCGAATGCGACGCCTGTGTGGATATCTGCCCGATGGACTGCATCAGTTTTACCGCCAACGGCGAAGAGCCTGACTTGCGCGTCCGCCTGAAAGCCCCGGCACTGAACCTGGCGCAAGACCTGTATGTGTCGGGCGAACTCAAAACCGGTCGGGTCATGGTCAAGGACGAAGATGTCTGCCTGCACTGCGGCCTGTGCGCCGAGCGTTGCCCGACCGGGGCCTGGGACATGCAGAAGTTTTTGCTGGAGACGACGCAGGCCGGGCCGTCCTGTCGGGACCGGCGTGTGGGGGTGATGGCATGAATCACTGTATTTGTTCCCTCTCCCCCTGGGAGAGGGCTAGGGTGAGGGCTCCCCGCACCGTCGGCCCTCACCCCGACCCTCTCCCAGAGGGAGAGGGAGTAAACGGAGCTGCGCAATGAAAAGAATTGAAGCCGTCAACGATTTTGTGATCAAGTTCGCCAATGTCAACGGCTCGGGATCGGCCTCGGCCAACGAGCTGTTTGCCAAGGCCATCCTGCGTATGGGCGTGCCCGTTAGCCCGCGCAATATTTTTCCCAGCAACATCCAGGGCTTGCCCACCTGGTACGAGGCGCGCGTCAGTGACAAGGGCTACCAGGGACGGCGTGGTGGCATCGACATGATGGTGGCCATGAACCCGCAAACCTGGGACGCCGATGTCGCCGAACTGGAGCCGGGCGGCTACCTGTTTTATGACAGCACGCGGCCGCTGCCGCCGGAAAAGTTTCGTGAAGACATTCATGTCATCGGCATGCCGTTGACGGAAATCTGCAACGCCGTCTACAGCGATCCGCGCCAGCGCCAGCTTTTCAAGAACATTGTGTATGTCGGGGCGCTGTCGGTGCTGCTGGAAATTGAACCCGAAGTGCTGGAGAAGCTCTTCGGCGAGCAGTACAAGGGCAAGGAGAAATTGCTGGCGTCGAACGTTCAGGCACTGCATCTGGGTCGGGATTTTGCCAGTGAGCATTTGCAAGGCCCGCTGGGCATACGGGTCAAGCGCAGCAACCAGGTGGGCAACAAGATATTTGTGGACGGCAACAGTGCTGCGGCGCTGGGTTGCGTTTACGGCGGTGCCACCGTGGCGGCCTGGTACCCGATCACACCGTCTTCTTCGGTGGCCGAGGCCTTTCAGTCCTACTGCGCCAAATACCGGGTGGATCCCGCGACGGGCCGCAACAACTACGCCATTGTGCAGGCTGAAGATGAAATAGCCTCCATCGGCATGGTGGTGGGGGCTGGCTGGAACGGTGCACGCGCCTTTACCGCTACGTCGGGCCCCGGCGTGTCGCTGATGACCGAGTTTTTGGGCCTGGCCTACTTTGCCGAGATACCCGTCACCATCATCAATGTGCAGCGCGGCGGGCCGTCAACCGGCATGCCAACACGTACCCAGCAGGCCGACCTGATTTCCTGCGCGTATGCCTCGCACGGTGATACCAAACACGTGATGCTGCTGCCTGAAGACCCGCATGAGTGTTTCGAACATGCTGCGGCCGCGCTCGACCTGGCAGAGCGGCTGCAAACGCCGGTGTTCCTGATGACTGACCTCGATATTGGCATGAACCAGCGCCTGTGCGAACCGTTTGCGTGGGACGACAGCCGCAGCTATGACCGCGGCAAGGTCATGAGCGCCGACGAGCTGGAAGCCGGCAAGGATTTTGGCCGCTACAAGGACGTCGATGGTGACGGTATTCCCTGGCGCACCCTGCCGGGCACGCACCCGAGCAAGGGCAGCTATTTCACGCGCGGCACCACGCGCAATGCCTACGCGCAATATTCAGAGCGTGGCCCGGACTACATCTACAACGTCCAGCGGCTTCTGAAGAAGTTTGAAACAGCGGCGACGCTGGTGCCGCAGCCGGTGCTGCGCGCTGCAAAGCGCAAGACCCGGCTGGGCGTCATTTACTTCGGCTCCACCAGCCCGGCGATGAACGAGGCGCTGGATGTGCTGGGCGAGGCCGGCATTGATCTGGATGCGATGCGGCTGCGTGCCTTTCCGTTTCCGGCGTCGGTGGCCCAGTTCATTGCCGCGCATGAACAGGTGTTTGTGGTGGAACAGAACCGCGACGCGCAGATGCATTGCCTGCTGGTCAACGAACTGGACATCGACCCGGCGCGCCTGGTGCGAGTGCTGCATTACGACGGCACACCGATCACCGCGCGATTCATCACCCATGCCATTACGCATCATGTGGACGGGATGTTGAGCCCGCAGCGGAAATTGAAAGTGAGCACAACATGACTTACCTTGCCAAACCCAAGCTGCACCACCCCTCGCTGACCGTCAACAAGGTCGGTTACACCCGGCGCGACTACGAAGGAAAAATCTCCACCCTGTGCGCCGGCTGCGGGCACGACTCGATCTCCGCGGCCATCATCCAGGCCTGCTGGGAGCTTGACATCGCACCGCACCGCGTGGCCAAACTCTCGGGCATAGGCTGCAGTTCCAAAACGCCGGACTACTTCCTGGGCGCATCGCATGGTTTCAACACGGTTCATGGGCGCATGCCGTCGGTCCTGACCGGCGCCAACCTGGCTAACCGTGATCTGCTGTACCTCGGCATATCGGGGGACGGTGATTCCGCATCGATCGGCCTGGGCCAGTTCGCCCATGCGATGCGGCGCGGCGTCAACATGGTGTACATCGTTGAAAACAACGGTGTTTACGGCCTGACCAAGGGGCAGTTCTCGGCCACGGCTGATCAAGGCTCGAAAAGCAAAAAAGGCGTGGTGAACAGTGATAGCCCGGTGGACCTCGTGGCGCTGGCGCTGCAACTGGGTGCTACTTATGTGGCGCGCGGCTTCTCGGGCGACAAGGAGCAGCTGGTACCGCTGATCAAGGGCGCCATTGGCCACGGCGGGGCCGCCTTCATCGACGTCGTCAGTCCCTGCGTGGCCTTCAACAACCATGCGGGCAGCACCAAGAGTTACGACTACGTGCGTGAACACAACGAGGCGGTCAGCCGCATCGATTTCATCAGCCCGCGCGACGAAATCACTGCCACCTACGCGCCGGGTGCGGTGATCGATGTGCCGCTGCACGACGGCTCCAGCATGCGCTTCCGTAAATTGCAGGCCGACTACGATCCGACCGACCGTTACGCGGCCCTGAGTTACATGAATGCGCACCAGGCGCGTGGCGAGGTGGTGACCGGGCTGCTTTACGTGGATCAGCTGACAACCGATCTCCATGTGGCCTACAACACCAGCGACACACCGCTGAACAAGCTGGACGCCACCCAGCTGTGCCCGGGCGCGCTGGCGCTGGACAAGGTCAATACGTCGCTGCGCTGATCCCGTCAGGAGGCCATCATGTCTGAACGCACCGTGTTTCAATCCATTCCGCACCGGCATGTGGTGAGCCTGCCGCCGCATGCCAATGTCCGGGAAGCCGCACGCGTGATGACCAAGGCCAATTGCGGCAGCGTGCTGATCATTGACGGTGGTGGCACCATGCAGGGCATCCTGACCGAGCGTGACCTGATGACCCGAGTGCTGGCCAAGGCCCTGAATGCCGAAAAAACGCCGGTCTCCGAGGTGATGACGCCCCATCCCCAATGCGTCGTACCCGAGATGACTGTCTCGGATGCGGTGCTGATCCTGCTGGAGCGCGGGTTCCGGCATCTGCCCATCGTGTCATCGGCCGGAAAAATCCTTGGCGTTTTCTCGATCCGCGATGCCTTGCCGCGCGAGATTGACAGCGCCGTCAGCCTCGCCGAGTTTCGTGACTCGGTCAATGACGTGCTGGGCTGATTAGCGGCACGTCGACAGCTCAAGGCGGACCAGGCTCAGCCTGCCATACCGGCCGAAAATCTCAATCGTTACCCGCGTCGCGTTTGGCGCGTGCGCGCGCCAGCGCCGCTTCAATCACGGCGCGTTTCTGGTCCAGAATGGCGGGGTCGGTGTGCTGTGAATGACCAGGCAGGTCTGCCAGCACGGCCTGGGCTTTTTCTTCAAGCCTTTTAGCGCTTATGCCCTTGTCCTTCGTGCGCCGGTAGCTATGAATTTCATAGCGGTTTTTCGCCTGCGCGGCTTCAGCGTCTGACCAGGCGGCCCAGCCGGTGCGCGAGTCGGTCACGTTTTCCAGGCTGATGCAATCGACCGGGCAGACCGGAATGCACAGCTCGCAGCCGGTGCAGTACGGCTCTATCACGGTGTGCATCATCTTGTTGCTGCCAATGATGGCATCGGTCGGGCAGGCGTCCAGGCACAAGGTGCAGCCTATGCACCAGGCTTCGTCAATGACGGCGAGGAGGCGCGGGCCTTCGTTGCCGTTGGCGGGATGGAGGGGAAGCTGCGGCTGGCCGGTGATCGCAGCCAGGCGGCTGATGCCCTCGGCGCCGCCGGGCGGGCACTGGTTGATACCGGCCTCACCGCTGCTGATGGCCTGCGCGTAGGCCGCGCAGTCCGGGTAGCCGCAGCGTGTGCACTGGGTTTGCGGCAGCGCAGCGTTGATCCGATCGGCGAGCGGGTTCACGGCGCGGCCGCTTACTTCTTGACGGCGGACTTCTTCGGGGCGCTGCGGGCCGTCGTCGCAGGGGCACGGCGGGGTGTCGGTTTTGCTATCTTTCTGGGAGCTGCCTTCGCTTTCCCTGCAAGGGCTACAGGCTCGTTGTTCTCAAGAATAAAGGCCTTGACCTGGGGGTAGACAATCTCGCGCCAGCGGCGGCCGCTGAAAATGCCGTAGTGGCCGGCGCCCTTGACCTCCAGGTGTTTCTGCCGGGCTTTCGGGATGCCGGTGCACAGGCCGTGCGCTGCTTCGGTCTGGCCGGAGCCGGAGATATCGTCGAGTTCGCCTTCGACCGTGAAGTGCGCGGAGGTCGTGATGTCCTCGGGGCGCACACGTTCGAGCTTGCCGTGGATGGACTTGACATCCCAGGTGCCGTTGACCAGCTTGAACTCCTGGAACACTGTCTCGATCGTGTCGAGGTAATACTCGGCGTCCATGTCCAACACGGCGTTGTACTCGTCATAAAACTTGACGTGGGCCTCGGTGCTGGCGTCGTCGCCCTTGAGCAGGTCCTTGAAATAGTCGAAATGGCTTTTGGCATGGTTGCTCGGGTTCATGGCGACAAACCCGGTGTGCTGCAAAAAGCCCGGGTAGACGCGGCGACCTGCGCCCGGGAAATTGGCCGGTACCTTGTAAATCACGTTGTTCTCGAACCATTCGAAGCTCTTGTTCATCGCCAGGTTGTTGACCGCAGTGGGCGACAGGCGTGCATCGATGGGGCCGCCCATCATGGTCATGGACAGGGGCGTGGTCTCGCCGCGGCTGGCCATCAATGAAATGGCGGCCAGCACCGGCACCGTGGGCTGGCAGACGCTGATCACGTGGCAGTTGCTGTAGATGCCCTGCAGATGGCCGATGAACTCCTGCACGTAGTTGACGTAATCGTCGAGCGAGAAGGAGCCATCGGACAGCGGCACGGTGCGTGCGTTTTTCCAGTCGGTGATGTAGACCTTGTGGTCCTTGAGCATGGTGCGTACGGTGTCGCGCAGCAAGGTGGCGTAATGGCCGGACAGCGGTGCCACGATGAGCACGGCGGGTTGGCCCTTGAGCTTGGTCAGCGTGGCCGGATCGTCGGTGAAACGCTTGAAGCGGCGCAGCTCGCAAAACGGCTTGTCGAGTTCGACACGTTCGTGGATGGCGATGTTGGTGCCGTCCACATCCACGGTGGTGATGCCGAAGCTGGGTTTTTCATAGTCTTTGCCGAGCCGGTAAATCAGGCTGTAGCCGGCAGAGATGCGCTGGGCCAGCGGGTTCTGGCCAAAAGGCGAGCTGGGGCTGCTGTAAATCTTGGCGGCCGCCTGGGCGAAGTCGACAAACGGCTCCATCAGGGAGCGCTGGGTTTCATAGACTTGATAAAGCATGGCAAAAAACCTTTTGGCAACGGGTATGCTGCAGTGCAACAAATAATAACATGTACGCTTATCAATGAATGGAGGGCAAACACCAATAGGAAGGGGTTGCTACTTGCGCAGCCCCTTGTTTTTGCATCTCCTGAAGACATTTATAAGACACTTGCCACGCAAAGCAGACCGCTGATGACTATATGGGGGACGGCTACTTGCCTCCAGGGGATGATTGATGACAGAGATTGCCGGCGCTGCGGCGCAAGACCTGTGGGGGTCACTGAAAAAATCCGAGCGCATGCCGGTCATATTTGTCGGGCACGGCAGCCCGATGAACGCCATCGGCGACAACGAGTACCGGCGCAGCTGGCAGGCGCTGGGCACGCAGTTCGGCGACAAGTACGCGCCTCCACAGCTCATTTTGTGCATTTCTGCACATTGGCTGACCGAGGGCTGGTGGCTGACCGCCATGGACCGGCCCAAAACCATCCATGACTTCGGCGGTTTCCCGCGGGAGCTGTTTGACCAGCAGTACCCGGCGCCGGGAGATGCGGCGGCCGCGCGTGCCATCAGCCAGCAGGTCAGGCAGCGGGCGTCCGCGCCGCTGGGCCTGGACGTTGACGGGTGGGGGCTGGATCACGGGACCTGGCCGGTGCTCAAGCCCATGTTTCCTGGGGCCACCATTCCGGTGATTCAGCTCAGCATGGACTACAGCCGCGCGCCTGAAGAACACTATGCGCTGGCCGGGCAACTGAAAGCGCTGCGTGAACGCGGCGTGTTGATTGTGGGCAGCGGCAACATCGTGCATAACCTGCGCCAGGCGCAGCGCGGCGCGGCCGGCAACCAGGCTTACGACTGGGCGCTGGAGTTCGACCAGACCACCGGCGGCCACCTGCAGCAGGGCAACCTGGACAAGCTGCAGCACTTCCTGAGGCTGGGCCAGCTTGCCAAAATGGCCCACCCAACGCATGAGCATTACCTGCCGCTGCTGTATGCGGCTGGCGCGGTGGGTGCCGGCGAGCAGCCGCATTTCTTCAATACCAACTTCCAGCTCGGTTCGATCTCCATGCGGTCCGTGATCTGGGGATAGAGAGCCCGCCACCATGCCAAGCCGTCAAATTGTCCAGGACTTCATCGCCATGGTGCAGCAGGGCGAGTATGTCGAGGCCATCGAGCAGTTTTATGCGCGTGATGCCAGCATGCAGGAAAACAGCCAGCCGCCTCGCCGCGGCCGGGACACACTGGTGGCCTATGAGCGCGCGGTGATCGCAGCCTGCAGAGCGATGCGCACGCTGCCGGTCGAATCCTTTCTGGTCGATGGCGATTTTGTCGTGATCCACTGGGTGTTTGAGTTCACACGGCTATCGGGAAAAACCATGCGCATTGACGAGCTGGCGCACCAGCGGTGGGAAGGCGAGAAGATCGTGGAAGAGCGCTTCTTTTACGACCCTGTGGCGGCGCTGGCTGAATAGCCTCAGCTCGTTTTGCTATCAATAAAATAGCTGCTTACGCCCGTCAGATAAGGGTTAGAGGCACTTTTTTCTTGTAAATTGTACTTCCAGGCCCTGACTCGGTCGGCGTAGCCAGGCGAGCTTGACTCTCTGGCGCTGTTGCTCGGTTTTAGAGCACCTTGGCGATGGACGCGCAGACGTGGGCGATGTTCTGGCTGTTCAGCGCGGCCACGCACATGCGGCCGGTGTCGGTGCCATACACGCCAAATTCATTGCGCAGGCGCACCATCTGGTCTTTGCTCAGGCCCGAGTAGCTGAACATGCCAATCTGGGTGGTGATGAAGCTCATGTCTTCCTTCACGCCGGCGGCTTTCAGGCCGTCCACTAACTTCTGGCGCATGGCCTTGATGCGCACACGCATCTCGCCCAGCTCTTTTTCCCACAAGGCGCGCAGCTCGGGGTTGTTCAGCACATTCTCTACCACGGTGGCACCATGGATCTGCGGGTTGCTGTAGTTGGTGCGGATCACCACTTTCATTTGCGACAACACGCGCTCAGCCTCTTCCTTGCTTTCGCACAGCACCGACAGGGCACCGACACGTTCGCCATAGAGGCTGAAACTTTTGGAGAACGAGGTCGACACGAAGAAGTTCAGGCCGGCAGCTACAAACTTGCCGATGACCGCGCCGTCCTCAACAATCCCGTGGCCAAAGCCCTGGTAAGCCATGTCCAGGAAAGCCGTGAGCTTGCGGGCCTTGACGGTGGCGATGACCTGGTCCCACTGGCCGTTGGTGATGTCGTAGCCGGTGGGGTTGTGGCAGCAGGCATGCAACACAATGATGGTGCCTTCAGCGGCGGTGTTCAGCGCGGCCAGCATGCCTTCGAAGTTGACGCCGCGTTTGGCCGCGTCGTAGTAGGGGTAGCTTTCCACCGTGAAGCCGGCCTGGGTGAACAGGGCGCGGTGGTTTTCCCAGCTCGGGTCGCTGATCAGCACCTTGGCGCTGGGGCTGAGTTTTTTCAGGAAGTCGGCGCCAATCTTCAGGCCACCGGTGCCGCCTATGCCTTGTGCGGTGGCGATGCGGCCACTTTTGACCGGCTCGCTCTCTAGACCAAACACCAGCACCTTGACAGCCGCGTCATAGGCGGCAACGCCGTCCATGGGCAAATAACCGCGCGGCTTGGGCGTTTCCATCATGGCTTTTTCGGCGATCTGCACGCATTGCAGCAGCGGCAGTTTGCCTTGGTCGTCGTAATACACACCCACACCGAGGTTGACCTTGGCCGGGTTGGTATCGGCATTGAATTGCTCATTCAGGCCCAATATAGGGTCACGGGGGGCCATTTCGACGGCGGTGAAAAGCGACATGAAAATCCTCTGCAAGGGTGGTTTGTGTTTTTTTAACGGCCCGGTACCCCGATTGGTTTACCGGCTGTTACGCAGACATTCCGGGCATGGCGGTGCGAGTTTCTGCCAGTCGCCCAAATGTCGTATTCTGTTTGGTTGCCCCAGATTTTAGCGGGCCAGGATTGAGTTTTTTATGCCAGAACTGATTGAAGTCATACCCGATACCACTGAACTGTCCAGCCTCGGCGAGTTTGTCAGCTTTCCGGACTCGCCTTTTGAGCTTTTCATGCCTTACCCGCCGGCCGGTGACCAGCCGGTGGCCATCGAGCAACTGGTCGAAGGCATCAACGATGGCGAGGTGTTTCAGACCCTGCTCGGCGTGACCGGCTCGGGCAAGACCTTCACCATGGCCAACGTGATCGCCCGGATGGGTCGGCCGGCGATTGTGTTTGCACCCAACAAGACGCTGGCGGCGCAGCTTTACAGCGAGTTCCGAGAATTTTTCCCGAAAAACGCGGTGGAGTATTTCGTCAGTTATTACGACTATTACCAGCCTGAAGCCTATGTGCCGCAGCGCGATCTGTTCATCGAAAAAGACTCCGCCATCAACGAGCACATCGAGCAGATGCGCTTGTCCGCCACCAAAAGCGTGCTGGAGCGGCGCGACACCATCATCGTGGCAACTGTCAGCGCGATCTATGGCATTGGCGCGCCGGAAGACTACACACAGATGCGTTTCATCGCGCGCTCCGGCGACAAGATGAATCAGCGCGACGTGATCTCGCGCCTGATCCGCATGCAGTACGCGCGCAACGACCAGGACTTTGCGCGCGGCACCTTCCGCGTGCGCGGCGACGTGATCGACGTGTTCCCGGCCGAACACTCCGAGCTGGCGATTCGCATCGAGCTGCTCGACGACGAGATTGAGTCATTGCAGCTGTTCGACCCGCTGACCGGCCGGATTCGCCAGAAGGTGCCACGGTTTGTGGTCTACCCGAAAAGCCACTACGTCACGCCGCGCGACAAGGTCATGGCGGCGGTGGAAACCATCAAGATCGAGCTGTCCGAGCGCGTCAAGCAGTTTGTCGGCGACGGCAAGCTGGTCGAAGCCCAGCGCATCGAGCAGCGCACGCGTTTCGACCTGGAGATGCTCAGCGAAATCGGCCATTGCAAGGGCATTGAAAACTACACGCGCCACCTCAGCGGCGCGCCGCCGGGCTCGGCACCATCAACGCTGTGCGACTACCTGCCGAAAGACGCGATCATGTTTCTCGACGAGAGCCACGTCATGATCGGCCAGCTCAACGCCATGTACAACGGCGACCGCTCGCGCAAGACCACCTTGGTCGAATACGGTTTTCGCCTGCCCAGCGCACTGGACAACCGGCCGCTGAAGTTCGAAGAGTTCGAAGCCAAGATGCGCCAGGCCGTGTTTGTCTCGGCAACGCCTGCTGCCTACGAGCAGCAGCATGCCGGCAAGGTGGTCGAGCAGGTGGTACGCCCCACCGGGCTGGTCGATCCCGAGGTTGAAGTGCGACCGGCCACTCACCAGGTCGATGATGTGCTGCAGGAAATCCGCATCCGCGTGGACAAGAATGAGCGGGTGTTGATCACCACGCTGACCAAACGCATGGCCGAGCAGCTCACCGATTACCTGACCGACAACGGGGTCAAGGTGCGTTACCTGCACAGCGATGTGGACACCGTCGAGCGGGTAGAAATCCTGCGCGATCTGCGGCTTGGCGCGTTTGACGTGCTGGTCGGCATCAATTTGCTGCGCGAAGGCCTGGACATTCCGGAGGTCAGCCTGGTGGCGATTCTCGATGCCGACAAGGAAGGCTTTTTGCGCTCCGAACGCAGCCTGATCCAGACCATAGGCCGGGCAGCCCGCAACCTCAATGGCTGCGCCATTTTGTATGCCGACCGCATCACCGATTCGATGAAAAGGGCGATGGACGAAACCGAACGCCGGCGCAACAAGCAGATTGCCTTCAATATCGAGCACGGCATCACGCCGCGCAGCATCGTCAAGCGCATCAAGGACCTGATCGACGGCGTGTACAGTGAAAAATCAGGCAAGGAGGCCGAAAAACTTGAGCTTCAGAAGGCCCTGGTCGAAGACATGAGCGAGAAAGACATTGCCCGTGAGATCAAGCGCCTGGAAAAACTGATGATCGAACATGCCAAGAACCTGGAATTTGAAAAGGCCGCCAAAGTCCGCGATCAGCTGCACATTCTGAAAGCGCAGGCTTTTGGGGCTCCGGGTACCGACAACATCGCGCCTCCAGGCACAGCTGCATGAGGACAAGTTCTAATTCGACTAAAAATGGAACGCCGAGTAGAAAAATGACTCCAAAGTTCAATCGGCACGGGTTGGAGAACCTGGCGGTTGGGTTTTAGGGGGCGCGGACAGCCGGAAGGGGCCGGTCTATCCGCAAGAAGTGGTATACTTGACGAAAACAGTCAACAACAAACAAAACAACATAACCCCGAGCCGAAACAGGCCGATTGGCCGGGGTGGGTGGAGAAGAGTTCCTTGCGGGCCACAAGCCGTGCAAGGTGAGCCAAACGACAGTCAAGCCAACTTTAAAGGAGCTTGAAAATGCGCCTCACGACCAAAGGCCGCTTTGCGGTCACTGCAATGATTGACTTGGCCCTGCGCCAGAACAACGGCCCCGTTACCCTGGCTGCGATCAGCCAGCGTCAGCAGATTTCGTTGTCTTACCTGGAGCAGTTGTTCGGCAAGCTGCGCCGGCACGAGCTGGTGGAGTCCACCCGTGGCCCCGGCGGCGGCTACACGCTGGGCCGCAAGGCAGCCGAAATCACGGTTGCCGACATCATCGTCTCGGTGGACGAGCCGATTGACTCCACCCAGTGTGGCGGCAAGGAAAACTGCCTCGGTGACGGCGGCCGCTGCATGACGCATGATCTGTGGGCTTCGCTGAACAGCCGCATGGTCGAGTTTCTGGACTCTGTCACCCTGCAAAAACTGGTCGACGACCAGCTGGCCAAGGGCGTGGTGGTTGAAAACACGCCAATGGTGAAAAAAGCCATCTTTACCGCGCCGATGGCCAAGCCGATGCGTGTCAATGCACCCAATTCGGTGTTTGCCCTGGGCAACGCGTTCTCAAAGTCCTGATCAGGCCGGTCCGCGCCGGTGAATCCGGCTGTGGACTGCCGTCCATTTTTGATGCTGCAAGCCAGCCGTGAAACAAAAAGCTAGCCACATGGAAACCCCTCACTTCCCCATTTACATGGACTACAGCGCCACCAACCCGTGCGACCCGCGGGTGGTGGACGCGATGATCCCCTGGTTGCGCGAGCATTTCGGCAATCCCGCCTCACGCAGCCACGCCTGGGGTTGGGAGGCCGAGGCCGCCGTTGAAAAGGCGCGTGAGCAGGTTGCGGCACTGATTGGCGCCGACCCGCGCGAGATCGTCTGGACCAGCGGAGCGACCGAGTCCAACAACCTCGCCATCAAGGGTGCGGCTCATTTCTACAAGAGCAAGGGCAAACACCTCATCACCGTCAAGACCGAGCACAAGGCGGTGCTTGACACCTGCCGGGAACTGGAGCGGCAAGGGTTTGAAGTCAGTTATCTCGACGTCCAGGCCGATGGCCTGCTCGACCTGGACGTGCTGAAGGCCGCGATTCGTCCCGACACGATTCTCGCCAGCGTCATGTTCGTCAACAACGAAATCGGCGTTGTTCAGGATATTGCAGCCATAGGCGCGTTGTGCCGCGAGAAGGGCATCATTTTCCATGTGGATGCAGCGCAGGCCACCGGCCGCGTGGACATCGATCTGGCAACCTTGCCGGTGGACCTGATGAGCCTGACCTCGCACAAGACCTACGGCCCCAAAGGCATTGGCGCGTTGTACGTGCGGCGCAAGCCACGCGTCCGGCTGGAAGCGCAGATGCACGGCGGGGGCCACGAGCGCGGCATGCGGTCCGGCACCCTGCCGACGCACCAGATCGTGGGTATGGGCGAGGCGTACCGCATCGCCAAAGCTGAAATGCACGAGGAAAACAAGCGCATCCGTGCCTTGCATGAGCGAATGCTGGCCGGCCTGAAGGATGTGGAAGAGGTTTTCCTCAATGGACATGCTGACAAGCGCGTACCGCACAACCTGAACATGAGTTTCAACTTTGTCGAGGGCGAGTCGCTGATCATGGGCATCAAGGGCCTGGCAGTGTCGAGCGGCTCAGCTTGTACTTCGGCCAGCCTGGAGCCCAGCTATGTGCTGCGCGCCCTGGGCCGCAGCGACGAACTGGCGCACAGCAGCTTGCGCATGACGATAGGGCGATGGAGCACCGAGGAAGAAATCGATTACGCCGTAGCGACGATCAAGGAAAACGTGGCCAAGCTGCGTGACCTGTCGCCACTGTGGGAAATGTTCAAGGATGGTGTGGATCTGTCCACCATCCAGTGGGCAGCTCATTGATAAATATGGCACATCCCCGAGGCAGCTTGCGCTGCCTCCTCCTCAAGGGGGCGACACCTGTGGCCCGGCAAAGCCGGTTCCACGCTGTCACTGGAAAAGAAGTGAATTGACGAAAAGGAATTGATCATGGCTTATTCTGAAAAAGTGGTGGACCACTACGAAAACCCCCGCAATGTGGGCTCGTTTGAAAAAGGCGACGACACGGTGGGTACCGGCATGGTCGGCGCTCCGGCCTGTGGCGACGTGATGAAGCTGCAGATCAAGGTCAACCCGCTGACGGGCGTGATTGAAGACGCACGCTTCAAGACCTATGGTTGCGGCTCTGCCATTGCGTCGAGCTCGCTGGTGACCGAATGGGTCAAGGGCAAAACCCTGGACGAAGCAGCAAGCATCAAGAACAGCGCGATTGCCGAAGAACTGGCTCTGCCGCCCGTGAAGATTCACTGCTCCATCCTGGCCGAAGACGCCATCAAGGCGGCTGTCAGTGACTACAAACAAAAGCACGCGACAGTTGCCGGAGCAACGGCAACACATTAAGAGCGACCGTTCGCCTTGCGCCTGTCGACAGGCTCGCGGCTAACGGGCTTTTCTACCCTCTATCCCTACATTGATCATGTCCGTTACCCTCACCGACGCCGCAGCGCGACACGTCACCCGCTACATGAGCAAGCGCGGCAAAGGCGTGGGTGTGCGCCTGGGCGTGCGAACCACCGGCTGTTCCGGCCTGGCTTACAAGCTTGAATATGCCGACGAGATCGCGCCCGAAGACGTGGTTTTTGAAGACAACGGTGTGAAGGTGCTGGTCGATCCGAAAAGCATGGCCTACATCGACGGTACCCAGCTGGACTTCGTGCGTGAGGGCCTCAATGAGGGCTTCAAGTTCATCAATCCGAATGAGCGTGACCGCTGCGGGTGCGGCGAATCTTTTCGGGTGTGAAGCTACTGCCCGTGCGTGATCGAGGCGCGGGCAGTGCTCGCAATCCTCACGTACCTAAAGTACGCTCCGGTTGCTCCGCGCTGGCCGCACCTCGCTGACGCCCGCTCGCTACGCTTCCCATCCCGAAAACGCTTTCCGTGCCAAGTCTCCAATCCAACGACTTCGAACTCTTTGATGTACCGGTGCAGTTTGCGCAGGACAGCGCCGCGCTGGATGCGCGCTGGAAAGAGCTTCAGCGTGAAGCGCACCCTGACAAGTTCGTCGCGCAAGGCGGGGCGGCTCAGCGGCTGGCCATGCAGTGGTCGGTGCGCATCAATGAGGCTTATCAACGCCTGAAAAATCCTATGAAACGGGCGATGTACCTGTGCGAGCTGCACGGTGCGCCCATCGAGGCCGAAAGCAACACCGCCATGCCGCCGGACTTCCTGGTCCAGCAGATGCAGTGGCGCGAAGCACTGGAAGAAGCTGATGGGATCGAAAACCTGGAAGAAATCGCGTCTGAGGCCTCTACCATCAAGCGCGAGAAGCTATCAAAAATAGAGCAATTGCTGGACCGGGAGAAAAACTTCCCGGCCGCAGCGCAACAGGTAAGAAGCCTTATGTTTATTGAGCGTTTTGGCAGCGAGATCGATGCCCGCATCGACGCGCAGGGACAATAAGAATTTACAACCTTCAGGCGGTAACAATCACCCCATGGCTTTACTGCAAATATCCGAACCCGGCCAGACGCCCGATCCGCATCAGCGGCGCATTGCCGTCGGCATTGATCTGGGCACCACCCATTCGCTGGTGGCCAGCGTGCGCAATGGCGTGGCAGAGTGCCTGCCTGATGCACAGGGACGCGTGTTGTTGCCCAGTGTGGTTCGGTATGGCCTGGACGCCTCGGGTTCTGTGAGCCGGCAGATCGGGTTTGAGGCGCTGGCTGCGCAGACGGACGATCCGAAAAACACCATCGCCTCGGTCAAACGCCTGATGGGCCGCAGCATGCAGGACATCGCCGGCCGTGCGCAACTTCCATATGAGTTGATCGACAAGCCCGGCATGGTGGCTGTGCAGACGCTTGCGGGCGAAAAAAGCCCGGTCGAAGTCAGTGCTGAAATTCTGGCAGCCCTGCGCTACCGGGCCGAAGACACCTTCAACGATGATATTTTTGGCGCGGTCATCACGGTTCCCGCGTATTTCGACGACGCACAACGTCAAGCCACCAAGGACGCCGCGCAACTGGCGGGCATCAACGTGCTGCGTCTGATCAACGAGCCGACGGCGGCAGCCATTGCCTATGGCCTGGACAATGCCAGCGAAGGTGTTTATGCCATCTACGACCTGGGAGGTGGCACCTTTGACATTTCCATCCTGCGCTTGAGCCAGGGAGTGTTTGAAGTGGTGGCCACGGGCGGCGACTCCGCCCTGGGCGGCGATGACTACGATCGCGCACTGGTCGAATGGGTGCTGGTCAAGGCCGGGCTGGCGGCGGACACGCTGACTGCGGGTGACAAGGCTGCGTTGCTGCAAGCCGCGCGGGCCTGCAAGGAGGCGCTGTCTGCTGCAAATTCAGTAGCATTCTCCGCCCGACTGGCAAGGGCTAACGTCCATTTTGACATGAAAGCTGCGGACTTTGAAGCGGTCACTGCCTCGCTGACCCAACGCACGTTGGGCGCGGCTCGCAAGGCCTTGCGTGATGCCCAGTTGGGCAAAGACGATATCCAGGGTGTCGTGCTGGTGGGCGGTTCCACACGCATGCCGCAGGTGCGCCGCGCGGTTGCCAGCTTTTTCGGCCGTGAGCCTTTGACCAATTTGAACCCCGATGAAGTGGTGGCACTGGGTGCGGCCGTTTCCGCCCATCAACTGGCAGGCAACCGCGTCGGCAGCGAGTTGCTGCTGCTCGATGTGATCCCCCTGTCGCTGGGCATTGAAACGATGGGCGGTCTGGTCGAGCGTATCGTGCCGCGTAACCAGACCATCCCGACAGCCATGGCACAGGACTTCACCACTTACCAGGACGGGCAGACCGCGTTGGCCCTGCATGTGGTGCAGGGCGAGCGCGACCTGGTGGTCGACTGCCGCAGCCTGGCGCGTTTCGAGCTGCGCGGCATTCCCCCCATGGCTGCCGGTGCGGCGCGCATCCGGGTTACTTTCACGGTTGATGCTGACGGCCTGCTCAGTGTCAACGCGAAGGAGCAGGTCAGTGGCGTGGAGGCGCGCATTGATGTGAAGCCTTCTTATGGCTTGTCCGACGACGACATTGCGCGCATGCTGCAGGAAAGTTTTTCGACCGCCCAACAGGACATGCAGGCACGCGCGCTGGCCGAGGCGCAGGTCGATGCCGACCGCATGCTTCTGGCCACGCAAAGTGCCCTGGCCGCCGATGGTGATTTGCTGGCTGCCGACGAGAAGCTGGAAATCGACCGCCTGATGGCAGAGCTCGCAAGTACGCGCCAGCAGGGTGATGCGGCGCAGATCGAAAGAGCCGTCAAGGCGCTGGCTGACGCAACCGAAAATTTTGCCGCGCAACGCATGAACTGCGGTATCCGTCAGGCGCTTTCCGGCAAAAACATAGCCACGGTTTGAAGAACCCACCCCATGCCCATTATCAAAATATTGCCCCATCCCGAGTACTGCCCGAATGGCGCCGAGGTCTCGGCACCTGCAGGCACCTCCATTTGCGAAGCCTTGCTCGACAACAACATCAACATCGAACACGCGTGTGACATGAGCGCGGCCTGCACCACCTGCCACGTGATCGTGCGTGAGGGTTTTGGATCGCTCAACGAGCTCGATGAAACCGAGGAAGACCTGCTCGACCGTGCCTGGGGGCTGGAGCCCAACTCGCGCCTGAGCTGCCAGGCGTTGCTGGCCCAGAACAATGTAACGGTAGAGATTCCCAAATACTCGATCAACCATGCCAAGGAAAAGCATTGATTCCTTGTTGCCGACGCCGTTACCATTGACCCATGCGCCAAATCGTCCTTGATACCGAAACCACAGGCCTTTCCGCTGAAAACGGTGACCGCATCATTGAAATCGGTTGTGTGGAGCTGCTGAGCCGCAAAATGACCGGCAACAACAAGCACTTCTACCTGAACCCCGAGCGTGACAGCCATGAGGACGCACTCAAGGTCCACGGCATCAGCAACGATTTCCTGAAGGACAAGCCGAAGTTCGCGCTGGTCGCCCAGGAGCTTCTTGCTTATCTGCAGGGCGCCGAGATCATCATTCACAACGCGCCTTTTGATGTGAGCTTTCTGAACAAGGAGCTTGAGCTGGCGAGTCTGCCGCCGATTGCGCAATGTGTGGCCAAAGTTACCGACAGCCTGATGATGGCCAAGGAGCTTTTCCCCGGCAAGCGCAACTCGCTCGATGCCTTGTGTGACCGGCTGGAGGTCGACAATTCCGGCCGTACCCTTCATGGCGCCTTGCTCGATGCCGAACTTCTCGCCGATGTGTACATCAACTTGACGCGTGGGCAAAACACGCTGGTGATGGAGGTGGGGAGTTCCAGCGGTGACGGCGAGAACACGGTTGTTATCAACTTGAGCGGGTTCGACCTGCCGCTGCTGCTCGCCAACGAGCAGGAACTGGAGGTCCATGAAACACTGCTTGCTGACATTGACAAGGCCAGCAAAGGCAAAACTGTCTGGCGCGCTTTCGATACTGCATGACAAAACCGCTATAATTTAAGGCTGACCGACAGGGCGGTTAGCTCAGGGGTAGAGCACTGCATTCACACTGCAGGGGTCGCAAGTTCGAAACTTGCACCGCCCACCAGAACACAAGCCCCAAGTCCTTGCGACTTGGGGCTTTTTTCATGGCCCAGTCCTGCCCCCAGACCGACCGACCAAGTCCTGCGTGCAGGACAATGCGAAGGGCCAGGAGCGGCTTTCCGGGGCTGGCATGTCAGCCTTGGCTCTGTAGCGTGTCTATTGAGCGGCCCAGCCGCCGTCCATGTTCCAGGCAACCCCGCGTACATTGTTACCGGCCGGCGAGCAGAAAAATACCGCAAGTGCACCAAGTTCTTCCGGCTTGGTGAACTGCATGGAGGGCTCCTTTTCGCCGAGCAACTGGCGCGTGGCATCTTCATTCGACATGGCACCGGCTGTGGCTTTGGCGTCTACCTGCTTTTGCACCAGAGGCGTCAGCACCCAACCCGGGCAGATGGCGTTACAAGTGACACCGGAGGTAGCATTTTCGAGAGCAGTGACCTTGGTCAGGCCGACGATGCCGTGTTTTGCCGCGACATAGGCGGATTTTTCGGCCGAGCCCACCAGGCCATGAACCGACGCTACGTTGATGATGCGGCCCCAGCCCTTGCCAGCGTTGGCCGCCTGCATGGCCGGCAGCGCCAGGCGGGTAGCGTGGAAGGCGCTGCTCAGGTTGATGGCGATGATGGCATCCCAGCGCTCCACGGGGAAGTTTTCTACTCTGGCGACATGCTGGATGCCGGCGTTGTTGACCAGGATATCGACCTGACCGAACTGCGCGGCCGCGAACTTCATCATGGCTTCAATCTCGGCAGGCTTGCTCATGTCTGCACCGTGGTAGAGCACCTTGGCGCCCAGTGCAGCGATTTCTGCCTGCGGGCCTTCGGCGTCGCCAAACCCGTTGAGGACAATGTTGGCGCCCTGTGCCGCAAGCGCTTTCGCGATCCCCAGGCCGATGCCGCTGGTCGAGCCGGTGACGAGTGCAGTTTTACCTTTGAGCATGAAGTTTTCTCCGGATGATTTACGATGCCAATGAAACGCTGGAAAAGCGGTGATGACAATTATCAAGCCTCGAACCCGGATTCCCCTGGCCATGACCGAACCTACGCTGAACTACGTAACCTGCCCCGATGCTTCGGGCAGCCATCGCATGGCTTACTGGCAGTGGGGAGATCCGGCCAACCCGCATGTGGTGTTGTGTGTTCACGGCCTGTCGCGCCAGGGGCGCGATTTTGACGTATTGGCGACATACCTGGCTGATGAGGTTCGGGTGGTGTGTCCCGACGTGGTTGGCCGCGGTCAGAGCGACTGGCTCAAGGACCCCATGGGATACCACATCCCCCAGTACGCCGCGGACATGATGGTGTTGCTGGCCCATTTGCATCAACAAGCCCCCATCTCGATCCTGGACTGGGTCGGCACCAGCATGGGCGGGCTGATTGGCCTGGCCATTGCTGGACAGCAGGGTTCGAGTTCTGCGGGGCCGTCCCAGGACGCAAGCGCGTCTTCGGAGAGCACTGCGGCAAGCGCACTGGCAAGCCCAGGGGTACACATCCACAAGCTGGTGCTCAATGATGTGGGCCCGGCCATCGAATGGCAGGCCATCACGCGCATTGCAGCTTATCTGGGGAAAGCTGGTCATTTCGAATCGCTGCAGCAGGCTGCCGACGCGATGTGGGCCATCTCAACCAGTTTTGGCCCGCATACGCCGGAGGAGTGGCTGGCTTTGTCGCGCTACATGGTCAAACCCGTGCCCGGCGCGACCGATGGCAGCATGATGCTGCACTACGACCCGGCTATTGCGGTGCCTGTGCGCGCTGTGACCGAAACCTCGGCACGACAAGGCGAGGCCATGCTCTGGCAGCTGTACGACAACGTTCATGCGCCAACGCTGATCCTGCGGGGTGCGCAATCGGATCTGCTCAGCCACGCCACGGCGCTGGCCATGACGCAGCGTGGCCCGAAAGCCCATCTGGTGGAGTTCGACGGAGTGGGCCATGCCCCGACCCTGGTAGCCATGGATCAGGTCAGTGCGGTGGGTGATTTTCTTCTGGTTTGAAGTATTTCCGCAAAGCTGACTGACCTTTCATGAAACATACTGCGGCCGGGCAGGGCGCTTTGCCTGTCCTTGCCAATGCCTCCATCGTGACGGCGACTGCGGGCAGCCTGCCGGACCAGCCGCACGCGCTGATGCGTGCCCGCGCCTTCGCCGAGCCGTTGATCGCCAGCGAAACACTGGACACCGGTGAAAACATCCTGGCGCATGCGGACGCGGTTGCAGCGATTCTCCGGGCCATAGGCGGTTCCGAGGCGATGCAGGCCGCCACGTACCTGGTGCACGCCTGCGCGCACCTGAACAGGCCGCAGGAGGTGATTGCCAAGGCCTTTGGCGCCAACTTCGCGGCGCTGGCCATTGAAACCACCAAGCTGGTCCATGTACAAAAGCAGGCCCGTGCCTCCGATGCCAAGGCGCAGCTGACGGAAGACACTGCCGCACAGACTGAAAACGTGCGCAAGATGCTGCTGGCGTTCTCGCGCGATCTGCGGGTCGTCATGTTGCGGCTGGCGTCGCGTCTGCAGACGCTGCGCCACTTCGCATCCGTTCGGCAGCCGGCGCCATTGGCGATGGCGCGCGAGTCGCTGCATGTGTTCGCGCCCTTGGCCAACCGTCTGGGTATCTGGCAGATCAAATGGGAGATGGAGGACCTGGCCTTCCGCTTTCTCGAACCCGATACCTACAAACACGTCGCGCGCCTGCTCGATCAAAAACGCGCCGAGCGCGAGGGTTTCATGGAGGCCTTGCGGGCACAGCTGGAGCGCGAGCTGAACAGCAGCGGCATCGCGGCACTGGTGCAGGGCCGACCCAAACACATCTACAGCATTGTCAAGAAGATGCGCGGCAAGTCGCTTGATTTTGACCAAGTCTTCGACATCCGTGCCCTGCGCGTCATCGCCGCCGACGTGAAAGGCTGTTATGCGGCGCTGGGCTTTGTGCACGCCAGTTTCACGCCGGTGGAAGGGGAGTTCGACGACTACATCGCCAAACCAAAATCCAATGGTTACCAGTCCTTGCACACGGTCGTGCGCGATGCGCAGCAACGCGCGGTCGAGATCCAGATACGCACGCAGGCCATGCACGACCATGCCGAGCATGGCGTGGCTGCGCATTGGGCCTACAAGGAAGCCGGCACCAAGGGCTACAGCGGGGTGTCGGCCAGCAGCGAATACGACGCGAAAATCGCCGTACTTCGCCAATTGCTGGCCTGGGAGCGGGATCTGTCCGGGCCGGCGTCCGCCAAGGCGCGTGAGGCCAACCAGGGCCTGTTCGAAGACCGCATCTACGTGCTGTCGCCGGATGCGGCCGTGGTCGAGCTGCCGCAAGGCGCAACGGCGCTGGACTTTGCCTACAGTGTGCATACCAGCCTGGGTCACCGCTGCCGCGGCGCGCGCCTGGACGGTGCCATGGTGCCGCTGAATACACCCCTGCAAAACGGGCAGACCGTGGAGATCGTCACGACGAAGGAAGGCGGCCCCTCGCGCGACTGGCTCAACCCTGAGCTGGGCTTTCTGGCGAGCCACCGTGCAAAGTCCAAAGTGCGTGCGTGGTTCAACGCCCAAGCCATGACGCAGACGGTGGCGCGCGGCCGTGAGGCGGTTGAGAAACTGTTGCAGCGCGAAGGCCGGACGGCGATGAAGCTGGAAGATCTGGCAGCCCAGCTCGGCTTCAAAAGCGCCGATGAACTGTTTGAAGTAGTGGGCAAGGACGAGCTGTCCCTGCGCACGATCGAGAACATGCTCAAGCCGCCAGAGCCCGCGCCGTCGCAGGACGACTATGTGCTCGCAAAAAAGGCCAGACCTGAAAAGACCGGTGACCGTGGCAGCAAGGGGGGCGTGCTGGTGGTGGGCATCGATTCGCTGCTGACCCAGCTGGCCAAATGTTGCAAGCCTGCCCCGCCCGATGTCATTCTGGGTTTTGTCACCAAGGGCAAGGGCGTGAGCATCCACCGCAGCGATTGCAGCAACTTCAGGAACATGGCCAGCGGCAGCCCCGACCGCGTGATCGAGGTGCAATGGAGTCAGCCGAAAAAAGGCGGTGGCTCGGTTTACCCGGTGGACGTTGCCATCGAAGCCGCTGATCGCCAGGGCTTGCTGCGTGACATCTCGGAAGTGTTCGCCAAGGAAAAAATGAATGTGATCGGGGTTCAGACCCAGTCGGTCAAGGACAACCGCGGCGGCACGGCGCGAATGACCTTCACCGTCGAGGTGGCGGAGTCAGGTCGGCTCAACCAGGTTCTTGCTATCGTCGCCGAGGTTGGCGGCGTGCGTTCCGCGCGAAGGCGCTGATTTGTTGTCAAAAAATCCGGAGCGAGGCTAAAGACACATTTTGCCCTGCTACAATGACGAGGTCGAACAGTCCGTAGGCGCGTAGCTCAGCTGGTTAGAGCACCACCTTGACATGGTGGGGGTCGTTGGTTCGAGTCCAATCGCGCCTACCAATTCCCTGATTTTTTTCCTTGCCTGTGGCTTCCACAGCGCACACAGGGTAAACCAAGGGGATCGTTGGTATGCATACTTCCTAGAATGACCATCCGACCTGTGCAGCTGCACGGGTAGCCATCCCAGGAGTCAGCGCAGTGCCAAAAAGCAAGTCCACCAGTCCTTCCAGAAGCCAGGCCCCTGATCAGGCGTCGTCGCCGCAAAGTGCGCCGGCGGGCAATGGCAAGGGGGGCAAACTGCGCATTATCAAAAAGTACCCGAATCGCCGCCTCTACGACACCGATACCTCGACCTACATCACGCTGGCCGATGTGAAGCAGCTGGTGATGGACACGGCCGACTTTGTGGTGCGTGATGCCAAAACAGGCGAAGACCTGACACGCAGCATCATGCTGCAGATCATTCTTGAGGAAGAAACCGGTGGCGCGCCCATGTTCACCGAAGCGGTGCTGGGCAACATCATCCGCTTTTACGGCAACGCGATGCAGAGCTTCATGGGCAGCTACCTCGAAAAAAACGTCCAGTCTTTCATGGACCTGCAGGTCCAGATGTCCGAGCAGTCCAAGGGGCTGACGCCTGAGCTGTGGGCTCAATTCATCAATACCCAGTCCCCCATGATGCAGGGGATGATGGGTAGTTATGTCGAGCAATCCAAGACGGTCTTCACGCAGATGCAGGAGCAGATGCAAAAGCAGAGCGAGCAAGTGCTGGCTGCGATGGGCTTGAAGCGCTGATTCACGCCGCTAGCGTTTTACCCCTGCGCCGGTCCATGCAGGCGGGCTCTGAGACAATAGAGGGCATGAGCTCCGTCCTTTCCCCCGTTCCATCCGTTTCCGCCAGCAGGGCACCACGCGTCGGTTTTGTCAGCCTTGGCTGCCCCAAGGCGCTGACCGATTCGGAACTGATCCTCACACAGCTCAACGCCGAGGGGTACCAGACCTCCAAAACCTTTGAAGGTGCCGATCTGGTGATCGTCAACACCTGCGGTTTTATCGACGACGCGGTCAAGGAAAGCCTGGACACGATTGGCGAGGCGCTGGCTGAAAACGGGCGTGTCATTGTTACGGGCTGCCTGGGCGCCAAGGCGGGGGACGGCGGCGGCAACCTGGTGCGGCAGATGCACCCCAGCGTGCTGGCCGTCACGGGCCCGCACGCCACACAGGAAGTCATGGACGCGGTGCACCTGAACTTGCCCAAACCGCATGACCCTTTTGTGGACCTGGTGCCCAATTCGTTTGGCATTGCGGGCATCAAGCTCACGCCGAGGCACTACGCCTATCTGAAAATCAGCGAAGGCTGTAACCACCGCTGCACCTTCTGCATCATTCCGTCGATGCGCGGTGACCTGGTGTCACGCCCGATTGGCGACGTGCTCAATGAAGCACGCGCGTTGTTTGAGGGTGGCGTCAGGGAGTTGTTGGTGATCAGCCAGGACACCTCGGCCTATGGTGTCGATGTCAAGTACCGCACCGGCTTCTGGGACGGCAAGCCGGTCAAGACCCGCATGCTGGAGCTGGTACAGACACTCGGCGAGATTGCCGAACCTTATGGCGCCTGGGTGCGCCTGCACTATGTCTATCCCTACCCCAGCGTGGACGAGGTGATTCCGCTGATGGCCAGCGGAAAGGTGTTGCCTTATCTGGACGTGCCGCTGCAGCACAGCCATCCCGATGTTCTCAAGCGCATGAAACGGCCGGCCAGCGGTGAAAAGAACCTCGAGCGGATTGCGCGCTGGCGCGAGATGTGTCCGGAAATCGTGATCCGCAGCACCTTTATTGCCGGCTTTCCTGGCGAGACGGAAGAAGAATTTGAAGATTTGCTGGCTTTTATGCACGAAGCGAAGATAGACCGTGCCGGCTGTTTCGCTTACAGCCCGGTCGATGGCGCGAAGGCCAATGAATTGCCCGGCATGCTGCCGCTGGCGTTGCGCGAGGAACGCCGTGCGCGTTTCATGGAAGTGGCCGCGGCGGTGTCAAGCAACAAGCTGCAGCAGCGCATCGGCAAGACCATGCAGGTGCTGGTGGACTCGGCCCCAGGCATGGGTAAAAAAGGCGGCGTGGGCCGGAGTTACGCCGATGCGCCCGAGATTGACGGCGTCGTGAAACTGTTGCCGCCCGAAAAAATCAGCAAGACGCTCAAGGTCGGGGAATTTACGAAGGCCCGGATTGTCGGTACCCAGGGCCATGACCTAGTGGCTGTGCCGGTCTGAGATTGCCTGCAACAGTGCATGGTTACCGGCCTGAAAGCAAAAAGGCCGCTGGGTTGACAGCGGCCTTTTTGGCTCCAGTTTTGCTGGATTTTTTGTATCTGGTGCCCGGGAGAGAACTCGAATCTCCACATCTTGCGATACACGGACCTGAACCGTGCGCGTCTACCAATTCCGCCACCCGGGCACAGCCAGCAGTGTACCATTGCGGAATCGATTTTTCGGAACGAAGTCCAAAATTTTTCACTGGCAGTGCAGCCTTTTTGATTGCCTCCCCCTGACGCTACGGGCCATCCCGCGACCGACTTGTTTATTGCTTTTACCGGGGCTGGTCCTGCAAATTTAACCATCTCAAAAAGAGAGATCACTTATCAAAACAACTACACAAAGTACCGGCCAGGGTGCCGGGCTGCTTGCCGAGTTTGAGGGCACCGTATCAGGCCACCGCGATGGCCATGGCTTTGTTCAGCGTGATGACGGCGAAGCCGACATTTACCTGCCGCCCAATGAGATGCGCGCCGTGCTGCACAAGGACCGTGTCAAGGCACGCATCGTGCGGCATGACCGAAAAAACCGTCCGGAAGGCCGCGTCACCGAAATCATCGAACGCTCGGCCAACCCCATCATCGGTCGGCTGCTGCAGGAAAGCGGCGTCTGGCTGGTGGCGCCGGAAGACAAGCGTTATGGGCAGGATGTGCTGATTCCGAAAGGCGCAACTGGTACGGCCAAAACCGGGCAGATCGTGGTGGTCCAGCTCACTGAGCCGCCGGCGCTGTTCGGGCAGCCGGTAGGCCGCGTCAAGGAGGTGCTTGGCGAGATCGACGACCCCGGCATGGAAATTGAAATCGCGGTGCGCAAATACGGCGTCCCGCACGAGTTCAGTGACGCGGCGCTGGCCCTGGCGCGCACCCTGCCGGACACAGTGCGTCCTGGCGACAAAAAACACCGCGTGGATTTGAGCGATGTGCCGCTGGTCACCATCGACGGCGAGGATGCGCGAGATTTTGATGACGCCGTTTATTGTGAACCGGCCAAGGTGGGGCGCGGCAAGGGTTGGCGCCTGCTGGTCGCGATTGCCGATGTGAGTCACTATGTCGAGACCGGTAGCGCGATTGACGTAGACGCCTACGACCGAGCCACCAGCGTGTATTTTCCGCGCCGCGTGATTCCCATGTTGCCCGAAAAGCTCTCCAACGGCCTGTGTTCGCTGAACCCCAACGTCGAGCGCCTGTGCATGGTCTGCGACATGCTCGTCAATGCCAAGGGCGAGGTTCACGCGTACCAGTTTTACCCGGCCGTGATGTTCAGCCACGCGCGCTTCACCTACACCGAAGTTGCCGCCATCCTGGCCAACACGCGTGGGCCGGAGGCGGCGCAGCGCAAGGCCCTGGTGCCGCACCTGCTGGACCTGCATGACGTTTACCAGGCTCTGCTCAAGGAGCGTGCTGTGCGCGGCGCGGTGGATTTCGAAACCACCGAAACCCAGATCGTCTGTGACGATGCGGGGCGCATCGAGAAAATCGTGCCTCGCACCCGCAACGTTGCGCACCGCCTGATCGAGGAAGCCATGCTGGCGGCCAACGTGTGCTCGGCCGACTATATTTCGCAAAGCAAACATGTGGGCCTGTTCCGTGTGCACGAAGGCCCGACGCCCGAAAAAAAGGACATGCTGCGCAATTACCTCAAGGCCATCGGCCTGGGCTTGACGATCAGCGACGACCCGGCGCCGGGCGAGTTCCAGCAAATTGCGGTCGCCACCAAGGACAGGCCGGATGCGCAGCAAATCCACTCCATGCTGCTGCGCTCCATGCAGCAGGCAATTTACACGCCGATGAACAACGGCCACTTCGGCCTGGCCTATGAGGCCTATACCCACTTCACCAGCCCGATCCGGCGCTACCCGGACCTGCTGGTGCACCGTGTCATCAAGGCGGTGCTGAACCAGACGAAGTACCAGCTGCCAACCCTGCCCTCGCCGGGCGAGGCCGAGGCCAAGCTGTCCAAACGGCTGGCGTCGCGGGTCAGCGATCCCACGCAAAAGCCCAAAAAAGTCAGTGTGGACCAGCTGGCCTGGCTCGCAGCGGGGCTGCATTGCAGCGCCAACGAGCGCCGCGCCGACGAAGCCAGCCGCGATGTGGAAGCCTGGCTCAAATGCAAATACATGCGCGAGCATCTGGGCGAGGAGTTCGGCGGCGTGGTCACGGCAGCCACCGGCTTCGGCATCTTTGTCACGCTCGACGCCATGTATGTCGAGGGCCTGGTGCACATCACCGAGCTGGGCGGGGAATACTTCCGTTTTGACGAGGCACGCCAGGAACTGCGCGGTGAACGCACCGGCATTCGCTACGCCATCGGCACGCGCGTGCGCGTGCAGGTCAGCCGGGTCGACCTCGACGGCCGCAAGATCGACTTCCGGCTGGTGCGCGAGGGCGAAGAGCTGTTGACGCGTGCCATGAAGGACAAGACGGGCGGGCGTCCGGCTGACCTGCCCGAGCAGGACCGTGCTCCGCCACGCGGCGCTGGTGATGCCCGGGCTGACAAGCGCGGGGAAAAACGCGGCGCCAAACGTACCGAGCAGCGTTCAGGCGCGCGCAGCGGCAGTGCTGGCAGCAGCCGCGCGCCAGTATCGCCTATCCAGGCGCTCAAGGCGGCGGTCAAGAAATCGGCCAGCGGTGCAATCCGCAAGTCGAGTAAGAAACCGAGGCGTTGACGAGCCATGCTGATCCGGATTCTTGTCTTCCTGCTTGAAACACTTTTTTTTGTGCTGATAGGCGCGGCCCTGCTGCGCGCCTGGATGAATTACCTGCGCATCAACATGCGTGCCCAGCCCGGTACCTTCGTGATGGCCGTGACCGACTGGATCGTCAAACCCATGCGGCGTGTCCTGCCCCAGGCCGTGGCACAGTCCCGTGTGGACTGGGCCAGCGTGCTTGCGGCGTTTGTGCTGTCGCTGGTTTTTGCGCTGCTGGTCGCACTGCTGATCGGCGTGTTCGCCGGTGGTTTGCAGGACTTGTCGGGCCTGAACCTCATGCTGCTGCCGGCCCTGCTGCTGGCGGCGCTGAAAATGCTGCTGCGCGTCGCCTTGCAGGTGGCCTTTGTGGCCGTGCTGGCGTTTGCGATCATTTCGTGGGTGCAGCCCGGCTCGGCGATCTATGTCCTGCTGGGCCGCCTGACCGAACCCTTGCTGGCACCCTTGCGGCGGGTGATTCCTGCGATTGGTGGCGTGGACCTGTCAGCGCTGGTGCTGCTGCTGTTGCTGCAGATCGGCCTGATGGTTCTCGGCTAGCAGCGAAGCGGTCAGGGGACGCCCTGGATGCTGCGCCGTCCAGTCGTCGGCCAGCTGGCCGTGGCGCAACACCGCGCTGCAGGCGGCTTCAAAAGCCGTTCGCCTGACGGCCAGGGCAGCGCCCAGCATGCCTGCCAGTACGTCGCCGGTGCCGGCCGTGGCCAGACGGGCATTGCCGGTGGGGTTGATCACGGGAATGTCCCCGGGCGCGGCAATCACCGTGCCGGATCCCTTGAGCACGACCACACACTGAAACTGCGCAGCCAGCCGGCTCGCCGCGTCCAGCCGGTTGGCCTGCACGGCGGCGGTGTTGCTGCAGAGCAAGCGCGCGGCCTCCAGCGGGTGCGGGCTCAAAATGGTGCGCCAGCCGCGGGCGGCGCGGGCGCGCAACTGGGTCTGCAACTGCGTGTCGCGCGCGACGGCGTTGAGTCCGTCGGCATCAAGCACCAGGGACGCTGACCGCGACAGGATGAGCGGGAGTACGCGGGCGATGGCATCGCCACCGCCGCAACCGCAAACGACGACCTGGTGGGCCAGATCCAGTGCGTCAGGCCTGCGGAACATCAGTTCAGGCTGTTGCGGGTCCACATTCATGGCGGGGCTACCCAGCAGGGCGACAAACACCCGGCCGGCACCGGCATGCAGGGCTGCACGGGCGGCCAGCAAGGCGGCACCGGCCATGTGGGTAGCGCCGGCGGACTCGCCGCCGACGACAGCCACATCCCCGAAGCTGCCTTTGTGGCTGCTGTAGCTGGCCCGGTCGCGGCCCCTGAGGCCAGCGCGGTCCTGGCCGGCCAGCCAGGCGTCGGGCGCCATGTCGGGTGGCGCGGTGATGCCCAGATCATCCCACCAGACCTGACCGGCGAGGTCACGCCCGGCGGCGGTGAACAAACCTGGCTTCAGGCTCAAAAAACTTAAGCAAAATCGGGCTCCAGCCCTTTTTGTACGGGCGTAAGCAGCTATTGATTCAGGAGCAATATCGGTACCCGTGTCGGCCTGCAGTCCGCTCGGGATGTCGAAGGCCAGCACGGGCTGGCTGCTGCTGCGCAGCCGGTGAAGCCACAGGGACAGCTGGCTTGCTTCCGCGCTTGTATCACCGGTTCGCGGTGTCGCGCCTATGCCGAGCAGGGCGTCGATGGCGAAGTCCCAGTCTGGCGGTGGACCGTCGGAAAACGGCACGCCGGCGGCGCGGGCGCGCTGCAGCGATACCCGCGCGTCGGCGGGCAGCTTGCCTTCGCGTTCGCTTCGTGCGCCCAGCCAGCTGACGGTGACGGTTTTGCCCCACTGATGCAGGTGCAGGGCGGCTTCCAGGCCGTCACCGCCGTTGTTGCCCGGCCCGCAGGCGATCCAGAGGTGCTGCGCATGCGGCGCCAGCGCCAGGCTCAGGCGCGCGGCTGAAAGCCCGGCGCGCTGCATCAGCGTGTGCGGGGGCAGGGCTGCAGCCGTCTGCTGCTCAAGCCGGCGCGTCGCTGCCACGCCGTACAGCGGCAGGGTCAGGGCGGTGGATGTGGAGATTTTCTGCATAGGGCATTGTGGCGCTGACCCGCCTATCCGCTGACCGGTCAGCGCGCGAGGCGGCCAACGCCCAGGCCGTCCATGTCAATGTCTGGCGTTTTTCCGTCGATGAGGTCGGCCACGGCCCGTGCGCTGCCGCAGCTGAGCGCCCAGCCGCTCGAGCCGTGGCCCAGGTTGAGCCACAGGCCGGGGATGCCACTGGCACCCAGGACGGGCGGGCCGTCGGGCAGCATGGGCCGTGCGCCTTTCCACTCCTGCACGCTGGCGCCGGTGCCGGAGGTGTGGGCGGCGCCCGGAAACCAGTCCTGCAGCACCTTGTACAGCGTTCGCACCGACGACGCCCGCTTTTTGTCGGCCGCGCCACCGAGCTCGGCGCTTCCCGCCACACGCACCCGGTTACCCAGGCGCGAGATGGCAACCTTGTAACGTTCGTCCATCAACCCGCTGCGCGGCGCGTTCAGAGGTTCGCGGATGGGTGCGCTGATGGAGTAGCCATACACGGCGGCCATGGGAATCTTCAGGCCCAGCGGCCTGAGCAGTTGCGCCGACGCCAGGCCAGCGCACAGCACCACCGCGTCGAAGTGACGCGGCGCGGCTTCACCTGCTATGAAAAGTGTAGCTGTCTGCGCTTTTTCCATGAGGGCTACAGTCTTGTTGAACTCGAAATTGACACCAAGGCCCTGGGCCTGCGCTTTAAGCAACAGAGCGAACTGGCGGCAATTGGCGACTTCGTCATCAGGCAGGTGTACCCCACCCAGAAAAGGCGTGTCCGGGTTCAGGGCCGGCTCGACCTTGCGCGCCTCATCGGAGCCAAGCTGGCGGAAGCTCACGCCGGCGTCCCGCAGCACCTGCAGGCCGGGCTCGACCATCCTGGCGTCTACTTCCGAGCGCAACAGCACCAGGTAGCCGGGGCTGCGGTCGTACTCCAGCTGCAGTTGGGTGGTGATGTGGTGCAGGCGGTTCCGGCTGTAGACGGCCAGGCGCTGCAGCCTGGCGCGGTTGGTCAGGCAGGTTTCCAGCCGGCAGGCGCGCCACCACTTCCACATCCAGGCCAGCTCGCTGCCGGACAGGGGCAAGCTCAGCGCAACCGGGGCATGGCGGCTGAACAGGTGGCTCAGGACCTTACGCGGCATGCCGGGAACTGCCCACGGGGTGACGTAGCCGGGTGCGACCACGCCGGCGTTGGCGAAACTGCCTTCCTCGGCGGCCGCACCGCGACGCTCGAAAACAGTGACTTCATGACCGTCCATGGCCAGTTCCCAGGCGGTGGTGATGCCGATGATGCCGGCGCCTATAACAGCGACTTTCACGGGGCGGCCTGTGGCAAACAGGGAGTCGTCAGGGCAGAACAGGACATAGGCATGAATACTTCAGTCTAATCGGGCTTGAGCCCTTGGCGGGCGGGCGCAGGCTGCTATCATTTTTATATCGAAAGGCGCGGGTTGGCGCGCACGGGCGCGGGGTCGGTGGCTACGCAGCGCAGACCGGGTGTCCACAGTGGCAGGGATGTTATACTCTGCGGGTTGTACGAGAGGCTGTTCGGCCGCTTGCGCAATAAATCGCAAATCAGCCATTCAAGGTGTTTCCCTCGGGACTTTTTAAAAAGCTCCTTTGGGCGATAAGCGCTGATTTTAGACACAACCTTTGGAGTAAATCTATGTCAACAAGCATGCGTGAAATGCTGGAAGCCGGCGTCCATTTCGGACACCAAACCCGCTTCTGGAATCCCAAGATGGCCCCGTATATTTTCGGCCATCGCAACCGTATCCACATCATCAACCTCGAAAAATCGCTGCCGATGTTCGAGGACGCGATGAAGTTTGCCAAGCAACTGTCGGCCAACCGCGGCACCATCCTGATGGTCGGGACCAAGCGCCAGGCCCGTGAGCTGGTATCCGCCGAAGCCAAACGCGCTGGCGTGCCTTTTGTCGACCAGCGCTGGCTGGGCGGCATGCTGACCAACTTCAAGACGGTCAAGACCTCGATCAAGCGCCTCAAGGAAATGAAGGCGCAGCAGGAAGTCGGCCTCGACTCGCTGAGCAAGAAAGAGCAGCTCACCTTCAAGCGCGAAATGGAAAAGCTTGAAAAAGACATCGGCGGCATCCAGGACATGACTGCATTGCCCGACGCGATTTTCGTGATCGACGTGGGCTTCCACAAGATCGCCATTCTCGAAGCCAAGAAGCTGGGCATCCCGCTGATCGGTGTGGTCGATTCCAACCATTCCCCGCTCGGCATTGACTATGTCATTCCCGGCAACGACGACTCGTCCAAGGCCGTTGCGCTGTATGCGCGTGGTATCGCCGACGCCATCATCGAAGGCCGCGCCAGTGCGGGCAATGAGGTTGTCAAGATGGTCTCGGCTGAAAGCACCGACGAATTCGTCGAAGTGGAAAACGCAGCCGCCTGATTGTTCCGGCCCTGCGCCTGACGCGAAAAAGGGGCTCGCGTAGCCCCTTTTTCACAGCCTTTTCCAGAGGCACATGTATTTATTTGAAGTCAACACGACACACGGAGAACCAAAGATGGCAATCACAGCAAGCATGGTCGCAGAACTGCGCGCAAAAACCGACGCCCCCATGATGGAGTGCAAGAAGGCGCTGACCGAAGCCGAAGGCAACTTCGAAAAAGCCGAGGAAATCCTGCGCGTCAAGCTCGGCAACAAGGCTGGCAAGGCCGCTTCCCGTATCACCGCTGAAGGCGTGATCGCCTACCACAGCGAAGGCGGCATGGGCGCGCTGGTAGAGATCAACTGCGAAACCGACTTTGTGACCAAGAATGACAGTTTCATCGCCTTTACTGACGCGGTGGCCAGGGGCATCGTCAAGAACAACCCGGCTGACGTCGCCGCCATCGGCGCCATGCCGATGAGCCTGGACGGCTTTGGCCCGACCGTGGAAGACGTGCGCAGGGGCCTGATCGGCAAGATCGGCGAAAACATGTCGGTGCGCCGCTTCAAGCGTTTCGAAAGCGGCAAACTGGCCTCCTACCTGCATGGCACGCGTATCGGCGTGGTTGTGGAGTTTGATGGCGACGAAACCGCAGCCAAGGATGTGGCCATGCACGTTGCGGCCATGAAGCCGGTGTCGCTGTCCAGCGACCAGGTGCCGGCCGAACTGGTCGCACGCGAGCGGTCTGTCGCCGCCGCCAAGGCCGCCGAAGACGCCGCTGTGGCCACCGCTGCAGGCAAGCCTGTCCAGTCTCCCGAAATTGTTGCCAAGCGTATCGAAGGCGGCGTGCAGAAATACCTCAAGGAAGTCAGCCTGCACAACCAGTCTTTCGTCAAGAACGACAAGCAGACCGTGGAGCAGATGCTCAAGGAAAAAGCCACCAGCGTGAAGTCGTTCACCTTGTATGTGGTTGGGGAAGGCATCGAGAAGAAGGTCGACGATTTCGCCGCCGAAGTCGCTGCCCAGGTGGCCGCCGCCAAGGCAGGCTGATTACCCCGCTTACCCGGAAGGCCGCTAAACTTACGCCCACAAGAACGACAGGAATTCCCCTCATGCCAGCCTACAAGCGAATCTTGTTGAAACTTTCGGGTGAAGCCTTGATGGGAGACGATGCCTTCGGCATCAACCGCGCCACGATTGTGCGCATGGTGGAAGAAATTGCCGAGGTGACGCGTCTGGGGGTGGAAGTCGCCGTGGTCATCGGCGGCGGCAACATTTTTCGCGGCGTGGCGGGCGGCTCGGTCGGCATGGACCGGGCCACTGCTGACTACATGGGCATGCTGGCCACGGTCATGAATGCGCTGGCGCTGGGGGACACCATGGACAAGGCGGGTCTCACGCCGCGCGTCATGTCGGCCATCGGCATCGAGCGTGTGGTCGAGCCTTATGTGCGCCCCAAGGCGCTGCAGTACCTCGAAGAGGGCAAGGTGGTCATTTTTGCTGCGGGCACCGGCAACCCGTTCTTCACGACAGACACCGCCGCTGCGCTTCGCGGCGCCGAAATTGGCGCGGAAATCGTGCTCAAGGCCACCAAGGTGGATGGCGTTTACAGTGCGGACCCGAAGAAGGACCCGTCGGCCACGCGTTACACCAACATCACTTTCGACGAGGCCATCGGCAAGAATCTCGAAGTCATGGATGCCACGGCGTTTGCACTGTGCCGCGACCAGAAACTGCCTATCAAAATTTTCAGCATCTTCAAACACGGTGCGCTCAAACGTGTGGTGCAGGGTGAGGACGAGGGAACGCTGGTTCACGTCTGATGCTTTTTGCGCCCGCTGCGGGCCCCGCACAACTTTTGCAAAACAAGATCCATCCGGAGATTCCATCATGAGTATTGTTGATATCAAGAGCAGCACCGAGCAGAAAATGCAGCAGTCGCTGGAGTCCTTGAAGCAGGCGCTGTCCAAGATCCGCACCGGCCGCGCCAACCCTGGCCTGCTCGACACCGTGCACGTGGATTACTACGGCTCCATGGTGCCCATCAGCCAGGTGGCCAATGTCTCGCTGCTCGATGCGCGCACCATCAGTGTGTCGCCCTGGGAAAAAGGCATGGGCGCCAAGATTGAAAAGGCCATTCGCGACTCCGACCTCGGCCTCAATCCCGCCGCCCAGGGCGATTTGATCCGTGTGCCCATGCCAGCCATGACCGAGGAGCGCCGCAAGGAGCTGACCAAGGTGGTTCGCAGCGAAGGGGAACACGCCAAGGTGGCGGTCCGCAACCTGCGCCGCGATGCCAACGATGGCGTCAAAAAACTGGTCAAGGACAAGCTCGCCTCGGAAGACGACGAGCGCCGCGCCCACGATGACGTGCAGAAATCCACCGACCGTTTTATTGCAGAAGTCGACAAGCTGGTCGCTGGCAAGGAACAAGACATCTTGGCGGTCTGATTGCCGCCACGTTCACTCGCTTCGCGCAGTTCCCGAGGCCCTGCAGGCTGCGGCTCGCGAGACGCTTCGCCTCTGTCGCCTGTCCAAAGCTGCTCAAGCAGCTTTGGAGCCGCAGGCTCCAGCCCCTCGGGGGCTGTTGCGCCTGTGGTCTGGCAGAGCCAGTCCCGCAGCCGCTGCTTGAAAACACAGTTGCCCCCGGCCCGTCCACTGTGCGTAGTGACTGACTGCTGACATGGCCCGAACAAATTCCACCGCCGTCCCGCACCATGTCGCTATCGTGATGGATGGAAATGGCCGCTGGGCGACGCGGCGCTTTCTTCCGCGTATTGCTGGCCACCAGCAGGGCGTGGGCGCGCTGAACCGCTGCGTGCAGGCCTGTATGGCCCGGGGCATTGGTGTGCTGACCGTGTTCGCGTTCTCGTCCGAAAACTGGAACCGGCCCGCCGAGGAAGTCTCCGGCCTCATGGAGCTGCTCGCGCTGTCGCTGGCGCGGGAAGTTCCTTCCCTCAAGGCCAACGGCGTGCAACTGCATTTTGTGGGCGAGCGCCAGCAGCTCTCCGACAAGGTCAGGGCAGGGCTGACGCAGGCCGAGGCGGCCACGGCAGAAAACAGCCGCCTGGTCCTCAACGTGTGTTTCAACTACGGCGGTCGCTGGGACATCGCCCAAGCCGCGCGCAAGCTCGTGGCCAGCGGCGAGGAGATCACAGAAATGGCGCTGGACCGCGCGTTGTCGTTGGCCCATGTGCCGGACCCGGACTTGCTGATCCGCACTGGTGGCGAACTGCGCATCAGCAACTTCCTGTTGTGGCAGGCGGCGTATTCAGAGCTGCATTTTTCGGACAAGCTCTGGCCCGATTTCGACGATGCTGCGCTGGATGAAGCGATTGCTTTTTATGCCAGCCGCGAGCGGCGCTTTGGCAAGACATCTGGCCAGATCACACCTGGCACCCCCCAAACAACCGTGAAGGCTGCCTGATGTTCAAGCAACGCGTGATCACCGCCATTTTGCTGCTGGCCATTTTGCTGCCGGCGCTGTTTTATCCAACGCCCATACCATTTAGTGCCGTGGCGCTGCTGCTGATTGCGGCCGGGGCCTGGGAATGGGGAAGGTTAAACGGCTACGGACCCACCGCGTCGCTGGTTGCAGGGTTCGCCTGTGTGATTCTGTGTGCCATGTCCTGGGACCTGGGCATGCTCAACCAGCCCTTGCCGCTGCTCTGGCGTCTGGCGGGTGCCGCGTGGGTGTTGGTGGGCGCCTGGTTGCTGCGTGGCGGCGTGGCCGGATGGACGCGCATTCCGCGAACGCTGCGTCTGGTGGTCGGCATTGCGGCGCTCTGGCTGGCCTGGCTGGCGGTGGCGCAGGCCCGCTTCATGGGCATTGAATTCCTGCTGTCCCTGCTGCTGCTGGTGTGGGTCGCCGACATCGGCGCCTACTTTGCCGGCAAGGCGCTGGGTGGGCGTTTCAGCAAAGGCAAGCTGGCCCTGGCGATCAGCCCGGGCAAGAGTTGGGAGGGCGTCTGGGGCGGCATGGTGGGTGTGCTGGTGATGTGCATCGCCTGGTTGGCGCTCGACACCACCGGGCAAAGCCTGTATGCACGCCTTGCCGCGCAGTACGGTCTGTGGGTGACCCTGATTGCCATGATTTTCCTGGCGGCTTTCAGTGTGGTGGGCGACCTGGTGGAGTCCCTGGTCAAGCGAAGTGCCGGTGCCAAGGATTCCAGCGCGCTGCTGCCGGGCCACGGCGGCGTGCTGGACCGGGTCGATGCCTTGGTGCCGGTGTTGCCGCTGGCCCTGATGCTGGTAACTGTGTGACCGGGGCCTTATGACATTGGCCAAACAACGCGTCACCGTGTTGGGCTCGACCGGCTCGGTCGGTGTCAATACCTTGGCCGTGATCGCCGGCCACCCCGACCGTTTCGAGGTTTTTGCGCTCAGCGCCTCCACGCAGACGGACCTGATGCTGGCCCAATGCATGCGTTTCAAGCCGCATTACGCTGCGATGGCGAGTGCGCCCCACGCCCGGGAACTGTCTGAAAAGCTAAAGAAAAACGGGCTCTTAACCCATGTCCTGACTGGCCCGGATGCTCTTGAAATCATAGCGTCCGACGAACGTGTGGACATCGTGATGGCTGCGATTGTGGGCGCGGCCGGGCTGGGCGCCTGCATGGCTGCGGCGAACGCGGGCAAGCGCCTGCTGCTGGCCAACAAGGAGGCCCTCGTGGTGGGGGGCGAGGTGTTCATGCAGGCTGTGCGTGACGGTGGCGCACACTTGCTGCCCATCGACAGCGAACACTCCGCCATTTTCCAGTCCCTGCCCGAAGACCCCTCGGCCTGGGCCGAGCGCATCGACAAGATCATCCTGACGGCCTCCGGTGGACCTTTTCGCACACGTGCGCCAGCCAGCCTTCGCGATGTCACGCCGGACGAGGCCTGTGCCCACCCCAATTGGGTCATGGGCCGCAAGATCTCGGTGGACTCGGCCACCATGATGAACAAAGCGCTCGAAGTGATCGAGGCGCGTTACCTGTTTGGGCTGGCACCGGCGCAAATCGAGGTTGTCATTCATCCGCAAAGCATCATTCATTCCATGGTGCAGTACCGTGACACCTCGGTGGTGGCCCAACTCGGCACGCCGGACATGCGTGTGCCGATCGCCTATGGCCTGGCCTGGCCGGGACGCATCAGCTCGGGTGCGCAGGCGCTGGACTTCCGGGCGCTGGCCACCATGACCTTTTCCGAGCCCGATAACTTGCTGTTTCCCGGTTTGCCACTGGCCTGGGAGGTGCTTGACGGGCCGGCAGGCACCACGGCGGTACTTAACGCGGCCAATGAGGTGGCGGTAGCCGCCTTTCTTGAAAAGCGTATACGCTTTGACCAGATTCACGCGGTGAACCGCGCGACACTGGATATTGTGAGTGCTGGCGAGATACGCGGTATCGCGGACTTGCTGGCACTGGACGAGGAGTCCCGTGCTGCAGCGGCTCAACTGGCCGCAAACCTGAAGCCCTGAGCGGAGTATTGCCATGCTGACCTTGGTCGCCTTTGTTGTTGCGCTGGGCATCCTGATCGCCATCCATGAGTACGGCCACTACCGCGTGGCGGTTGCCTGCGGTGTCAAGGTACTGAAGTTTTCAGTGGGTTTTGGCAAGCCGATCTTCACCTGGCGACTCAAGAACAGGCCCACCGAATTTTCAATCGGCATGTTGCCGCTGGGCGGCTACGTCAAGATGCTGGACGAGCGTGAAGGCCCGGTGGATCCTGCCGAGCGCCATCTGGCGTTCAACAACCGCCCCCTGGGCGCGCGAGCCGCGATTGTGGCGGCCGGACCGGCTGCCAACCTGCTGCTGGCCATCGTGCTTTATGCCATCGTCAACTGGAGCGGGCTGCAGGAACCCCAGCCCTTGCTGGCCAGCCCGGTGGCCGGGTCCATCGCCGAACGCGCCGGCCTGCGCGGCGGAGAACGCGTGCAGCAGGCCGCGTTCGACGACGAGGCTCTGCAGGAGGTGCGCTCTTTTGAAGACCTGCGCTGGCGGCTGACGCGCGCCGCGCTGGGCGGGCGTGATGTGCGCCTTGAGGTCACCGACGGTGTTGGTGCCGCGCAAGGCGATGCGATCGGCCCGTCCCGCAGCGTGTTATTGCCGCTGGGCCAGCTCAATGCAGCTGATGCTGACGCGCAGCTTTTCAGGAAGATAGGCATCCTCGGTCCCTGGACGCAGGCCGTGATTGGCGAGGTCATGCCCGGCGGTGCTGCGCAAAAAGCGGATTTGCGCATGGACGATGTGGTGCTGCGCATTGGCAACCAGCCCATTGTCGATGGACAGCAGTTGCGTGAAACCATACGTGCTTCCAAAGGTACCGAATCCTGGCAGGTCCTGCGGGCAGGGAAGACCTTTCAATTGCCGGTGACGCCGGAGATCAGGCAGGAGGCGGGGCAGTCGATTGGCCGGATAGGTGCCTACGTCGGTACGCCGCCGGCCATGGTGACGGTCCGGTATGGGCCGCTGGACGGCTTGTGGAACGGCGCGTTGCGCACCTGGCAGGTGTCGGTGCTGACGCTCAAGATGATGGGCAAGATGCTGATTGGCGAGGCGTCCCTGAAAAACCTCAGCGGGCCGCTGACCATTGCCGACTACGCCGGCAAGTCGGCGAGCATAGGCTGGAGTGCTTATCTGCTGTTTCTGGCGCTCATCAGCGTGAGCCTGGGGGTGCTGAATTTACTGCCGCTGCCGGTTCTGGACGGTGGGCACCTGATGTATTATCTTTGGGAGGCGGTAACCGGCAAGAGCGTGTCTGACGCCTGGATGGACCGGTTGCAGCGCGGTGGCGTTGCCATCTTGCTGGGCATGATGTCTGTTGCCCTGTTTAACGATGTCACCCGGCTTTTGGGTTAAATCCATATTTCTCATGCAAAAACAAATCAAACGATTCAAGGTCCGCAGCGTCTCCGCAATGGTGGCCAGCTTTTTGATCGCGCAGGCGGCCTGGGCCGTGGACCCGTTCACGTTGCGCGACATCCGGGTTGAAGGCCTGCAGCGTGTTGAGCCGGGGACCATTTTTGCTTCGCTGCCTTTCCGGGTTGGCGAAACCTACAACGACGACAAGGGTTCCAGCGCGATTCGCGCCCTGTTCGGGCTGGGCCTGTTCAAGGATGTGCGCCTGGAGGTCAGTGGCAATGTGCTTGTCGTGATCGTGGAAGAGCGGCCGACGGTGGCCGACGTGGACTTTGTCGGCGCCAAGGAGTTCGACAAGGAAGTACTTAAAAAAGCGCTTCGTGATATCGGGCTTGCGGATGGGCGGCCTTTCGACAAGGCGCTGGCCGACCGGGCCGAGCAGGAGCTCAAGCGCCAGTACATCAACCGCAGCCTGTACGGCGCCGAGGTGCTGACCACGGTCACACCGATTGAACGCAACCGCGTCAATGTGACGTTCAGCGTCATCGAAGGCGATGTTGCCAAAATCAAGGAAATCCGGGTGGTTGGCAACAAGGCCTTCAGCGAATCCACACTGCGCGGCCTGTTTGACCTCAACACTGGTGGCTGGCTGAGCTGGTACACCAAGTCCGACCGGTACTCGCGCGCCAAGCTCAATGCCGACATTGAAACCCTGCGCTCCTACTACCTGACGCGCGGTTACCTCGAATTCAAAGTGGACTCGACGCAAGTGGCCATCTCGCCGAACAAGCAGGATATTTCGGTGATCATCAACATCTCCGAAGGAGAGCGCTTTACCGTCTCGGGCATCAAGCTCGAGGGTAACTTCCTGGAGCGCGACGATGAGTTCAAGTCGCTGGTGACGATCAAACCTGGCGAGGCCTACAACGCCGACCAGGTGGCGGATACCGTCAAAGCCTTCACCGATTATTACGGCAGCTTCGGGTTTGCTTTCGCCAAGGTTGACGCCAAACCGGAAATCGACCGGACCAACAACCGTGTGGCCTTTGTGCTGCAGGGCGATCCATCGCGTCGCGCCTACGTGCGGCGCATCAACATCAGCGGGAACAACCGCACGCGCGACGAAGTGGTCCGCCGTGAATTCAGGCAATTCGAGTCGTCCTGGTACGACGGCGACAAAATCCGCCTGTCACGCGACCGCGTGGACCGTCTGGGTTATTTCACTGAGGTCAACATTGACACGCAGGAAATCCCAGGCTCGCCGGACCAGGTGGACCTTAACCTGGCCGTGGTTGAAAAGCCCACCGGCAACCTCCAGCTCGGCGCCGGTTTCTCCAGCGCCGAGAGGTTGTCTCTTGTTTTTGGTTTCAAACAGGAAAATGCGTTCGGCACGGGCAACTATTTGGGGCTGGAAGTCAACACCGGCAAGTTCAACCGGCAACTGGTGATCAGCACGGTGGATCCGTATTTCACTGCCGATGGCATCTCGCGAACGATTGACATTTACTCGCGTACTTCGCGTCCCTACAGCAGCCAGCTTGGCGCGCTGACCAGCGACTACACCATCAAGACAACCGGCGGTAGCGTGCGTTTCGGCGTGCCTTTCAGCGAACTCGACACGGTGTACTTCGGTGGCGGGTTGGAGCAGATTGATATTTCCGGGGTCAATCTGCCGCCGGTCTATCGGACCTACATTCGTGACTTTGGCGCCAAAAGCAATAGCGTGCCGCTGACGGTGGGCTGGTCGCGCGATGACCGTGACAGCGCTTTGGTTCCCAGCAAAGGCCGGTTTCAGCGCGCTTACGGCGACTGGGGTATTGCTGGCGACGCACGTTTTCTGCGCGCCAACTACCAGGCTCAACAGTACATCCCGTTGAACAAACAGTTCACCATTGCCCTGAATGGCGAATTGGGTTGGGGCAAGGGCCTCAATGGCCAGCCCTTCCCGGTGTTCAAGAACTACTACTCCGGCGGTCTGGGTTCGGTGCGCGGTTATGAACCCGGTACCTTGGGTCCACGCGACGCGCCGGGGGCTGCGGGCAACTCCATTGGCGGACCAAAAAAGATCACCCTGAATGCCGAGTTGCTTGCGCCTTTCCCCGGCGCTGGCAACGACAGGACATTGCGGCTTTTTGGCTTTGTTGATGCCGGCAATGTTTTTGGTGAGACCGAAAAATACGATCTTGGCGAATTGCGCTCGTCGGTGGGTTTCGGTATCAGCTGGATTTCACCTCTGGGGCCGTTGCGCCTCGCATTTGCCCATCCCCTGAACAAAAAGCCAACAGATAGAATCCAGAGATTGCAATTCCAAATTGGTACATCGTTCTAATGAAGCATTTCTCATCCAAGTTATTCCTGGCCACCCTGATGGCCTTGCTGACCTGCGCAGCAAGTGCTCAGGAGTTCAAGATCGGCATTGTCAATATTGACCGTATTTTCCGCGAAGCAAACACGGCCAAAGCAGCCCAGGCCAAACTGGAGCAGGAGTTCGGCAAACGCGAGAAAGACCTGGGCGATGTGGGCGCGCAGCTGAAAACACTGGCGGACAAGTTTGAGCGTGAAGCGCCTACCTTGTCCGAGAGCCAGCGTGCCACGCGCCAGAAGCAGCTGGTGGAACAGGACCGGGACTTCCAGCGCAAGCGCCGCGAGTTCCAGGAAGACCTCAATGCACGCAAGAACGAAGAACTGCAGCAGGTGATCGAGCGTGCGAACAAGGTCGTCAAAACAGTCGCAGAATCTGAAAAATACGACCTGGTCCTGCAGGAGGCTGTTTATGCCAATCCAAAGCACGATATCACCGACAAGGTTATCAAGGCGCTCAACGCTGCCAGATAAGCGTTCAGGCACAGGCCACGTGTGACGCTCAGACTCGGGGACATTGTCGCATCGCTGGCTGGCGAGTTTGACGCCAGGCTGGTGGGCGACCCCGATGTCCTCATCGAACGGCTTGCACCCCTGGAGACTGCTGGCCCCTCCGAGCTGTCTTTTCTCAGCCACATCAAATACCAGGGCAAGTTGGCCCAATCGGCCGCTGCCTGTGTGGTGGTGGGGCCGGAGGCCGCACCAGCCGCTACCCGGCGCGGTGCCTGCGTTGTGGTTGACGAGCCGTACCTCTATTTCGCCCGGATCACCCAGGTCTGGAAGAAGCACCACCAGCCCACTGGCGCAAGCGGCATACACCCGAGTGCCCTGATCGACCCCCTTGCGCAACTCGCACCCGACGTGTCCGTCGGCGCATTTGCCTGTATTGGGGCTCGGGCGGTGCTGGGTGGGGGTGTGCGTATTGGCGAACACGGCGTCGTGGGCGCTGATACGCGCATTGGGGCGGGTACGCGTCTGGCAGCCCGGGTCACGCTGGCCGATGGCTGTGTGATCGGAGAGCGCTGTATCGTGCATCCTGGTGCCGTGATAGGCGCCGACGGTTTTGGTTTTGCACCGCATGACGGGCACTGGGTAAAGATCGAACAGCTCGGCGCGGTGCGCATCGGCAACGACGTTGAAATAGGCGCCAACACCTGTATTGACCGGGGCGCCCTGCACGACACGGTGGTTGAGGACGGGGTCAAACTCGACAACCTGGTCCAGATCGGCCACAACGTACATATTGGCCGACATACGGCCTTGGCGGGTTGTGTCGGGGTGGCGGGCAGCGCGATCATTGGTGCCCATTGCACGGTGGGCGGCGGCGCGGTGGTGTTGGGGCACCTGAGCCTGGCTGACCATGTGCACATTTCGGCTGCCTCGGTGGTGACGCGTTCCATCCGCAAGCCGGGTCACTACACCGGGCTGTTTCCCATCGACGACAATGCGCACTGGGAAAAAAATGCCGCCACGCTCAAGCAGCTTCATGGCTTGCGTGAACGCATCAAGACGCTGGAGCAAATGGCTGACACAGCCTCAGGAAAGACCGAAGAAAAATCATGATGGACATCCACCAAATTCTCAAACAGCTGCCGCACCGCTATCCTTTTCTGCTGGTGGACCGCGTGCTTGAACTCGACAAGGGCAAGCGTATCAAGGCCCTGAAAAACGTCACCATCAATGAACCTTTTTTCACGGGACATTTTCCGCACCGACCGGTGATGCCTGGCGTACTCATGCTTGAAGCCATGGCCCAGGCCGCAGCCTTGCTGGCCTTTGACCTGCAGGGCGTCACACCTGACGACAAAACCGTGTACTACTTCGCCGGCATTGACGGGGCGCGTTTCAAGCGCCCGGTGGAGCCCGGCGACCAGCTGATCATGGAAGTGACCCTGGAGCGCCTCAAAGCGGGTGTCTTCAAGTTCAAGGGTGTCGCGCATGTGGAAGGCAACATGGTCTGCGAGGCCGAACTGATGTGCACCATGCGCACCATTGCCTGAATGACCCCCGCGCTTTTCGCTTCGCATATTGCGCTGCTCCCCGGGGAGGCTGCTGCGCTTGCGGTCTGGCCCTGCGGCAAGCTCAGCACAGACCAAGGCCGGTCCCGCGGGCCCGGCGAGACGGGAAGGCGGCCCGCGCCGCCGCTGTCCGACTTGTCCGCTGAACAGTTCATTTTTTCATGATGGCCATACATTCCACCGCCCTGATCGACCCGTCGGCCGAGCTTGATAGTTCGGTGAGCGTCGGTCCCTACACCGTGGTCGGCCCCCATGTGCGCGTGGGTTCCGGTACAAGCATAGGCGCCCACTGCGTGATCGAGGGCCACACGACCATCGGGCAGGACAATCGCATTTTCCAGTTCAACTCCCTGGGCGCTGTTCCGCAGGACAAAAAATACGCGGGTGAGCCCTGCGAGCTGGTCGTCGGCGACCGCAACACCATCCGCGAGTTTTGCACCTTCAATATCGGCTCGCCCGGCGATACCGGGGTGACCCGTGTTGGCAACGACAACTGGATCATGGCCTATGTGCACCTGGCGCATGACTGCGACGTCGGCAACAACACCATTTTTGCCAACAACGCGCAGCTGGCCGGCCATGTGCAGGTGGGTGACTGGGTGATCCTTGGCGGGTTTACCGTGGTGCATCAGTTTGTCCGGCTGGGCGCGCACAGCATGACAGCCATGTGTTCGCTGCTGTTTGCCGACCTGCCGCCTTTTGTGATGTGCCAGGGCCAGCCGGCCGAAGCCCGCTCGATGAATTACGAGGGTTTGCGCCGGCGCGGTTTTTCTCCCGAGCGCATCGCGGCCGTCAAGGCCATGCACAAAGCCCTGTACCGCGAAGACCTGACCCTCGAGGCAGCCAGCGGGAAGATAGCCGGGCTGAGCGAAAAATACCCAGACTCGGCACCGGACGTGGAGATGATGCTTTCATTTTTGCAGCAAGCTGCGCCGCAACGCGGCATTGTCCGTTAGGCGCTGATGCCTGTTGCACCAGTCCCTGTGCCCAACCGTGCAGAGGCCGGCGGGCCCGCCACGGCCGATGACCCGCGCATGGCAATGGTCGCCGGTGAAACCTCTGGTGATTTGCTGGCAGGCCTGCTGCTTGACGGATTCCGGGCGCGCTGGCCGGGCCTGCGCTCTGTCGGCATAGGCGGGCCGCAGATGGCCCTCCGGGGCTTCACGGCCTGGTGGCCCAGCGGGAAATTGGCGGTCCGCGGTTACGTCGAAGTCCTGCGGCACTACCGCGAGATCGTCGGCATTCGCGCGCAGCTCAGGCAGAAACTGCTGGCTGAACCGCCCGATGTGTTTATCGGTGTCGATGCGCCCGATTTCAACCTCGATCTCGAGGCCGACCTCAAGGCCGCAGGCATCCGCACCGTGCATTTCATCAGCCCTTCGGTGTGGGCCTGGCGAGCAGAGCGGGTCGAAAAAATCAGGCGCAGTGTCGATCATGTGTTGTGCATTTTTCCGTTCGAGCCCGCTTTGCTGGCGCAGCACGGCATTGCCGCCACCTATGTGGGCCATCCGCTGGCCAGCATGATCCCGCTGCAGGCCGATCAGGCCGCCGCCCGGGAAAAACTCGGCCTGCGACCGGATGATCTCGTGCTGGCCCTGCTGCCGGGCAGCCGCCAGTCCGAGATCCAGTATCTCGCCGAGAGGTTTTTTCGGGCTGCAGCCCTTGTCAGGCGGGCGCAACCAGCTATCAAAATAATAGTGCCGGCGGTGCCTGCCCTGCTTGCGCAGATCGAGCAGGCGGCGCGGGTGGCAGGGGTGCTGGACCAGGTGCAAATCGTCAGCGGGCAGTCCCACACCGTACTGGCTGCCTGTGACCTGACACTGATCGCCAGCGGAACCGCGACGCTGGAGGCCGCCCTGTACAAGCGGCCCATGGTGATTGCCTACAACATGAACTGGCTGTCGTGGCGGATCATGCGCCGCAAGAAGCTGCAGCCCTGGGTCGGCCTGCCCAACATCCTCTGCCAGGATTTTGTGGTGCCTGAACTGTTGCAGAATGCCGCCACGCCCGAAGCGCTGGCTGAAGCCGTTCTGCAGTGGATCGCTGCCAAAATTTCCGCACCCGAAAAAATCCGAGCCGTTGAACAACGATTTACAAAGCTGCACGAGGAATTGCGGCGCGATACCGCGAGAATAGCCACCGATGCGATCCAGAACATTCTTGAAGGCTGAGCAGGTCATGCTGTCCTGGGACACACCCGGCCTGTGGGCCGGTGTGGACGAAGCCGGCCGCGGGCCGCTGGCCGGCCCCGTGGTGGCTGCAGCGGTGATCCTGGACGACCTGCAGCCCATCAAGGGCCTGGCCGACTCCAAGGTGCTCACCGCGCTGCGGCGCGAGAAGCTCTACGATGAGATCCGTGCCAAGGCCTTGTGCTGCTCAATCGCGATGGCCACGGCCGAGGAAATCGACACGCTCAACATCCTCCAGGCCACCATGCTGGCCATGAAACGCGCGGTCGAAGGCCTGCGGCTCAAGCCCGTGAAGGTGTTGGTTGACGGCAACCGGCTGCCTGCGCTGAGCATCCTGGCCGAGGCCATCGTCAGGGGCGATGCGCTGGTACCGTCGATTTCTGCTGCCTCCATCCTTGCCAAGGTTCACCGCGACCGCTGGTGCGAGCAGTTTCACCTCGAATACCCGCAGTACGGCTTTGCCGGCCACAAGGGCTACGGGACCGCCGAACACCTGGCCGCCTTGCGCCAGTATGGCGCATGCCCGCAGCATCGCCGCTCGTTCAGCCCGGTGGCCGAGGTCCTGCGTTGAGCGCGGGCGCGCCGGTTTTTGTGAGCTCGCAAGGCAATGCCTTGCTCAAGGACATCCGCAGACTCTCCCAGGACAACACCGCCTACCGCAAGCAGGGCCGGGTCTGGCTGGAAGGCGACCACCTGTGCCGTGCGGCGCTGGCTCGTGGGCTGCGGCCCGCCATCGCCGTGTTTTGTGAGTCATTTTGGCCATTAGCCCCTGCCGAATGGACGCAGGCAGCTATCAAAACAATAGTGATTTCCGATGTGCTGATGCCCGACATCAGTACGCTGGAGTCGCCGGCCCGCATGGGTTTTGTGATCGATCTGCCGGCGCCAGGCGTGTTGTCGGCAGGTGCAGCGTCGCTGATTCTGGATCGTGTCCAGGACGCCGGTAATGTCGGCTCCATGCTGCGCAGTGCCGCTGCTTTTGGTTTCAGCCAGGTGCTGGCGCTCAAGGGCACGGCGGCGCTCTGGTCGCCGAAGGTGTTGCGCGCCGGCATGGGCGCACATTTCGCGTTGCAACTGATCGAAGGGCTGGCGCCCGATGACCTCCACACGCTCGCGGTACCCATCCTTGTGACCAGCTCGCACCACGGCAGCTTGCTGCACCAGCAGGCGCTGCCCATGCCCTGCGCCTGGGCCATGGGCCACGAAGGGCAGGGAGTCAGCGACGACCTGGTGGCCAGAGCCAGCCTGTCGGTGCGTATCGGCCAGCCTGGCGGGGAGGAGTCGCTCAATGTGGCGGCTGCGGCGGCCATCTGTCTGCACGCCAGCGCCCTGGCGCAGACCACCAAACGCTGAACCCAAAGAAAGGCGCTTTAGGGCGGCGAGCCATGTGCGGTTAGCCAATTGCCTGCTATTGGGAAATGCAATCAGCAGATCAGTACTTCACCTTGATCTTGTCCAGTTGTTCTTTGGTGACAGCGGGCACCTCTCCGCGTTTGTTCCAGCGGTTGAGGTTCCAGGCTCCGTCGCCGACCCAGGCTTTGACGATCTTGAGATTTACAGCACGCTCTTGCGCTGTAGAGCCGAGATATTGATTCATGTTGCCTGGTTTGCCGCCGGCGTTCGGGCTGGTTCCATCGTCCAGTCGGCGCATCAGTGCCCCGGTATCGGGCCAGGCGATAAACGCGATGAAACGCTCGTAGGAATCCATGCGCGGCCCCTGAGACCTGGCTTCATAACCCTTCTCGTCGAGCAAAAAATCAGCGCGTTCAGGCGATGGCGCACCATGACAGGCGATGCATTGAGCTTTCCATAGCGGCGCGATGCTGTTGCGATAGGTGACTTCTTGCGCCGCAACATGGCTGGCCCCCAGGACAAGCACCATCAGGGCTGTGGCAAGTTCTTTGTTCATAATCATTTCCTTGACGTGAAGTGACAACATGGGCCCCTAATCGTTCTCAAGGCCCTGACGGACAGCAATCGACTCAGTTCGAAAACGGTGAGCGACAACGCCAACGCGCGAACTCAGGGAATCCTCGCATGCACTGGAGGGTGGCGCAATGATTTGGGACAATACGACGCGTTTGCAGAGGACGCCTTTTGGACAATTTCCCCGTTCGGCACCAGCGTCGTACGCGAAACGACGGGCGTGGGGCAATTTCGGCTCGGCTATAATCAGGGGCTTTCCCGCAAACCCCTGTACGCCTAGCGCATTCAAGCCAACTCCCTTCCAAAAGCAGTCACCAAGAGTCATTTCTTGAGCACGCTTGGGCGTACCCGTAACCAACCCGGAGAACCCAGTGCTTTTGTCTCTACAGGGAAATACCCCTCACGCCATTTTGGCGCTCGCAGACGGCACGGTCTTTATCGGCAATTCCATAGGCGCCCCCGGCTCCACCGTCGGCGAGGTGGTGTTCAACACCGCCATGACCGGCTACCAGGAAATCCTGACCGACCCCAGCTATTGCCAGCAGATCGTCACCCTCACATATCCCCATATCGGCAACTACGGCATCAATGCTGAAGACGTGGAAGCAGAAAAAGTCCATGCCGCCGGCCTGATCATCAAGGACCTGCCGCTGCTGGCCTCGAATTTCCGCATGGACATGACCCTGACCGAGTACTTGGTCAAGGAAAAGACCGTTGCCATCGCCGGCATCGACACGCGCCAGCTGACCCGTCACCTGCGCACGCAGGGCGCGCAAAACGGCTGCATCCTGACATTGGCCCCCGGCGAGTTCGTGACACAAGCCGCCAAAGACAAGGCCATAGCGGGGGCCAAGGCCGCGCCCAGCATGGCCGGCCTGGATCTGGCCAAGGTGGTCTCGGTCAAGCAGACCTGCGAATGGACGCAGACCGAGTGGAAGCTGGGCGCCGGCTACGGTGTGCAGATCACACCCAAATTTCACGTTGTTGCTTTTGATTACGGCGTCAAGAAAAACATCCTGCGTATGATGGCTGAGCGCGGCGCGCGCATCACGGTGGTGCCGGCGCAGACGCCTGCAGCGGATGTGCTCAAACTCAAGCCGGACGGTATCTTCCTGGCCAACGGCCCCGGTGACCCGGAGCCTTGCGACTACGCGATTGCCGCGGTGCGCGAGCTGATCGAAACCGGCATTCCCACCTTCGGCATCTGCCTGGGCCACCAGATCATGGCGCTGGCCAGTGGCGCGAAAACCTTCAAGATGAAGTTCGGCCACCACGGTGCCAACCACCCGGTCAAGGACCTTGATAACGGGCGCGTCAGCATCACCAGCCAGAACCACGGTTTTGCGGTGGATGAAAAAACACTGCCGGCCAACCTGCGCCCGACGCATATCAGCCTGTTTGACGGCACCTTGCAGGGCTTGGCCCGCACCGACCAGCCGGCCTTCTGCTTCCAGGGCCACCCGGAAGCATCGCCCGGGCCGCACGACATTTCGTATTTGTTCGACCGCTTCACGGCACTGATGGAGCAACACAAACATGCCTAAGCGTACAGACATCAAGAGCGTTCTCATCATTGGCGCTGGTCCCATCATCATCGGTCAGGCCTGTGAGTTCGATTACTCCGGCGTGCAGGCCTGCAAGGCGCTGCGTGAGGAGGGCTACAAGGTCATCCTGATCAACAGCAACCCCGCGACCATCATGACCGACCCGGCCACGGCCGACGTGACCTACATTGAGCCCATCACCTGGCAGACGGTCGAGAAGATCATTGCCAAAGAGCGGCCAGACGCCATCCTGCCGACCATGGGCGGGCAGACCGCGCTCAATTGCGCGCTGGATCTCTGGCACAACGGCGTGCTCGACAAGTACAAGGTCGAGCTGATAGGAGCGACGCCGGAGGCCATTGACAAGGCCGAAGACCGCCTGAAGTTCAAGGACGCGATGACCAGGATCGGTCTCGGTTCGGCCCGCTCCGGCATTGCGCACAGCCTGGACGAAGCATGGACGGTGCAAAAGACCCTGGGCTTCCCGACGGTCATTCGCCCCAGCTTCACCTTGGGCGGCACCGGCGGCGGCATTGCCTACAACTCGGAAGAGTTTGAAGTCATCTGCAAGCGTGGCCTCGAAGCCTCGCCGACCAACGAGCTGCTGATCGAAGAGTCGCTGCTCGGCTGGAAAGAATACGAGATGGAAGTGGTGCGCGACAAGGCCGACAACTGCATCATCGTCTGCTCGATTGAAAATCTGGATCCCATGGGCGTTCACACCGGCGACTCCATCACCGTGGCACCCGCCCAGACTCTGAGCGACAAGGAATACCAGATTCTGCGCAACGCGAGTCTGGCTGTGCTGCGCGAGATCGGGGTGGACACTGGCGGCTCCAACGTGCAGTTCTCGATCAACCCGGAGGACGGCCGCATGGTCGTGATCGAGATGAACCCGCGTGTCTCGCGTTCGTCGGCACTGGCATCCAAGGCCACGGGTTTCCCGATCGCCAAGGTCGCAGCCAAGCTGGCCATCGGCTATACGCTCGACGAGCTGCGCAACGAAATCACCGGCGGCGCCACCCCCGCGAGTTTCGAGCCCAGCATCGACTACGTGGTGACCAAAATCCCGCGTTTCGCGTTTGAAAAATTCCCGACCGCAGACTCGCGGCTAACCACGCAGATGAAGTCGGTCGGTGAGGTCATGGCCATGGGCCGCACCTTCCAGGAGTCCTTCCAGAAAGCCCTGCGCGGCCTGGAAGTCGGCGTGGACGGCATGAACGAAAAAACGCAGGACCGCGAAGTGCTTGAAAAAGAACTTGGCGCGCCCGGCCCCGACCGTATCTGGTATGTGGGCGATGCGTTCGCCATGGGCATGAGCGTTGATGAGGTGTTTGCCCTGACCAAGATCGACCCGTGGTTCCTGGTTCAGATTGAGCAGATCGTCAAAATCGAGCTGGAACTGGAAACCACCGCGCTGGACAAGATCGACGCGACCACCCTGCGCGCCCTCAAGCAAAAAGGGTTCTCTGATCGTCGCCTGGCGAAACAGCTCAAGACCACCGACACCGCAATCCGCGAAAAACGCGTGGCGCTGGGCGTTCGCCCCGTCTACAAACGCGTGGACACCTGCGCAGCCGAATTTTCGACCAATACCGCCTACATGTACTCGACCTACGAGGCTGAAGGCAGCGAATGCGAAGCCGCGCCGACCACCAATAGAAAAATCATGGTGCTGGGCGGCGGGCCTAACCGCATCGGACAGGGCATCGAGTTTGACTACTGCTGCGTACATGCCGCGCTGGCCATGCGCGAGGACGGTTATGAGACCATCATGGTCAACTGCAACCCCGAGACCGTGTCCACCGACTACGACACCTCGGACCGTCTCTACTTCGAGCCGCTGACGCTGGAAGACGTGCTGGAAATTGTCGACAAGGAAAAACCGATGGGCGTGATCGTCCAGTACGGTGGTCAGACGCCCTTGAAGCTTGCGCTGGACCTTGAAAAAAACGGCGTGCCCATCATCGGCACCTCGCCCGACATGATCGACGCCGCTGAAGACCGCGAGCGTTTCCAGAAACTGCTGCATGCACTGAAACTGCGCCAGCCGCCCAATGCCACGGCCCGCACCGAGCCGGAAGCGCTGGAAAAAGCCGCTGCCCTTGGTTATCCGCTGGTGGTGCGTCCGAGTTATGTGCTGGGCGGCCGCGCCATGGAAATTGTTCACGAGCAGCGCGACCTTGAGCGTTACATGCGCGAAGCCGTCAAGGTCAGCCACGACTCGCCGGTGCTGCTGGACCGCTTTTTGAACGACGCCATCGAATGTGATGTCGACTGCATCCGCGACTCCGAAGGCGTGACCTTCATCGGCGGCGTGATGGAACATATCGAGCAGGCTGGCGTGCACAGTGGCGACTCGGCCTGTTCGCTGCCGCCGTATTCACTGGCTGCCGACACGATTGCAGAGATCAAGCGCCAGACCGCCGCGATGGCCCAGGCCCTCAACGTGGTCGGCCTGATGAACGTGCAGTTTGCGATCCAGCATGTGGACGGCAAGGACGTGATCTACGTTCTGGAAGTAAATCCGCGCGCTTCCCGCACCGTTCCCTTCGTGAGCAAGGCCACCGGCATCCAGCTGGCCAAGGTCGCGGCGCGCTGCATGGTCGGCCAGACCCTGGCCTCACAAGGCATTGGCAAAGAAGTCACACCGCCGTATTTCAGCGTCAAGGAGGCGGTCTTCCCCTTCGTCAAGTTCCCGGGCGTAGACACGATTCTCGGCCCCGAGATGAAGTCCACCGGCGAGGTGATGGGCGTGGGCAAAACCTTTGGAGAAGCCTTTGTGAAGTCGCAGCTCGGCGCCGGCACCAAGCTGCCGACCTCGGGCAAGGTCTTCCTGACGGTCAAGAACAATGACAAGGCCCGCGCGGTGGACGTGGCGCGCGCGCTGGCGGAACTGAAGTTCGAGCTGGTGGCCACCAAAGGCACAGCGGCGGCGATTGCGGCCGCGGGCATTGCCTGCGGTGTGGTCAACAAGGTCACCGAAGGCCGACCGCACGTGGTGGACATGATCAAGAACAACGAGATTGCGCTGGTCATCAACACCGTGGAAGAGCGCCGCAATGCGATTGCCGATTCGCGGCAGATCCGCACCTCGGCGCTGCTGGCCAGGGTGACGACCTTCACCACGATTGCTGGCGCCGAAGCGGCGGTCGAGGGCATGAAGTACCTGGACAACCTGACCGTGCACTCGATTCAGGAGCTGCACGCCCAGTTGGTCTGATCGGGGCAAGTACCGATTCGGTGCCGGTGCAGATGCATTAAACTGGCACCAGGACAAACATGTTAAGACGCCGCCGCCGGGTGACTGGTGGCGGTTTCGCTTTTGGAGGACTCAAACCATGGCAACCATTCCCATTACAAAAAAGGGCGCAGAAAAGCTCAAGGCCGAACTGCACCAGCTCAAGACCGTTGACCGCCCGTGGGTGATCAACTCGATTTCCGAGGCGCGTGCCCAGGGCGACCTGAGCGAAAACGCCGAGTACGATGCCGCCAAGGACCGCCAGGGGTTTATCGAAGGCCGCATCCAGGAAATCGAGGGCAAGCTGTCGGCGGCCCAGATCATCGATCCGTCCGAGGTCGACGCCGGCGGTAAAGTCGTTTTTGGCTCGACCATCGAGCTCCAGGACGAAGACACTGGTGACAAGGTGACTTATCAGATCGTTGGCGAGGACGAGGCCGACATCAAGGAAGGCCGCGTCAATATCAGCTCGCCGATTGCCCGCGCGCTGATCGGCAAGGATGAGGGCGATACCGCTGAGGTGCAGGCGCCCGGCGGCATCAAGCGTTACGAAATCATCGCGGTGATGTACATCTAGCCTGGCCCATGAAGCCACGGATCAGCATCCTTCTGGCCGCCCTCTGGTGGGGCAGCCTGACCGGTCTGGGTTTTGTCGTGGTGCCGATGTTGTTCATTCACCTGCCCAGCCCTGCGGCCGCCGGCGCCATGGCTGCAAAACTGTTCACGGCCCAGACCTGGCTGAGCATCAGTTGTGCCTTCTTTTTGCTGCTGCTTCTTAAGGGAAAAGAGGCCGGGGCCCTTACGCCTCCTGCGCAAGCTGCTATGAAATATGTAGTGGTTGGGCTGCTGCTGGCGGTGCTGGTCGAGTTTGGCATGTCGCCGCGCATCGTCAACGCGCGCGCCGATGGTGGCAATCTAAAGCTCTGGCACGGCCTCGGCACCGCGATGTATGTGGCGCAATGGCTGGCGGCCGGCTGGACGCTGTGGGTCCTCAGCCATTCGACGAAAGCGGACGCCGCTTAGCCTGCGTATCCAAAGACTGCCCCCTTCTTTTCAAGCAGGAGCCGCGGATCTGGCTTTGCCAGTCCGCAGGCGCAGCGGCCCCCTAGGGGGGCAGGGCGCTACGCGAAGCGAGCAACCGTGGGGGCCTTTTCAGCCGCTTCGAGCGTATTGACCAGCAGCATGGTGATGGTCATGGGGCCGACACCCCCCGGCACCGGAGTGATCCAGCCGGCCACTTCCCTGACGCCTTCGAAATCCACATCGCCGCAGAGTTTGCCAGCCTCGTTGCGGTTCATGCCGACGTCGATGACCACCGCGCCTGGCTTGACCATGTCGGCCGTCAGTACATTGCGTTTGCCCACGGCGGCAACCACCACATCGGCCTGAAGTGTCAGGGCCTTGAGGTTCTGGGTGCCGCTGTGGCAGATGGTGACGGTGGCGTTTTTTTGCAGCAGCATCAGCGCCATGGGTTTGCCCACGATGTTGCTGCGGCCTATCACTACCGCGTGTTTTCCCCTCAGGTCGTAACCTTTTCCGTCATGGAGGCTTTCCAGCATCTTTATGCAGCCGTAGGGCGTGCAGGGCCAGAAGCCGGGCTGGCCGACCATCAGCGCGCCGGCGCTGGCCACATGGAAACCGTCCACGTCCTTGGCCGGTGAAATCGCTTCAATGACCTTGTGTGCATCAATGTGCGCGGGCAGCGGCAGTTGCACCAGGATGCCGTGAATGGCCGGGTCCCGGTTCAGCGCATCCACGCGCGCCAGCAGGTCGGCCTCGCTGAGCGTGGCCGGGTATTGCTCCAGCACCGAGTGCAGGCCGCTTTCCTGGCAGGCCTTGACCTTGTTGCGCACATACACCTGGCTGGCCGGGTTCTCGCCGACCAGCACCACGGCCAGACCGGGGACCACGCCTCTTGCGCGCAAGGCCGCGGCGCGCAGGGCGACATCGCCGCGCAGTTGTTTGGACAATGCATTGCCGTCAATGAGTTGTGCAGTCATGTGTCGATTTTTGAAGTAAAAACGCCCGCTGGTCCATGAACCACGGGCGCAAGCAGCTATCGAAACAATAGCGAAAGAAAGGGGTCAGGCTTTGGGTGCGCTCGAGCCCAGCGCGATTTTCAGCAGGTCGGCCACAGTGTTGGCATTGAGCTTTTCCATGATGTTGGCGCGGTGCGCCTCCACCGTCTTGATGCTGATGCCAAGGTCGTCGGCAATCTGCTTGTTCAGGCGGCCCGCCACGATGCGTTCGAGCACCTGCGCTTCGCGCGAGGTCAGCTTGGCGAGCAGGGCGTCGCGGCTGGCCGACTGCTGGTGTTCGCTGAAGGCTTCCTTGGCCTGATCGAGCATGCGTTCGACCAGGCTGACCAGGGCTTCTTCCTGAAAAGGTTTCTGGATGAAGTCCATCGCGCCTTTTTTCATGGTGTCCACGGCCATGGGCACGTCGCCGTGGCCGGTGATGAAAACGATGGGAAGAGGAGATTTGCGTTCAACCAGGCGGTCCTGCAGTTCCAGGCCGGTCATGCCGCCCATGCGGATGTCCACGATCAGGCAGGCGACTTCGCGCGCGTCGTAACGGCTCAGGAAGGTTTCGGCGGAGTCGTAGCAGCGCACCCGGTAGTCCTTGCCTTCGAGCAGCCACTGGAGCGAGTCACGTACACCCTCGTCATCATCGACGACATACACGGTGCCTTTTTTTGGAATCAAGCTCATGCCAAACCTTTTGCGTAAACGGTATCAAACAGCTTGTCAGTGAACGCCGGCCGGAGGGGACGGTGTTTCTGTGGCAGCCAGGGCTGGTGAAAGCAGGGGAGTCACGGGGATCCAGAAGGTAAACCGGCACCCCACCACTTCGTCGCCATTGTAGAGGTTCTCAGCCTGCATCCTGCCCTGGTGCGACTCGACAATACTGCGGCACAGCTTCAGGCCGATACCCATGCCTTCGGCCTTGGTCGAGTAGAAGGCTTCATAGAGGCGGCTCATGACTTCAGGCGACAGGCCCTTGCCCGAGTCCAGCACCGAGAACTCGATCACGCTCTGGTCATCGATGTGTTTGGGCACCACGCGCAACTCGACGCTGCGGCGCGCCGTGGGCCGCTTGGCCTGGGCGATCGACTCCGCGCCGTTTTTCATCAGGTTGATCAGCACCTGCTCGATCAGGATGGGGTCGACCATCACGGGCGGCAGGCGTGCAGCGATGTAATGGCTCAGGCGCACGTTGTGGCGGCGGAGTTCGATGTCGGCCAGTTCCATGGCGTTGCTGACCATGGTGGCCACGTCGGACGCGGTGCGGTTGGGCTCGCTGCGTTTGACGAAGGAGCGGATGCGCTGGATGATCTGCCCGGCCCGGTGTGCCTGTTTGGCCGTTTTCTCCAGCGCCACCAGCAGGTCTTCATTGCTGATCTGCTGGCCCTTGATGCGCGAGACCATGCCATTGCAGTAGTTGTTGATGGCGGTCAGCGGCTGATTGAGCTCGTGGGCGACGCTGGATGCCATTTCGCCCATGGTGATCAGGCGGCTGGCCGATTGGGCGCGTTCGGCCTGCTGGGCCGACTGCTCCTCGGCGTGGCGGCGCGGCGTGATGTCGGTGGCAATCACCATCTGTGCGAGGCGACCGTCCACCCAGGTCAGGTAGCGCGAGCGCACTTCCAGCCATTTGCCGAGTTCGGGCACAAAAATTTCGGCGTTTTCGGTCTGGGCCGTCGTCAGGGTGTCGGTCGGGAAGCCGGCCAGTCCGTCCACGGGGTCCAGCGTGTCGTTGGTGGGCGCCACGGGCGGCACGCCGGCCTGCGCAATCAGGTTCATGTGGCCTGAGACCTCCCCGCCAAACCAGGCGCGGTAGAGCTTGTTGGCAAACAAAAGCTCTTCGCTGCCCAGCGGCGCGACGGACACGGCGGCGTCCAGCCCTTCAAGCACGGTGGTGAAGCGTTCATAGGAGTTGGAGAGCTCCTCGCGAATGCGTTTGGGCTCGGTGATGTCGGTGACCGAGGTCATCCAGCCGGTCTGCTGGCCGCGCGGATCGATCAGCGGCGAAACATACATGCGGCCATCGAAAATTGCGCCGCTTTTGCGCTTGATGCGCACTTCAAAACCGCCGGGTGTGGACCGACCGTGCAACTCGTCGTCCAGCCGCGCTGCCAGCGTGTCGCGGTCCTGCTCGGGCCAGTAGGGGAAGGGGGCGGTGCGGCCCACCAGTTCACCTTCGCTCCAGCCCGTCATCTGGCAAAACGCCGGGTTGACATAGGTGATGCGGCCCTGCAGGTCAAGCGCGCGCATGCCGGTCAGCATGGAGTTTTCCATGGCGCGGCGGAAGTTGGTTTCCGAGATCAACGCCTCCTGCGCCTGCACGCGTCGCCGCGTGTGGCGCCAGGTGCCCATCAGCATCCAGACTGTGAGGGCGCTCAGCGCGCTCACCAGCCAGAAAAAACCGCTGCCCACGACACCGAGCGATGCCCGGTAGCCCTGGGCCTTGAGCAGCAAGCCATTGCCGACCGGAGAAACCGGGATCTCGTACTCCTGGGCTTCGTCAGACCAGGGCAGCAGTTTGGCGGCGGTGTTTCGCGGTGGCGGCAGGTTGCCGGCCAGCAACTTGCCCTTGTCGTCGAGCAGCGCCACCGCGTATTTGGCGGTGACTTCGGTTGGAACGCCAAAGCGCAGCAGGCCGTCGATCGCGTATTCGCCCATGATCACGCCGCCGAACTTGCCCTGGTCGTCCAGCGGTACCTGCAACTGCAGGCTGGGGCCGTTGTAGCTCGCATCGTCCCGGGTGGTCAGTGGGCGCGAGTAAACCGGCTGGCGCAAATCGCGCGCCAGGCTGAACGTACCCTCTGTTTCGCCGTATTTGAGCTGGTCGCCGGTCGCGCGTACCTGCGCCACGTTGGCGCTTGGCGAGACATAGGTGGCCTTGACCTTGCGGCGCGAGTCCACCCAGGTCACAGCCAGCAACTCGGGGTACTGGTTGACCAGCGACTCGGCCTGCGCGACGAACTCCTCGGTGTCCAGCTCCTTGTTCGACACGTCTCGGCCCAGGCGCATCAGCTGTTCCTGGCGCTCCAGCAACCGCAGGCGCAGTCGCTGCTGGGCGTATTCGACATCCCGTTTGACGGCTTGTTGTTCGCGGTCGATCTCCTCGATGCGCAAGTAGGCGAAGGCCGCAATCACGGCCGCCAGGAACAGCATCACGGCGAGCAGCGGGCCCAGCGTGACAAATCTGTCCTGGCGGGTAGGCGATTGTTTGCGCCACCAGTGACGCCAGCGGGCCAGCGGGGCGGTGCCGGGCGGGCGGGCGGGGGGGGCGGGTGAAGGGACGGTCATGGTGGGCCGTCAAGTTTAAGGGACAGATGGCTGTGCCGGGGTGTATTCCCCAGGGACGCAATGCCATCGACCGGGGGATTTATCGGGTGTGTGCAGGTCAATTCTCAATTACTCACTAAATTTCTTAATATGAAATCAATATGCGCTATTTGAAATTTAATAAAAGTTATGAGAAACTAGGGGCTTGAATCTAAATTGCGTTAAAACGTGATGAAGACGCTACTCAACACCACGCTAGCACCCTAGCGAACAGCAGGAGACAAAACCATGGCTGCAAATCCGGACCAGGCACGTGTGGACACTTTAGGCAAGGCCGCGAACGACGCGCTCGACAAGGACGCCCAGGAAACACGGGAGTGGCTGGAAGCCCTGACCGCCGTCATCGAGAGCGAAGGCCCCGAGCGCGCCCACTACCTGCTAGAGCAGCTTCTCGAGCATGCCCGCCAGGGCAGCATAGACATGCCGTTTTCGGCCAATACCGGTTACGTGAACACCATCGAGACGGATCAGGAAGAGCGCTCTCCTGGCAACCTTGAAATCGAGCGCCGCCTGCGCGCCTACATGCGTTGGAACGCGATGGCGATGGTGGTCAAGGCCAACCGCCTGCATCCGGCCGATGGCGGCGACCTGGGCGGCCACATCGGTTCTTTCGCCTCGTTGGCCAGCCTGTTTGGTGCCGGTTTCAACCATTTCTGGCATGCTGAAAGTGAAGGCCATGGCGGTGACTGCCTCTACATCCAGGGCCATGTGTCGCCAGGTGTTTATGCCCGTGCCTACCTCGAAGGTCGCCTGACCGAAGAGCAACTGCTCAACTTCCGCCAGGAGGTCGATGGCAAGGGCTTGTCGAGCTACCCGCACCCCAAGCTCATGCCCGAGTTCTGGCAGTTCCCCACGGTGTCCATGGGGCTGGGTCCCCTCATGGCGATTTATCAGGCGCGTTTCCTGAAATACCTGCATGCACGCGGCATTGCCAACACTGAAAACCGCAAGGTCTGGGTGTTCTGTGGTGACGGCGAGATGGACGAGGTCGAGTCCATGGGCGCCATCGGCCTGGCAGCGCGCGAAAAGCTCGACAACCTGGTGTTTGTCATCAACTGCAACCTGCAGCGCCTGGACGGGCCGGTGCGCGGAAACGGCAAAATCATCCAGGAGCTCGAGGGCGACTTCCGCGGCGCCGGCTGGAACGTGATCAAGCTGATCTGGGGCAGCAGCTGGGACCCGCTGCTGGCGCGCGACAAGGACGGGGCGCTGCGCAAGATCATGATGGATACGGTCGATGGCGACTACCAGGCCATGAAGGCCAATGACGGCGGCTATGTCCGCAAGCATTTTTTCGGCAAGGACCCGAGGACGCTGGAGATGGTCGCCAAGATGAGCGACGAGGACATCTTCGAACTGCGCCGCGGCGGCCACGATTCGCAAAAGGTCTATGCAGCCTTTCACGCCGCCGTCAATCACGTTGGCCAGCCCACCGTGCTGCTGATCAAGACCGTCAAGGGTTTTGGCATGGGCAAGATCGGTGAGGGCAAGAACAACGTCCACCAGACCAAGAAACTCTCGGACGAGGATATCAAGACCTTCCGCGACCGCTTCAACATCCCTATCCCCGACAGCCAGCTCGCCGACATCCCGTTCTACAAACCGGCCGATGACACGCCAGAGATGAAGTACCTGCATGAGCGCCGCAAGGCACTGGGCGGTTATTTGCCGCACCGCCGCGTCAAGGCCGACGAAAGCTTCAGCGTGCCGGCGCTGGAGACCTTCAAGTCGGTGATCGAGCCGACGGCCGAGGGCCGCGAAATCTCGACCACACAGGCCTATGTGCGCTTCCTCACGCAGTTGCTGCGCGACCAGGCGCTGGGCCCGCGCGTGGTGCCCATCCTGGTGGACGAAGCGCGCACCTTCGGCATGGAAGGCCTGTTCCGGCAGATCGGCATCTACAACCCGGACGGCCAGCAGTACACGCCGGTCGATAAAGACCAGGTGATGTATTACAAGGAAGACAAGAAAGGCCAGATCCTGCAGGAAGGCATCAACGAGGCCGGCGGCATGAGCAGCTGGATTGCGGCGGCCACTTCGTACAGCACCAACAACCGGATCATGATCCCGTTCTACGTGTATTACTCGATGTTCGGCTTCCAGCGCGTCGGTGATCTGGCTTGGGCTGCCGGCGACATGCAGGCACGCGGCTTTTTGCTGGGCGGCACATCCGGACGTACCACGCTCAACGGCGAAGGCCTGCAGCATGAGGACGGGCACAGTCACATACTGGCCGGCACTATTCCAAACTGCGTCTCTTACGACCCGACCTTTGCGCACGAGGTCGGCGTTATCCTGCACCATGGCCTCAAGCGCATGGTCGAGCGCCAGGACAACGTGTATTTCTACCTGACGCTGCTCAACGAAAACTACGCCATGCCCGGCCTGCAGCCCGGCACCGAAGAACAGATCATCAAGGGCATGTACCTGTGCAAACAGGCGCCAGCCCTTGCCGCCAAGGCGCCAACGGTCCAGTTGCTGGGCAGCGGCACCATCCTGCGTGAAAGCATTGCCGCCCAGGAACTGCTTGAGAAGGACTGGGGTGTCGCCGCGGGCGTGTGGAGCTGCCCGAGCTTCAACGAACTCACGCGTGACGGCCAGGACGCCGATCGCTGGAACCTGCTGCATCCGTTGGACACGCCCCGCATCCCCTTCGTGACGCAACAGCTCTCAACCAGTGCCGGCCCGGTGGTCGCTTCCACCGACTACATGAAGGCCTACGCCGAGCAGATCCGTCCCTTCATTCCCAAAGGCCGCACCTACAAGGTACTGGGCACCGACGGTTTTGGACGCAGCGATTTCCGCAGCAAGCTGCGCGCGCACTTTGAAATCAACCGCCACTACATCGTGGTGGCCGCGCTCAAGGCGCTCAGTGAAGACGGCACCGTGCCGGTCGCCAAGGTGGCCGAGGCCATCAAGAAATACGGCATCAATGCCGACAAGATCAACCCGCTTTACGCCTGAGCACTGCGCAGCGAACGAACAGAGCGAACGGAGACAAGAACATGGCATTGATAGACATCCAGATCCCCGACATCGGCGACTTTGACGAGGTCACCGTCATCGAACTGCTGGTCAAACCCGGCGACACGATCAAGGCTGACCAGAGCTTGATGACGGTCGAGAGCGACAAGGCCTCGATGGAGATCCCGTCCAGCCAGGCCGGCGTCGTGAAAGAGCTCAAGGTCAAGCTGGGCGACAAGGTCAAACAAGGATCGGTCGTCCTGTTGCTGGAGTCCGCCGACGCGGCCACGCCTGCTGCCGCTCCGGTTTCTGAACAAAAACAGGCACCAGCCCCTGCTGCACATGCGCCGGCAGCTACAAAATCAGTAGCAGAGCCAGCGTCTGCAGACAGTGGCCCCCTGGAGGTGCTGGTGCCCGACATCGGCGACTTCAAGGACGTTGTGGTCATTGAAATGCTGGTCAAGGTCGGCGACACCGTCAAGGCCGAGCAGTCGCTGGCGACCGTCGAGTCCGACAAGGCTTCGATGGAAATTCCGTCCAGCCAGGCGGGCGTCGTCAAAGAAATCAGGATCAAGCTCGGCGACAAGATCAATGTCGGCGACGTGCTGCTGTTGCTCGACGGCGTCGTGGCCGCGCCCGCCGGCTCGCCTGCGCCGGCCCCCGCCGCCCCGGCGTCCGCCCCTGCATCTTCGCCTGCACCTGCCAGCGCACCGGCAGCCGCCGTGCCCGCGCATGAACCTTCCACCCCCACCGGCAACTTGCCACACGCCTCACCGTCGGTGCGCAAGTTCGCGCGCGAGCTCGGCGTGCCGCTGGCCGAGGTCAAGGGCAGCGGCCCCAAAGGCCGCATCACCCAGGACGACGTGCAGGCTTTCACCAAATCCGTCATGGCTGGCGAGGTGCGCACCCAGGCGCAGGCTGCCAAGGCACCCGCGTCTTCCGGCGGCGGCGCAGGGCTGGACCTGCTGCCCTGGCCCAAGGTGGACTTCGCCAAATTTGGTGCTGTCGAGCGCAAGGACCTGCCGCGTATCAAGAAGATCAGCGGCGCCAACCTGCTGCGCAACTACGTGATGATTCCGCACGTCACCAACCATGACGATGCCGACATCACCGACCTGGAAGCTTTCCGCGTGTCCACCAACAAGGACAACGAAAAGTCAGGCGTGAAGGTCACCATGCTGGCCTTCCTGATCAAGGCCAGCGTCGCGGCCTTGAAGAAATTTCCCGAGTTCAATAGCTCACTCGACGGCGACCAGCTGGTCTACAAGCAGTACTACAACATCGGTTTTGCCGCTGACACGCCCAACGGGCTGATGGTGCCTGTGCTCAAGGACGTCGACAAAAAAGGCATCATGCAGATCTCGCAGGAGATGGGCGAGCTGGCGAAAAAAGCGCGCGACGGCAAGCTGGCGCCGGCCGAGATGCAGGGCGCGAGCTTCACCATCTCTTCGCTGGGCGGTATTGGGGGGCGTTATTTCACACCCATCATCAACGCGCCTGAAGTGGCCATTCTCGGCGTATCCAAGAGCCAGATGGAGCCGGTCTGGGACGCCAGCCACGAAGGTGGGGCCTTCCGTCCGCGCCTGATGCTGCCGCTGTCGCTGGCGTGGGATCACCGCGTGATCGACGGCGCCGGTGCTGCTCGTTTCAACGCCTATCTCGGTTCCATCCTGGCCGACTTCCGCCGCGTGCTGCTTTGACCCCCACGCTCGTCACTTCGTGTACTTCGCTGCACCTTGCAGGCCGCCGCTCGCCAGAGGCTTCGCTTCTGGCGCCTGTCCAAACCTGCTCAAGCAGGTTCGGAGCCGAAGGCGCCAGCCCCGAGGGGGCCGCTGCTCCTGCGGTCTGGCGGAGCCAGTCCCGCGGCCCCTGCTTGAAGGGATTGCCGGAATGACGACCCTTGTGGTGGTCAGGAAGGCCGGGCAGGCGGTGATTGCCACGGACGCGCTCATCACCTTTGGCGATACGCGTCTGGGCAGCCGCTACGAGGTCAACAGCAAGATATTCAAGGTGGATGCCCCGGCTGGCGCCAGTTACATCGGCATGGCCGGTACGGTGGCGCATTTTCCGGTGCTGCGCAAGGCCCTGGCCACCCTGCCCAAGGACCAGCTGCGCTTTGGCAGCAAGGACGAGGTCTTCGACACCTTCAACAAGGTGCACCCGGTGCTCAAGGAGGCTTTTTTCCTGCAGACCAAAGAAGACGACAACGACCCTTACGAGTCCAGCCAGTTCAGCGTGCTGATCGCCAATGCCAGCGGCATCTATGGGCTGTATAGCTACCGCGAGGTGTTCGAGTTCAAGGAGTTCTGGGGCATAGGGTCCGGACGCAGCTTTGCGCTGGGTGCCATGCACGCGACCTGGGAAAAGGCCAAAACGGCGCGCGAAGTGGCGATGGCCGGCATGAACGCCGGTTGCGAATTCGACAAAAACTCCGCCGGCCCGGCGGAACTGTTCACGGTCAAGCTCAAAAAGTAAGCTGACCCCGACCCCTCAAGCGGAGAAAAGAGACATGGCATTGATAGACATCCAGATCCCCGACATCGGCGACTTCGACGAGGTCACCGTCATTGAACTGCTGGTCAAACCTGGCGACACCATCAAGGCAGACCAGAGCCTGATGACGGTCGAAAGCGACAAGGCCTCGATGGAGATCCCGTCCAGCCAGGCCGGCGTCGTGAAAGAGCTCAAGGTCAAGCTGGGCGACAAGGTCAAGCAGGGAAGCGTCGTGCTGTTGCTGGAGGCCGCCGCCGCTGCCGCCCCCGCCGCTGCGCCCTCACCCCAGCCCGCTCCCGCAAGCGGGAGAGGGAGTAGCATGAAACAGCCGGCATCAACTCCCTCTCCTGCGGGAGAGGGCCGGGGTGAGGGTGTCCCCGCTCCCACCGCCACCACGTTCACCGGCAATGCCGACCTCGATTGCGACCTGCTGGTGCTGGGCGCCGGCCCCGGCGGTTATTCAGCGGCTTTCCGCGCGGCTGATCTCGGGCTGAAGGTGGTGCTGGTCGAGCGTTACGCCACCCTCGGCGGCGTCTGCCTGAATGTCGGCTGCATCCCGTCCAAGGCGCTGCTGCATGTGGCCGCCGTGATGGACGAGGTCAAACACTTTGACAGCTTGGGTGTGAGTTTTGGCGAACCCACGCTGGACATTGGCAAGCTGCGCACGCACAAGGAAAAAGTCGTCGGCAAGCTTACCGGTGGCCTGGCTGCCATGGCCAAAATGCGCAAGGTGACGGTGCTGCGCGGCTACGGCGCCTTTGTCGGCGCCAATCACCTGCAGGTCGATGAAACCAGCGGTGCCGAAGGCCAGGAAAAAACCGGCAAGAGCCAGACCATCGCGTTCAAAAACTGCATCATCGCTGCGGGCTCGCAAGCCGTGCACCTGCCTTTCATGCCGGACGATGCGCGCGTGGTGGACAGCACCGGTGCGCTGGCACTCAAAGAAGTGCCCAAGCGCATGCTGGTCCTGGGCGGCGGCATCATCGGCCTGGAAATGGGTACGGTGTATTCAACGCTGGGTGCGCGCCTGGATGTGGTCGAGATGCTGGACGGCCTGATGCAGGGCGCCGACCGCGACCTGGTCAAGGTCTGGCAGAAGATGAACGCGCCACGCTTTGACAACATCATGCTCAAGACCAAAACCGTGGGCGCCAAGGCGACCCAGGCCGGCATCGAAGTGAGCTTTGCCGCAGCGGAAGAGGGCGGCACCGCCCCTGCGCCGCAAACCTATGACATGGTCCTGCAAGCCGTGGGCCGCACACCCAACGGCAAGAAGCTCGCTGCCGAGAAGGCCGGCGTGGCCGTGACCGACCGCGGCTTCATCAACGTCGACATCCAGATGCGCACCAACGTGCCGCACATCTTCGCCATCGGCGACATCGTCGGCCAGCCCATGCTGGCACACAAGGCAGTGCATGAGGGCCATGTGGCCGCCGAAGTGATTGCTGGTGAACTGCAAGGCAACAAAGAACTCGCCAGCGCCGCTTTCAACGCCCGCGTGATCCCCAGCGTGGCTTATACCGACCCCGAAATCGCCTGGGTGGGCTTGACCGAGACCGAAGCCAAAGCGCAAGGCATCAAGGTCAAAAAAGGCCTGTTCCCGTGGACGGCTTCCGGCCGCGCGATTGCCAATGGCCGAGATGAGGGCGTGACCAAACTGTTGTTCGACGACAGCCCGGAGGCCCATGGCCACGGGAAGATCCTGGGCGGCGGCATGGTCGGCACGCATGCTGGCGACATGATTGGCGAGGTGGCTCTGGCCATCGAGATGGGCGCCGACGCGGTGGACATCGGCAAGACCATCCACCCGCACCCGACGCTCGGCGAGAGCATTGGCATGGCGGCTGAAGTGGCGCATGGCAGCTGTACGGATTTACCACCGGTGCGCAAGTAGAACAGGCATCCTGGCGCCCCTGCAACGCCCGAGCCTTTACCGGCTCGGGCTTTTTGCTGTGGAGGTGGTAGAAATGCGTAGGCTGAACGGTCACAATCGTGGGTAATCCACAAAGCGCACAGCCCTTAATCAGTCGATCACGACAATCGCCAATCCATGCCTTCATCCAAGCTCCCCTACGACCTGCCGTCCCGCGCACCGAGTCCTGTCGTCAGAGAGGAGCAGATCGAATACGGCTTCATCGGCAAGCTTCAAGGCCTCAAATACGAGTACCGCGCGGACATTCGTGACCGCGCCTCGCTAGAGTGCAACTTCCGTGAAAAGTTCGAAGCCCTCAACCGCGTCAAGCTGTCCGATAGTGAGTTTGCGCGGCTGCTCGACGAGATCGTCACCCCGGATGTGTTTACCGCCGCCCGCACCCTGCGCGAGCGAAATGCTTTCACTCGCGAAGACGGTACTCCGCTGAACTACACCCTGGTCAACATCAAAGACTGGTGCAAAAACACCTTTGAGGTCGTCAACCAGCTGCGCATCAACACCGACAACAGCCACCATCGCTACGACGTTCTTATCCTCATCAACGGTGTGCCATGCGTGCAGGTTGAGCTCAAGACCCTGGGCATCAACCCGCGCCGCGCCATGGAACAGATCGTTGACTACAAAAACGACCCCGGCAACGGCTACACCAAGACCCTGCTGTGCTTTCTGCAGCTCTTCATCGTTAGCAACCGCACTAACACCTACTACTTCGCCAACAACAACGCCCGCCACTTTTCGTTTAACCAAGACGAGCGCTTTTTGCCGATTTATCAGTTTGCTGATGAGGCGAACAACAAGATTACCCAGCTCGACAGTTTTGCCGATACCTTCCTCGTCAAATGCACGCTTGGCCAAACCTTGAGCCGCTACATGGTTCTGGTGGCCAGCGAGCAAAAGCTGCTCATGATGCGGCCCTACCAGGTGTATGCGGTCAAGCAGATCGTGGACTGCATTCAGCAGAACTGCGGCAACGGCTATATCTGGCACACCACCGGCAGCGGCAAAACGCTCACGTCCTTTAAGGCGTCCACACTTCTCAAAGACCGTGAGGACATTGATAAATGCCTCTTTGTGGTGGACCGCAAAGACCTTGACCGCCAGACCCGCGAGGAGTTCAACCGCTTTCAGGAAGGCTGCGTGGAGGAAAACACCAACACCGCCGCGCTGGTGCGCCGGCTGCTGTCTGACGACTATGCCGACAAAGTCATCGTCACCACCATCCAGAAGCTGGGCCTGGCGCTGATTGATACCAGCAAGCGCAACAAGCAGCAAAAGAAACACGGCAAAGCCACTTATAAAGAGCAGCTAGAGCCGCTGAGCGACAAGCGCATCGTCTTCATCTTTGACGAATGCCACCGCTCCCAGTTTGGCGCGAACCACGATGCTATCAAGGAGTTCTTCCCCAAGGCGCAACTCTTCGGCTTTACCGGCACACCTATCTTTGAAAAGAATGCCACGGCCAAGCAGTTCGAAGGGGATGAAGGGCAGTTCAGAACCACAGAAAACCTGTTTCAAAAGCAGCTGCATGCCTACACCATCACCCACGCCATTGAAGACGCTAACGTGCTGCGCTTCCATGTGGACTACTTCAAACCCGAAGGCAAGAAGCTGCCCAAGCCAGGCGAGGCCCTGGCCAAAAAAGCCGTCATCGAAGCCATCTTGACCAAGCACGACACCGCCACCGCTGGGCGCCGCTTTAACGCCCTGCTGGCCACCAACAGCATCAACGACGCCATCGAATACCACGGCCTGTTTGCCGTGCTGCAAACCGCCAAACAGCTTGCCAACCCCGACTTTCAGCCGCTGAACATCGCCTGTGTCTTCTCCCCGCCCGCCGAGGGCGATGCCGATGTCAAGCAAATTCAGGAAGACCTGCCGCAAGAAAAGGAAGACAACGAAGTGGACCCCGAGGGCAAGAAGGCCTCTCTTAAGGCCATCGTCGCCAGCTACAACGCCCGCTTCGGCAGCAACCATACTGTCAGTGAGTTCGACGAATACTATAAAGACGTGCAGCAGCGCATCAAAGACCAGCAGTGGCCCAATGCCGACTTTCCAGCTGCCAATAAGATCGACATCACCATCGTGGTGGACATGCTGCTCACCGGCTTTGACAGCAAGTACCTGAACACCCTGTACGTAGACAAAAACCTCAAGTACCACGGTTTGATTCAGGCGTTTTCACGCACTAACCGCGTGCTCAACGGCACCAAGCCTTACGGCAACATCCTCGACTTTCGCCAGCAACAAGGCAATGTCGACGCTGCTATTGCCCTGTTCTCGGGCGAGAAGACGGGTGAGCAGGCCCGCGAAATCTGGCTGGTGGACAAGGCCCCGGTCGTCATTCAAAAGCTGGACGCTGCTGTTACCAGGCTGGCGGACTTCATGCAGTCCCAAGGGCTGGCCTGCGCGCCCGAGGCCGTGCCCAATCTCAAGGGCGATGATGCCCGCGCCGCCTTTATCAGCCACTTCAAGGAAGTGCAGCGCCTCAAAACCCAGCTCGACCAGTACACCGACCTGACCGACGACAACGCCACCGCCATCGAGCACATATTGCCCGCAGAAGACCTGCAAGGCTTTCGTGGTGTGTACCTTGATACGGCCCAACGCCTCAAGGCGCAACAAGGCAGGGGCGACAAAGAGGCAGGCGGCGACGCGGCCGACGTGGACCAGCTCGATTTTGAGTTTGTGCTGTTTGCCAGCGCCGTGGTCGACTATGACTACATCATGGGCCTCATGTCGCGCTTCTCGCAGCAAGGGCCGGGCAAGCAGAAGATGAGCCGCGAGCAGCTCATTGGACTCATCCAGGCCGACGCCAAGTTCATGAACGAGCGTGACGACATAGCCGCCTACATCAACACCCTGAAGGCGGGGGAAGGCCTGAGTGAGACTGCCATCCGCGAGGGTTACACCCGCTTCAAGAAAGAAAAAGACAGCACCGAGCTGACCGCCATTGCCACCCAGCACCAGCTGGCCCCGGCCGCACTGCAGGCCTTTGTGGACGGCATCTTGCAGCGCATGATTTTTGATGGCGAAGCCTTGAGCGACCTCATGGCCCCGCTGGATTTGGGCTGGAAGGCCCGTGCCCAGGCTGAACTGGCGCTGATGAAAGAGCTGGTGCCTTTGCTAATAAAACGCGCTCAGGGGCGTGAGATTTCTGGGCTGAGTGCGTATGAGCAGTAAAGAAAAGGCATCTTTGGTGCCCACGCTGCGTTTTCCGAAGTTTCTGGGGGCTGGTGAGTGGACAAAGGAAAAACTGGGTTCCCTAGCTTCGATCAGCACGGAGAAGGTTGGCGACAAGACATGTGTTCCCATGAGCATCACATCCGGCGTTGGACTCGTCAGCCAGGAGGACAAGTTTGGCCGAGTCATTGCCGGTGACTCCTACAAAAACTACTTGGTATTAAAGCCATACGACTTTGCCTATAACAAGAGCGCGACCAAAGAGTACCCAGAGGGATTCCTCGCGCTGTATTCTGGCGACAAGCTTGCCGCTGTGCCAAACAGCATATTTACCTGCTTCCGCGTCATTGGGGATTCACCAGACCCTCGCTATCTGAATTACCTGTTCCAAGGAAATTTGCATGGTCAGTGGTTGCGAAAGTTCATTCAAGTCGGTGCTCGTGCTCACGGTTCGTTGAGCATTAACGATAGCGACCTGCGCGCACTCCCTGTTCCACTCCCCAATGGGAAGTCATCACTCGCCGAACAACAAAAAATCGCCGACTGCCTGAGTTCGTTGGACGAGCTGATCGCCGAGCAAGCCCGCAAAGTAGACGCGCTCAAGACCCATAAACAAGGGCAGATGCAGCAGCTTTTCCCCCGCGAAGGCGAAACCCAACCGCGTTTGCGGTTTCCTGAGTTTCGGGATGCGGGGGATTGGGCGCCCAAATCAATCGGGCAACTCGGTGAAGTCGTGACTGGAAGTACCCCCAGCACGGCCAAGCCGGAATACTACGGTGGGGACAGGCTTTTTGTTTCGCCTGCAGATATCTCTGACAGCAGATTCATTGAGAAGACAAAAACCACCTTGACTGCGCTTGGTTTTAGTGGGACTCGCCCGATAGAGGCCGACAGCATCTTGTTCGTTTGCATTGGCTCCACTATTGGTAAAATTGCACAGAACAGAGAAGAGTGCGCCACCAACCAACAAATCAATGCAGTCATACCGAGTTCAGAGAATTTTGAAGGGTTTGTTTACTACGCGCTCAGCGGCATTGCAGAAAAGATTGCCAACCTCGCAGGGAGGCAGGCCGTTCCCATCGTCAATAAATCGCTGTTCTCGTCTGTCGAATTGATGACGCCAGAATTGCCTGAGCAGAAGCGCACCGCATATTGCCTGTCCTCACTCGACGAAACAATCTTTGCCGAAACCCATCAACTCGAAACTCTAAAGATACACAAGAGGGGTTTGATGCAAAAACTCTTCCCATATCCGGTGGCGTTCAAATGATGCTCAACGACATTGCTAAGTCGCTTCTGGATGATCCTGCGCGGATCATGCTCATGTACGCCTTCAACGCGACCGGAAAGACGCAACTCAGCGTCGCATACAAGAACGCTACCAAGCAAGAGGACGGCAGCCACACCGGCGTCTACTACAACGCTTACAGCGAAGATCTTTTTGTCTGGAACAACGATGAAGAGAACGACGGGGCCAATGTTCGGCTAGCCGTTTTGCCAAGTAGTCTCAGCAAGTTCCACTCCTCAATGACAGAGGACAACGTTCGCGACAAGCTCAACGCCTATAAGCCTAAATTCGGGTTTGCATTCGACCCGTATGAAGACGACCCGGAGAAGGGGATCGAGTCGATTACGTTTTTCATCCCGAACCAGAACCCGGACTTGCCGCAGCCGCCTATCAAGATTTCGCGCGGGGAAGAGAGAATTTTTGTCTGGTGTTTTTTTCTCGCGTTGTTCGAAGTTGAGGGCTGGGCCAACAAACAGTCGCGCCATTTCTTTATCGACGACCCAGTCTCCAGCCTGGACGACCACAACATCTTCGTTACGGCGGCGACCCTGTACGACCTCATTGAGAAGCAGTTCGAGAAACGCAAGATTATCGTCACAACGCACCACCTTGGACTGTTCTCAATTCTGAGTGACTGGATTACGAAGGGCGAAAAGAGCGACAAGTTCAAGAAGAACAATAAGCCTCTCTACAAGTTGCACATCTTGAGCGCGAAGTCGGGTGAGCTTGAACTGGAGAACTGCCGGAACGACGTGTTCTTGTACCACCTGCGCGTGCTTCAAGTACTGACCCTGGCTCGCGGGGCCAAAGACGTCCGTGCATACCACTTCGCGTTGTTGCGGCAGGTTTTGGAGAACGTGGCATCGTTCCTGGGTGTTGGGCAATTCAGTTATGTACTGAATCAAATCGGAATCAACGAGCCGAGCCGAGTTGCAGACATTGTCAATGCGTTGTCGCACAAGAAGGTTTACTACTACGAGTCGGACATCGTCGTTCAAGACAACTTGGATATCTTCGAAGAGGTGATGAGCGGCCTCATAGCAAAGTACAACTTTGTGCTGCATGCGGAGTAGGACATGAGCGCCCCGATTATTTACAGCACCGAAGACCTACGGGCCCAAATTTCAGTTGTCAACCAACAGTTGACAACTGCCGCAGCCGGGAATCAAAGGTCAACCGTCAAGAAATCCCCGGCAGTTCAGGAGATGCTTGCATGACCGAATTGACTGCTTTTCACGCAGATATCAAAAACATCCTGGAGCAAGCACGCGGCAAAGCGCGGTCGGCAGTGAATGCGGCCATGGTCGAGGCATACTGGCTGATCGGCCAGAGGATCGTGCAAGAGGAGCTGCAAGGGCAGCACAAGGCCCAGTACGGCACGCGGTTGATGCAAGAGCTGTCTATGGCTCTGACGGCAGATTTCGGCAAGGGGTTTTCTTATGCCAATTTGTACAACTTTCGCCAGTTCTACCGGGTCTTTCCTGATCAGCAGATTCTCTACACGCTGTGTAGAGAATTGAGCTGGAGCCACTTGCGCTTGATCATTCGGACCGATTCTCAGCAAGCCATTGAATACTACTGCAAGGAAACACGGGCTCAGAACTGGACTGTGCGCCAGCTGGAGAGGCATATCCAGACCAAGGACTATCAGCGTCTGCTGTCCACCCAAACACAATCCTCAGGCTCTGCAAACAAAGCCGCACACCTGGATTTCATCAAGGACCCCTATGTGCTGGAGTTTTTGCAGCTACCCGAGTCCGGCCAACTCAAAGAAAGTCAGTTGGAGCAAGCCATCATTGATGAGCTACAAAAGTTCTTGCTGGAGCTGGGCAAGGGTTTTTCGTTTGTGGCGCGCCAAATGCGCATCAGCACCGAAACCAGTCACTTTTTCCTTGATCTGGTTTTCTACAACTACTTGCTCAAGTGCTTTGTCATCATCGACCTGAAAACGGGCAAGCTAACCCACCAGGACATTGGTCAGATGGACATGTATGTGCGCATGTTCGATGACCTCAAGCGCGGCGAGGACGACAACCCGACCATCGGCATCATTCTTTGTGATAGCAAGGATGAAACCGTCGTCAAGTATTCGGTGATCAAAGAGAGTCAGCAGCTCTTTGCCTCCAAATACCAGCGGGTGTTGCCAACAGAGGAAGAGCTGATTGCAGAGATTGAGCGGGAAAAGCGCCTGATCGGTGCGCTCCAGGACCTGCCCGACGCATCCACCGAATAAGACACAACCCAACATGACCGAACAAAACCAAAAACAACTGGGCAAGACCCTGTGGGCCATTGCCGACCAACTGCGCGGGGCTATGGACGCGGACGATTTCCGCGATTACATGCTGTCCTTCCTGTTCCTGCGCTATCTGTCAGACAACTACGAGGCCGCTGCAAAGAAAGAGCTGGGCAGCGACTACCCAAAAGTGAACAACGAGGAAGAGGGCGGCAAGCGCCGCGTGCCGCTGGCCCTGTGGTACGCCAACAACCCGGACGACGTGACTGCATTTGAGAAACAGATGCGCCGCAAGGTGCATTACGTTATCCAGCCGCCGCACCTGTGGAGCAGCATCGCTAACATGGCCCGCACCCAGAATGGCGAGATGCTCAACACGCTCCAGGCGGGCTTCAAATACATAGAGACAGAATCATTTGAGAGCACGTTTCAAGGCTTGTTTTCTGAAATTGATCTGGGTTCATCCAAGCTGGGCAAAGGCTACCCGGAGCGCAATGCCAAGCTTTGCACCATCATCAAGAAGATTGCCGAGGGGCTTGCGGACTTTTCTACCGACATTGACGCGCTGGGCGACGCTTACGAATATCTGATTGGCCAGTTCGCCGCCGGCTCGGGCAAGAAGGCGGGTGAGTTCTACACGCCGCAGCAAATCTCTGACATCCTCTCCACCATCGTCACCCTGGACAGCCAGGAGCCCAAAACCGGCGTCAAGCAGCGGCTGGAAAGCGTGATGGACTTTGCCTGCGGATCCGGCTCGCTACTGCTGAACGTGCGCAAGCGCATGGGGCCGCATGGTATTGGAAAGATTTACGGGCAAGAAAAGAACATCACCACCTACAACCTGGCGCGCATGAACATGCTGCTGCACGGGGTGAAGGACACCGAGTTCGAAATCTTTCACGGCGACACGCTGACCAACGACTGGGACATCTTGCGCGAGCTGAACCCGGCCAAAAAGCCCGCCTTTGACGCCATCGTGGCCAACCCGCCGTTCAGCTACCGCTGGGAGTCGAACGACGCCCAGGCGGACGACGTGCGTTTCAAGAACCACGGCCTGGCCCCCAAGTCGGCGGCGGACTTTGCCTTTCTGCTGCACGGCTTTCATTTCCTGAAAGATGAGGGCGTGATGGCGATCATCCTGCCGCATGGGGTGCTCTTCCGTGGCGGGGCCGAGGAACGCATCCGCACCAAGTTGCTCAAGGACGGTCACATCGATACCGTCATCGGCCTGCCATCCAACCTGTTTGGCTCTTCGTTAATTTCACTGTGATTTTTTCCTCACGCCCAACCCAAATCCAACTTACCGCAATGAAACAGAATGCTTGCCCGGTAGTTCGTGAAGCTGCGAAACCCACGGGCATTGGCCTTGATGAGCCGGATGGCGCTGTTGAATCCTTCAGCACAGGCATTGCTGATTCTGTGCTGGCTGAAGTTGAGCAAGCCGGTCTCGTGACGGCGCAGCATCTTGACCACCTTTTTGATGGGCTCCAGTCGGCTGCG
>NZ_JBDNGU010000147.1:0-8098 GCF_041689105.1 Polaromonas sp. | reverse complement strand
GGCAGCCAGCTCGGCTTTGTCTTCCAGTCACCGACCCTGCTGGAGTGGAAGACCGTGATGGACAACGTGCTGCTGCCGGCCACGCTGCAGCGCCGGCCGTTGCCGGCTGACCGCGCACGCGCCGACGAGCTGCTGGCACTGATGGGTCTGTCCGGTCTGGGTCAGCGCTTTCCCACGGAGCTGTCGGGCGGCCAGCAAAGCCGTGTGGCGATTGCGCGCGCGCTGCTGCTGGCACCTTCGCTGCTGCTGCTGGATGAGCCCTTTGCGGCGCTGGACGCCATCACGCGCGAGGAGTTGCAGGACGACTTTCTGCGCATCTGCCGGCTGGCGCAGACCACGGTATTTTTTGTCACGCACGACATCAGCGAGGCGGTTTATCTGGCTGACCGCGTGGCCGTGATGGCCGACGGGAAAATCACCGAAGATCTGACGGTGGACCTGCCTTGGCCGCGCCGACACGCACTGCGTTACGGCGCGCCTTTCAATGCCTTGTGCGCGCAGGTGCGGAAAGCCATGGACGGGGTGCTTGCATGCTGAGCCGTGCGGTACTGGGCCGCCTGTCCAGCCTGGTGCTGTTCGTTGCACTGGTGCTGGCCTGGGAAATGCTCGCGCGCGGCTCGCGGCTTTCAGCGCTGGTGTTGCCCGCGCCCTCGGTGATTTGGGATACCTTGTGGAGCGGCCTGCGCAGCGGCTATTTCTGGCCGCATCTGCTGCACACCGGCACCGAGCTGGTGCTGGGCCTGGCGCTGGGGTGTATCACTGGTTTTGTCGGTGGCATCGTCATGGCGGAGTCGGCCTTTCTGCGGCGCGTGTTTTTTCCTTATGTGCTCGTCAGTCAGGTGGTGCCCAAACTCGCGCTGGCGCCGCTGTTCATCGTCTGGTTCGGTTTCGGCATGACATCAACGGTGGTGATCACCGCGTTAATCTGCTTTTTTCCGTTGATGGAAAACACATTGACCGGCCTGCAGCAGGTTGAGCCGCGCAAGCTGGAGCTGTTTCGCATGCTGGGTGCCACGCGCGCCCAGACCCTGCTGCGCCTGAAAGTTCCCTCAGGCCTGCCGGTCATCATGGCGGGCTTTCGCGTGGCCGTGGTGCTGGCGCTGGTGGGCGCGGTAGTCGGCGAGTTCATCGGCGGCAGCAAGGGCCTGGGCGCGCTGATCATCGCCTCGCAATCCATGATGGACACGCCACTGATGTTTGCCGTGCTGCTGCTGATCACCGCGCTCGGTCTGGTGATGTATCAACTGGCCACAGGGCTGGAGCGACTGCTGCTCTGGCCGCATTTAAAAGAATCAACCAAGGACTAAAACCATGCAACGCCTGATCTCTCTTCTTCGCGGCCTGACCGCAGCAACACTGCTGGCCGGCGGCCTGGCCCACGCCGCCGACAAGGTCGTCGTGGCCGGCTGGAGCCAGCCCATCACCGAAATCACCAACCTGCTGGTCGAGGAAGACAAGGGTTTCTTCAAGGCCAAAGGCATCGACCTCGGCTATGTGCCCGGCGCCGGCGGCGGCGACGCGATCCGCAACATGTTGACCGGCCGGGCGACCGTGGCTTTCACCGACCCCGGCTCCTTTTTTACCGCGCTCGACAAGGGTGAAAAGCTGCGCGCGATCTACGACATTTACCCGCAGAACGTCTTCAACGTGGTTGCGCTCAAATCCAGCAACATCACCAAACCGGCCGACCTCAAGGGCAAGAAGATAGGCGTGTACAGCCTGTCCAGCGGCACGCGGCAAAACCTGCTGGTGCTGCTGCAGCAGGCCGGGCTGACCGAGGCTGACGTGACCATCGTGGTCACCGGCCTGCTCAACTTCGCGCCGCTGATGCAGGGCCAAGTCGACGCCACCGCCGCCACCGACACCGGTTTGCTCGTCGGCAAACAAAAAGGCCTGGGCGAGGTCAACGTCATCGCTGTGCGCGACCACCTGAACATTTCCAGCGACATGTTTGTCGTCACCGAAGAAACCTACCAGACCAAAAAAGACGTGCTTAAACGCTTTCTCGCCGCGTACCGCGACAGCATGGCCTGGATGATCGCCAACCCCGACGAAGCCGCCGCGCTGGCGGTCAAACGCGCCATCGACGGCAAGAACCCGGCGGTGAACATCGAGATCATCAAGCTGCGCAATGCAGCCAGCGTCTCGGCCACCACGCAGGCGCGCGGCCTGGGCGCGCTGGACATGGCCATGTTCCAGAAAGCCGCTGACAGCTACAAAAAGCTCGGCATGGTCCAGCGCGAGTTCAAGGCCGCCGACGTGGTCATGCAAGACCTGCTGCCGCCGAAGTAAGGACGGGTCCCAGCATGAAGTTCAAGGGCAAGGTGGTTTTGGTCACCGGCGCCGGCCGCGGCATAGGTGCCGCCATAGCGCGCGCCTTTGCCGTTGAAGGCGCGCTGGTCGTAATCAATTATTTGCAGAACACCGCTGCGGCCGCGCAGGTGGTGGCCGACTGCAAAAAAGCCGGCGGCGACGCCTGGGCGCTGCAGGCCGATGTCAGCGATGCGTCTGCTGTCAACACCATGGTGGCGCAGGTATTGGCCGAGACCGGCCGCATCGACGTGCTGGTCAACAACGCCTTTGCCGCCTACAGTTTTGACCCCGAGCGGCGCAAGCTGTTCTGGGAGCTGGACTGGGCCGACTACCAGCAGCAGATCGACGGCGCCGTGCGCGCCACCTTCAACGTCTGCCAGGCCGTGCTGCCGCATTTCAAGCAGCGCAGCCAGGGCGCCATCGTCAACATCGCCAGCGACCTGGTCGAGCGTCCCAGCTTGCCTTATCACGAGTACACCACCGCCAAGTCGGCGCTGGTCGGTTTCAGCCGAAACCTCGCCGCCGAGCTGGGCCCGCTGGGCATACGCGTCAATTGCGTCGCCCCCGGCCTGGTCTACCCGACGGCCGCCAGTCGGCAGACCAAAGAAGAGGTCAAGGACATGATCACCGCCCAAACCCCGCTGCGCCGCATCGCCACCCCCGACGACGTGGCCGGTCCGGTACTTTTTCTGGCATCAGACTGGAGCGGTTTCATTACCGGGCAGACGCTGTTTGTGGATGGCGGGCTGGTCATGCGGTGAATGGCCTGGATTACTAGTCTTTTAGGCCTCCAGCCCTTATCTGACGGGAACAAGCAGGTATTAAAAGAAGAGCAAAGGATGCCGCTTTTTCATTAAGGTCACCTTGTCTAAGGCGATGGTGAGGTGGCCAGCCATCGTTGGCCAGATGCTGGCAGATTTCGTTCTCGAAGCTGACTTCCTTGTGCGGGCTTATGGCCGTTCCTCGGTGCTTTGCAGAAACTGGGCGGGCGTCAGGATGGGAATGCCTTGCCAGGGGTGCAGGACCAGCAAGTCTGCATCACTGGAAATCAGGTGTGCCGCGTGGCAAGCCAGGGCAAGCGCCAGAAACTTCGCGTCCTTTGGGTCGCGGCAAGCGCCTTCGGCGAGCCGTTCGCTACTCGAATCGACTTCCCAAAAACGAGCGCGCTCCACCAGAGTTTCAACAAACAGCAACCGGTCCGCCAACGACAGATACGGGTTGAATTTGGGTCGTTCGACCACTGTGCGCAGTTCGCCGAGCGTACTTTTGCTCATGCACAGATCATGTGTCTGGATCGCTTTTAGCATGGCCTGCCGCGGAACCGAGTTCGGGCGAAGTAAGGAGCCAACCAGGGCGCTGGTGTCGATGATCGCCCGCTGGCGATCTGTCACCGCGACTCTTTCACCATGCGCACAATGTCCTCATCGGTCAGTTCGCGCGCGGCGGGCGTCAGCGCCGCGTCGGCCTTTGCAAAATAGTCCGCAAAGGCTTCTGATGCGCTCAAGCGTTTGCGCCGGATGGCCTGCAGTTCTTCCATGTCCTGCGGCGACACAATAAACGCAGCGGTGCGCCCATGGCGCGTGATGGTGACCGGCTCACGCTGCACGGTGTCCAGCAACTGGCCAAAGCGGTTTTGGGCTTCCACAGAGGTGACGGTGATCATGAGCAAACTCCTTCAAACTGTCCAAATTGTACAACTTGGCTAGATTTACCCAGCGGTCAAGCTGCCGTGGTGTCGTCTTGGGGCGTTTCTTGCCAAATTTTGCCAAAATCATTATTCTTGGCGCATGACCACCATGAACATCTCCCTGCCCGACACGCTCAAGTCATTCGTTGATGCCCAGGTGACTGAGCGTGGCTACGGCACCAGCAGCGAGTATGTGCGCGAGCTGATACGCACAGACCAGGAGCGCCGTCAGTTGCGGGAGTTGTTGCTTCAGGGCGCTGCTTCTGCGCCGGGCGCAAGGGCAGACGCCGACTACTTTGACGCCCTGCGTGAACGTGCCACAGCCAAGCCAGCCCGGCCCGGTGCCAGGTCTTGACGGCCAAACCTGTCGTCCCTCGCGCGCAGGCCACTGCTGATGTGGAGAACGCCATTGACCACTACCTTGCAGAACAGGCTCCCGATGCGGCGCTGGGTTTTGTTGAGGCGCTGGCGCAGGCCTATGGGCACATCAGCCGCAACGTCGCCACCGGATCGCCGCGCTACGCGCATGAGCTGGATTTGCCGGGCCTGCGCAGCTGGCCGCTGGCGACCTACCCGTTTCTGGTTTTTTATCTGGAGCGTGACGACCACATTGACGTCTGGCGCGTGCTGCACAACCAGCGCGATATTCCCCGGCGCATGGCCGAGCCGGAAAGCCGGTGAGAAGCAGCCTGTTGCGGCTAGAGTACACACATTGAGAACAAAATTGGCCTCCAGCCCTCGTCCAGCTTGCGTTGGTAGCTATTAATACAGGAGCGAATGATGTTCATCGACGCTCCCTGCCGACCACTCGCGGCAGCTTGCGCGGGCTGATGGCCGACCGGTGGCGATCTGGCGGAGGCGCCCTGCATAATCCGGCAACGCCAACAGCAACTGGACACACGCCCCCGCATGGTCGAAGACATCAAAAAAACACTCTGGGCCACGGCCGACAAGCTGCGCGCCAACATGGACGCCGCCGAATACAAGCACCTGGTGCTGGGCCTGATCTTCGTCAAATACATCTCCGACACCTTTGCAGCCCGCCGCACCGAAGTCGCTGCCCGGCTGGCCAATCCGAAGGACGATTACTTCTTTGAAGGTGCCACCGCCGAGAGCTTGGCCCAGGAGCTGGAAGACCGCGACTATTACAAAGAGGTCAACGTCTTCTGGGTGCCCGAAGCCGCCCGCTGGGAAAGCCTGCGCTCTGCCGCCAAGCAGCCCGACATTGGCAAGCGCATTGACGAAGCCCTGACGCTGATCGAAACGGAGAACCCCAAGCTCAAGGGCATTCTGGACAAGCGTTATGCCCGTGCGCAATTGCCCGACGGCAAGCTCGGTGAGTTGGTTGACTTGATCTCGACCATCGGCTTTGGCGACAACCCATCCGTGGCGCGCGACATTCTGGGCCAGGTGTACGAGTACTTTCTCGGCATGTTCGCCAGCGCAGAAGGCAAACGCGGCGGGCAGTTTTACACCCCGGCCAGTATTGTTAAAACGCTGGTCGCCGTGCTCGCGCCGCACAGCGGCAAGGTGTATGACCCGTGCTGCGGCTCGGGCGGCATGTTTGTGCAGTCTGAAAAGTTCATTGAAGCGCATGGCGGCAAGTTAGGTGACGTTTCCATCTACGGGCAAGAGGCCAACCCCACCACCTGGCGCCTGGCCGCCATGAATCTGGCGATTCGCGGCATTGACTTCAACCTGGGCAAAGAGCCGGCCGACACCTTCACGCGCGACCAGCACAAAGACTTGCGCGCCGACTTCATCCTCGCGAATCCGCCTTTCAATATCAGTGACTGGTGGCACGCCGGCCTGACGGGCGATGCCCGCTGGGTACACGGCGACCCACCGCAGGGCAACGCCAACTACGCCTGGCTGCAGCACATGTTGCACCACCTCAAACCCACGGGCCGCGCCGGCATCGTGTTGGCCAATGGCAGCATGAGCAGCAGCCAGAACAGCGAAGGCCAGATCCGCGCCGCCATGGTCGAGGCCGATGTCGTCGAAGTCATGGTCGCGTTACCGGGCCAGCTTTTCTTCAACACGCAAATCCCGGCGTGTTTGTGGTTTTTGGTCAAGCAAAAAACAAAACGCAAGGGCGAAGTACTGTTCATCGACGCCCGCAAGCTCGCCACCATGATCAGCCGCGTGCAAAGCGAGTTCACCGATGAAGTGATCGCCCGAATCGAAAGCACCGTAGCCGCTTGGCGTGGCGACCCCGCCTTACTCCCTCTCCCCCCGGGAGAGGGCAGGGGTGAGGGCGTCCCCGCTCCCGCCACCTACCAGGACATCCCCGGCTTCTGCCGAAGCGTCAAACTAGCCGAAATCGCCCAGCACGGCCATGTGTTGACCCCCGGTCGCTATGTCGGCGCAGAAGAAGTCGAGGACAACGACGCAGACTTCGCCACCAAGATGCAGCAGCTCACTGAAAAGCTGGGTGAGCAGATGGCCAAGGGGGTTGAGCTGGATGTTTTGATTCGGCGGAAGCTGGGGGGGCTGGGGTATGAGTTTTGATCTACCCATCCTTCCAGATGGTTGGACCTATGCACCGCTGGACACCTGCAGCCAAAAAAACTCCATAACCTACGGTGTCGTTCAACCCGGTGCGGCATTGGGGGCTGGAAAGCCACTTATTCGCGTAAATAACTTCAGAGATCGGCATCTGGATTTGTCAGACGTGATGTACATCGCGCCTGAGATCGAGTCGAAATACAGTCGAACGCGTTTGTGTGGGGGGGAAGTATTGTTGACCGTCGTAGGCTCTGTAGGGCAGGTTGTGGTCGTTCCGAAGCAGTTGGCCGGATTTAATGTAGCTCGGGCTGTCGCGGTTATTCATCCGTTGCCACATATCGAACCAGACTGGATAGCGATATGTCTTCGCTCCCCGCTTTCGCAGTACTTACTTGGTAGCCGTGCAAACACGACTGTTCAAACCACGATCAATTTGAAAGATGTCCGGGCGCTACCAATCCCGATGCCCCCCGAATCAGAAAGAAGGGTTATTGCCGAGTTCGTAAGTGCCCTCGACGATCGCATCACCCTCCTGCGCGAAACCAACGCCACGCTCGAAGCCATCGCCCAAGCGCTGTTCAAGTCATGGTTTGTCGATTTTGACCCCGTGCGCGCAAAGATGGAAGATCGCATCCCCGAAGGCATGGACGATGCCACAGCGGCGCTGTTTCCGGATGGGTTCGAGGAGTCGGCGTTGGGCTTGGTGCCGAGAGGGTGGCGGGTTGGGACATTGGCCGATCTGTCCGACCTGAACCCCGAGTCGTGGACTGCCAGAAATCAGCCGGCTAGTGTTGCTTATGTCGATTTGGCAAACACGAAAGATAACGAGATTACTTCAATTGCGGACTACGTTTTTGACGACGCACCGAGTCGGGCGAGACGAGTTTTACGAACAGGCGACACCATAGTTGGCACCGTTCGCCCTGGCAACCGCTCATTTGCGTTTATCCATGAACCTATTGAAAATTTGACCGGAAGCACGGGCTTTGCAGTGTTGCGGCCATCTGCTGTCGAGAACGCCGAGTTTGTTTTTCTTGCGGCGACGCAAGACGCAAGCATTGAGCATCTGGCTCATGTTGCGGACGGTGGGGCGTATCCAGCAGTGCGGCCCGATGTAGTCTCGGGTTTGCTGTGCATCGTTCCCGACAGCAAAGTCATGAAAGCATTTCATTCTTTATCAGAGCCATTGCTTGCAAAAATTTCTGAAAACCAAAAGCAAGCCCAAACCCTCGCCACCCTACGCGACATCCTGCTCCCGCGCCTGATCTCGGGTCAGTTGCGCTTGGAAGAGGAAAAATCTGTGGATATACAAAAACAGTAAGCGAGGACCGCATGGCAGAAATTTTGGTTGGCGTTTTGCAGCCGGGCGCACGCCCAGTGGGCGTTGGCATTAACGGCGCAAGGCGCGGTGTAGCCATGTTCTCGGGCGTTCCCAGAGGCGTGATTGTTAAAAGCGGCTCTTCGTTAATTTCACTGTGAATTTTTCCTCACGCCCAACCCAAATCCAACTTACCGCAATGAAACAGAATTCTTGCCCGGTAGTTGGTGAAGCTGCGAAACCCACGGGCATTGGCCTTGATGAGCTGGATG
>NZ_JBDNGU010000146.1:0-24666 GCF_041689105.1 Polaromonas sp. | reverse complement strand
TGCGTAGGCAGCCGAGTCAGCACATCCTTCAGGTAGGCATACGGGTCATGCCCATTGAGCTTGGCTGACTGGATCAGGCTCATGACGGCCGCCGCCCGCTGGCCAGCTCTGAGCGAGCCCGCAAACAGCCAGTTGTTTCGTTTATAAGCAGCTGCTCATAAACGAAATAATGCGAACTGTGCGCTTATGCGAAGTCAGCAGACCATGCCTGCGCTCCCGCCCTCGAAGAGGCGACGTGAGCTATCGCTCACCACTTCGCATAATCACAGTGCCTGTAGGAACGCCAGCAAGGCCTTCGGTGGTCGGTACCGGGCCTGCTTGATGCCTGGCGCCTTCAATCGAGCAAGAGAGCGTTCCTTCATCGCAAGGTCGGCCTCGACGTACATGTGAGTCGTTGATGGGCTCTCGTGCCCTAGCCACAGGGCAATCTCGCAGGGGTCTGCACCGGACTGCAGCAGGCTCATCGCCGTGGAATGCCTGATGACGTGCGGCGAAACCGATATTTTTGCCAACTCGGGGTGCCGCAGGGTGGCGACATCCACGGCCAGCTTCAAGCGCTGCGCGACGTTCGCGCGGGTCATCGACACTCCGTCTCGGCGAGGCAGCAGCGGCGAGTTGGCCTGCAGACTGGGATTCAGTGCCAGCCAATCTCTGATGGCCTTAGCCGTCGTCTTCCATAGAGGCAGCGTTCGCTGTTTGCGGCCCTTGCCGTGCAGCCGGACGCTCGACGTTGGTCCGAGCACCACGTCGACGAGACGCACGGCGACGACCTCCGAGACCCGCGCGCCGGTGTTGAACATCAGCGTCAACATCAGGCGGTCGCGCTGACCGATCCAGGTGTCGGTCGGCACGTCGATCACGGCCAGCATCTGTTCGTTCGGCACGAAGCCGACCATTTTGCGATCAAATCTCTTCATCGGCACCGCCAGCGCTTGTTCGATGACGCTCAGGTGTGCAGGATCGTGCCCGGCGGCGAACTTCAGGAACGACCGCACTGCCGCCAGACGGGCGTTGCGGCTGCGCACTGAGTTGTGGCGCCGCTGCTCAAGGTGATTGAGGAAGTCGAGCAGGAACTTCGCGTTGAGATCGGTCAGTTGGAAGTCGGTCGGTGCCTTGCCGTGTTGCTCATGCGCGAAGCGCAACATCAGAACGAACGTGTCGCGGTAGGAGGCCACGGTTCGCGGGCTCAGTGCGCGCTGCTGGGTCATGTAGTCGGTAAAGAACTGCTGCACCAGGTTCGCGAACGTCGGCGATGACAGCTTACTCATCACGACCTCCTTCACAAGCGAAGCGCTCGAACTTCGAGCCGACCAACTCCATGAGCTCCGGCACGCCGGTGAGGTACCAGTACGTGTCGCTGATCTTCGCGTGGCCCAGGTATGTGCATAGCCAGAATATGCCGTGCTCGACTGACACGTCAGCCTCATTCCATCGCTGAATGCGTCGCACTGCGAAGGTGTGCCGAAGGTCGTGGATACGCGGGTGTGCATGGTCGCCGCGGGTCTGCCACTGCAGGCTCGGCCTCATGCGTTCGAACACGCTCTCGACCGTCCGCTTGGGAAGGATGCCACCTTTGCGTGTTACGAAGAACGGTGCTGCTGCGCCGGGGTCGGCGTGCCGGTTACGGCGATCCCGGTACTGAGCCAGCGCCTGGACCGCGCTGGCGGCTATGGGCAGGCAGCGCGACTTGTGGAACTTCGTCTGGCGCACCGTGATGGTCGCATTTTCCAGATCGACGTCGCCCACCTTCAACTGCAACGCCTCGGAGAGCCTGAGGCCAGCGGTGGCGATCAACCCGAACAGCGTGCAGTATGTGAGCGGACGCATGCCGCCAGCCGGTCTTAGGCCACCGGCGGCATCAAGTAGAGCTTGGATCTCCTCGTCCGTGTAGATGTGTGGGGTCAGTCGGCGGTGCCCCCGTCCGAGTACACCCGTTGGCGGTATTTCGGAGGCAACCTGAAACTGCCGGTAGTAGGCAACGAACGGTCGGGTGATCTCCAGCCGTCGTGCTGCGGTCACCTCACTGGTGCGCCGGACGTGCTCTTGCGCCCACGCGATCTGCAGCTCCAGGGTGATCGGACCTTCGTGGCCTCGGCTGTCGGCGAAGCGAGCGAACCGCTTCAACTCCGTGGTCGGTGCGATCAATGCGAAGCCAAGCTGTCTTCGCTCCTGCAGGTAGCGCTGCACCGCCTCCATCAATGAACCCGCGGCGTTCATGCTGGACTCCCTGGCCACGGCATCGCGACCGCGGCCAAACGAGTTTGATCGACCTTTGCGTAGATCATCGAAGTGTTGAGCTCGCGGTGACGCAGCACATCAGCCACCTCCTTGAGCGTGCCGCCAGTTGCCAGTATTCGGCTGGCCAGCGTATGGCGCAAGATGTGGACCCGGGTGTATGGCAATCCGCCGCGCAGGTATGCAGCTCGCACGGTGTTGCGAACCACGTCGGCACCGACCGGGTGGTCTACTGGTGCGACGTGCCGAACGAAGACTCGTCGGCTGGTGGTCTTGGGCCGCTCAGAACGAAGGTACTCGGCGATGGCTCTGCCGGTCGATTCGGGCAGGGGCAACACATCCGCACGGCGGGACTTGCCGTGGGCGACGCACAGTGTGCCAGCTGTCCAGTCGACATCGTCCAGGTTGAGGTTGATGGCTTCGCTGCTGCGCAGTCCCAGGTCAACAAGACAGCGGACGATGGCAAAGGCGCGCAGGCGTGACGGCAAGTTCAGTGGGAATGCGTTGAGCAGTTGATCGAGTTCGGACGCCGACAGCGTCTGCGGCAACGGTGCCAGCCGCCAACGGGCTGGCGATGCGATCACGGGCAACAGATGGTCGACCAGGTCGCCCTCAAACGCCCGGAAGCGCAGGTAGCTTCGCAGTGCACCTGCCAGCGAAGCGCCGCTGGCCGTCGATACCCGAGCGAGCTCTCCGGCGATGAACTGGCGTAGCTCCGACGCACTGGGCGTGGCCGAGGATGTGCGCAGGAGTAGCGACCGGGCAATCTTAAGTCGGCTATGCCGTGTGCTGGCCGCGAGACCCCGGGCTTGTTCCAGGTGTTCGTCAAAGCGCTGTAGCACGGAGTCGGTGGCGCAAACTGGGCCAGCGACAGTTGATACGCCATGACAGGCAAGGACTGTCAGCAGGTGGCTCAAAGCTGCCCGAACTTGACGAGGGTCCGTCTGCACGCGCCGCGCACAGTCACAATAAGGCAAGTGCTCTTGAACGAAGCCCCTGAGGGGGCCTTGCAGATCGCCAAGATCAAGCGATCGTCTGCGGCACCAGTGCGCGAAGTGCGCAACGCAGCCGAGGTAGGCCCGCGTGGTCCCAGGCGCGTACCGCCGAGAGGTCAGATGTTCAACGTACGCGTGCACGAACGGCGCGAAGACGCTATCGCGCAGCCATGCTGCTGATGTCGCGGAAACCGAACTGAATGCATCCATGATGTTCTCCTGAAGTGGGGTTGCCACCGCAGGAGACGCCAATTTTTATGTGAAGTCCAGCGCAGTCTTTGACCGCCGGACTTGACTGTTCGACTTCGCATAAGCGTGCAGTTCGCATTATTTCGTTTATGAGCAGCTGCTCATAAACGAAACAACTGGCTGTTTGCGGGCTCGCTCAGAGCAGGTCAGCGGGCGGCGGCCGTCATGAGCCTGATCCAGTCAGCCAAGCTCAATGGGCATGACCCGTATGCCTACCTGAAGGATGTGCTGACTCGGCTGCCTACGCAGCCGAACAACCGTATCGGTGAGTTGCTGCCGCATCGCTGGGCGCCCGCCTTCGCCAGCATCTGATCTCTACGCCGTCGGCTCCTTCCGCGTGTCAAGGGTGGGTTCGCTGGCCGCTTACCCAGAGACAGCCGCATGCCGCAGACAACAACAGCCTATCTGCAAAAGCGGCGCAGAAAAAAGGGGCATCACGCCGCTGGACTAAGCGTTGGAGACCAACTCACCGTTTCTGCGGGCCGCGCCTGATCGCACCAACTCATTTGTAAGCTGCTCTATCCAGATCTCCAGCGGTGTGGACGCGAAAAAGGTACAGCGGATCTGCTCGAAATAGCTGGTATTCCTCGACCACTCCACAAAGTTGGCGAAGCGCAACTGTTGCTGCTCGAGCAGCTTGAATTTGAGCAAAACCTTGGCGGCATGCTGCGCGTGCCGGCTGGGGTTGCTGACAAAGGCATCCAGACGTTGACGGGCAGAAGCCAGAACTTCGGGCCGGTAACCAAACACTGCACCGTGACCGGGAATAACGGTGCGAGGCGCCAACTGCTCGATCATGTCCAGGGTCGCCGCCACTTCGTCAAAGGCGTTCGTTCCATCAAGCTCGGGAAAAATCACCCCGAAGCCACTTTCCCACAACGCATCCGCTGAAATCAACGTGCGGGACTGGGGCTCAAAAAGAATAAGTGAGTGGGGGTCATGGCCGGCTGCTGTGTGGATCTGCCACGCCCTGTTCGCAAGCTGGATTTCGCCGCCAGGAAGCAGCAGCCCGCTGAACCGAAACTGCGGGCAAAGCTGCCCCGTGGGCGCATAGGTCAGGGCGACCGGATTCCAGGAGGAAACGAAATGCGCTTGCCCGGGCGGAATCAAAGTCTGCAGATTTGGATAAGTGGCCTGAAGGGCCGCATTGCCACCGCAATGGTCGCTGTGTAGATGCGTGTTCAGAAGAAAATCGAGTGAGCGTTGCCCCAAGCCAGCATCAACAAGATCGAGTGTCTGCCTGGCGTGCGTGCTGTAACCGCTGTCAATCAGGGCGGTTGAGGCCGAGCCGAGCATAAGAACATTGTTGGACGACAACCATCCCCGTTCGAAAACGCTCACGCCCTGCGGAAGCCTGTCGTCAGTCATGAATGACATCCGTCAAGGGGGTCAGGATAAGGCGCGCAACTCACGTCGAAGAATTTTCCCCACGTTGGTTTTTGGCAAATCATCACGAAACTCGATGTACTTGGGGCGCTTGTACCCGGTGAGATGCTGCCGGCAATACTCGCCGAGGGCTTCTTCCGTGAGCGTGGGATCGTTCTTGACCACAAAAACCTTGATGGCCTCGCCCTGACTATCGTCCACGATTCCGATTGCTGCGCATTCGACAACGCCCGGACACATTGAAATCACATTCTCAAGCTCATTGGGGAAAACGTTGAAGCCAGAAACAATGATCATGTCTTTCTTGCGGTCAACAATCTTCGTGTAGCCGTGCTCATCCATGATGCCGATGTCCCCGGTGCGCATGAACCCGTCTGGCGTGAAGGCTGTCTCGTTTTCTGCAGGTTGTTGGTAATACCCTGTCATGACCTGCGGGCCTCTGATGCAAATTTCACCAGACTCACCGATAGGAAGCGACCTGCCATCGTCGTCCTTGATGACAATATCGATCCCTGGCAAGGGCAGGCCAATGGTCCCGGTGAATCCTTTGTTCAGCACGGGGTTGTTGGTGCCGATGGCACAGGTCTCGCTCATGCCCCAACCTTCGATCATCGTGCTACCGGTCACTTCCAGCCAGTGTTTGGCTGTGCCTTCGGATGCGGCCATGCCGCCGGCCTGTGAAACACAGAGACTGGAAAAGTCCACGGACTGAAACTGTGGATGCTGCAGCAGTGCGTTGAAGAGGGTATTGACTGCAGGGAGCATGTGAAACGGGTGCTTCTTCAGAACTTCAATGAATTTGCCGAAGTCCCGCGGATTGGGGATCAAAGTGAGGTGGGAGCCCCAGCGGATCGCGAGCAGGCAGAGTGTGAGCGCGAAGATGTGATAAAGCGGCAAGGCGGCAATGCCGTTGGTCTTGCTGACATCGCCAACGCGGCGCAGCGCCGGCGTGAACCAGGCTTCGGCCTGCAACACGGCCGCCACAATGTTCCGGTGTGTCAGCACCGCTCCTTTGGACAGTCCAGTGGTTCCCCCGGTGTATTGCAAAAAAGCGATGGAATCGAGGTCGCTTTGTGCTGGCTTGATGGTCTTGCCCTGTCCTTGTGCCATCACCCGCTTGAAAGGCGTGACGGTGCGGCCACCCATGAGGGGCAACTTGTAGGCCGGCACCATTTTTGCCAGATGCCGCACGGCAAAAGTGATCCACTGGCCGTACCAGAAACCCAACAGGTCGCCCATCGATGCGACCACCACATTCCTGATGGACGTGTTTTCGATGACTGCTTCAAGGGTCGTCGCAAAATTCTCGAGAATCACGATGGTTGTCGCGCCAGAATCCTTGAGCTGGTGCTCGAGCTCGCGGGCCGTGTAGAGCGGGTTCACATTGACGCAGGTGTAACCCGCGCGCAGGATGCCCGCCATGGTCACCGCAAACTGCGGAATATTCGGCAACATGATCGCCACCCGGGCGCCGGGTTCCAGCCCCTGTGCTTGCAGCCAGACGCCCATCGCAGAGGACAGCTCGTCGAGTTCGCCGTAAGACATCCAGCGGTCCATGCAGACCGAAAATGGCCGGGACGCGTTTTTCTTGAAGGAATCTTCCAGCAACTGATTCAGCGAGCGGAACTGCTCGGGATCAATGGTGTGCGGAACACCGTCGGGATAACTCTTGAGCCAAAACTTGTCCATGAAAACTCCTTGTGTGCCATTGTGAAAGCACATGAGCCTTCGGTGTATGGGGCTTGTCCCTAATGCGCTGGGGTGCTGGCAAGCAGTTGATGCAATTTCGTCTCGCAGGTGACAGCGTCATCGTCAAACAGGGTCGCGATCCAGGCTGATTCGCGACTTTCGATCAAGGCAAGAAACTCCTGTGCGCCTTTCATGTCCGCGAAAGCATCAAAGCCCGCCTCAAGAAAACCTTGCAGCGAACTCAGGCCGGCCGCTGAAGCTGGTGCCCGCATCATCTTCAGAAGGCTGCGCAGCCCGCGCATGCGGGTCAGGCGGTCCAGCTCCCGGCCGAGTTGCAGCACCACCTGGAGCTGCCGGTTTCTGGCTGGCCGTTCTGCCACATTGCGCCAGCATGTGATGTAACGCGCGTGCAGGCTGAGTGCAGGAGTTAGCAGCCACTGCGCTGCCATCAGGTCGTCGAGCTGCTCGGTAAGCGCATGCACCTCGGCCAGCGAGGCTGCGGTCTCGACCACGGCTTGCGGAAAGAGGCGCGCAATCGTGCTGGCGATACGGGCAAACTGCTGATCGCGTTGCGCGTAGTCTCCGTCTCCATACAGTTCCTGCAGAAAAAACCGGGTGGCGAGCTGGTAGCGGGGGGTATGCAGAAGATCGGCGTAGGTTGCCCTGAAGCGCTGCGCTTGAAAGCGCTTGACCTCGACACTGGCCTGCTCAAGCAGAGGATGGGCGACGCGGTGACGCCGCAGCTGTGCTACAGCCTGCATGGCCTCATGAATACGGGATGCGGTGACGTCCATATAAACACGGAGTTTATCTAGGTGCGGCGCCCTATTGAAATGCATAGAACGCGTGAGAAACTGGACCCATGCAAAGAAGGACCCTATTCAAGCTCGGCACCGCATCAGCGCTCGCGCTGGCTTTCACCGGGGGTGTCGCGTCTCTGGTGCAAACCGGCTTGCAGGACGGCAAGCTCGGTGAAGGCGGTCGCGAAGTATTCAGGGCAGTGGGACGCGCGGTGCTGCAGGGAAGCTTGCCAGCGGATGCGCCAGCCAGGGAAGCCGCGCTCGATGGGCTGCTTGCCCGGATCGATGCACTGACCCTCGCGCTACCTGTGCACGCGCAGAACGAGCTGTCGCGATTGTTGTCCCTGCTGGCCAGCACGCCCGGTCGGCGCGTGATGGCCGGGTTGGGGACGGCTTGGCCGCTGGCATCCGAAGCGGGCATTCAGCAAGCGCTCCAGGGCATGCGCCTGTCCAGTCTCGCGTTGCGCCAGCAAGCGTATGCCGCGTTGCACGACATCACGGCTGCCGCCTACTTTACAGATGCATCTACCTGGCCGCAGCTCGGGTATCCCGGCCCGCTGAAGCTCTAACCATCCAGAAAGCAGCATGAGTCAATTACAGGACCCGATCCGCGACGGTCTCCAGCGTGGCTGGAAAGTCCTGGGGGGCGCGCTGGGTCCAGCGCCTGCCAAAATTGTCTGCGACGTGGCCATTGTTGGCAGTGGCGCTGGCGCAGGAGTGACGGCGGAACTGCTGGCCAAGGCGGGCCTGAGCGTGGTGATGGTTGAAGAAGGACCGCTCAAAAGCAGCAGCGACTTCAACCAGAAGGAGTCTGAAGCCTATCCGCAGCTCTACCAGGAAAGCGCCGCGCGCAAAACCGAGGACAAGGCGATCAACATCCTGCAGGGGCGCTGCGTCGGCGGCTCCACCACAGTCAACTGGACCAGCTCCTTCCGCACGCCGGCCGCGACACTCAAATATTGGCAGGACGAATTTGGCCTGGCCGACTACAACGTGAAGGCGCTGGCACCCTATTTCGCGCAGGCTGAAAAACGTCTGAACATCCTGCCCTGGCTGACCGCGCCGAACGAAAACAATGACCTGCTGCGCCGCGGCGCAGCCAAACTCAATATCCAGGCGGCGGCGATTTCGCGCAATGTCAAAGGCTGCTGGAACCTCGGCTCCTGCGGTCTGGGTTGCCCGACCAATGCAAAACAATCGATGCTGGTAACCACCATTCCGGCAGCACTGGATCTGGGTGCGCAACTATTGACCGAGATGCAGGTGGAGAGGTTCGAACTGGCCAACGGCAAGGTCACCGCCTTGTATTGCAAAAATGTGATGCCAAATGGGGCTCCAGCCCAGACGGAACGAGGGCAGACAGCTACAAAAATAATAGCGAAGCACTATGTGCTTGCTGGTGGCGCGATCAACTCCCCGGCGGTTTTGCTGCGCTCCGGCGCGCCCGATCCCCATGGCTGGCTGGGCGCCCGAACCTTTTTGCACCCGGTGGTGATGAGTTCTGCCGTGTTCTCGCAGAAAGTTGAGGCCTGGAATGGGGCACCGCAAACCATTTACACCGATCATTTCCTGAACACCCAGGCCATCGACGGACCGATCGGCTACAAGCTCGAAGCACCACCTCTGCATCCAGTGATTTTTGCGTCGACGGTGCCTGGCATGGGACAGAGCCAGCGTGACCTGCTCAAGACCTTTCCCAACAACCACACCTTGCTGGCGCTGCTGCGCGACGGGTTCCATGAGCAGTCTCGCGGCGGCCAGGTCAGGCTGCGCGGCGACGGCTCGGCTGTGCTGGCCTACCCGCTCACTGACTATGTGATGGACGGCGCACGGCGCGCTCTGCTGTCGATGATGGAAATCCAGTTTGCCGCCGGTGCCCTGCAGGTGTTGCCTCTGCACGAAATGGCTCAGTCCTACACGACTTGGCCCCAGGCCCGTGATGCCGTGAACGCCTTGCCGATGAAGCCCATGCTCACCAAAATGGTGAGTGCCCACGTCATGGGCGGCTGCGGCCTGGCCGGCCAGGAAAAACTGGGCGTGACGCGGCCTGACGGCGTGCACTGGCAACTGGAAAATTTGTCAATTCACGACGGGTCGATTTTTCCAACGAGCATAGGCGCCAACCCACAACTGTCCGTCTACGGAACAGCCAACCGCCTGGCACAGGGCCTGGTCAGCAAGCTGACCGGGCGCGCCGTTGCCCTGGCCTGAATTGCGCTGCTCATGGTGGCCCGCCTTCAACAACTGATTACCTGCACTTTGCTGGTCGCGGCATTGGTGTGGTTGCTGCTTTTCTGGGAATGGTCTGCAGTGCTGGCGCTGTCCGGTGTGGTGGTTCTGATTCTGGGGTATTCGGGCTTTCTTGCGGTCGAGTTTGTCGCCCTGCGATTTGTCAACCGCAGTGACCCGTCGCCACAACCTTCGTGGCGGGAGCTGGCCGGAGCCTGGTGGGGCGAAACGCTGACAACGCCCTGGGTGTTTTGCTGGCGCCAACCTTTTCGCTCCAAGTTGTTCCCTGACGAACTGGCGCTGGAGTCTGCGGTGCCAGGTCGCCGCGGGATCGTGTTCATTCATGGTTTTTTTTGCAACCGCGGGTTTTGGTCTCCGTGGCTGAAACAACTGCAGGGCAGCGGCCATGCCTACATGGCCGTCAACCTGGAGCCGCCGTTTTCTTCCATCGACAATTACGTCCCGCTGATCGATGCAGCCGTTCGAAGGGTGCATGAGGCCACGGGTCTGCCGCCACTGCTGGTGTGCCACAGTATGGGCGGGTTGGCTGCGCGCGCCTGGTTACGGGCCATGAAGGCCGAGGATCGCATTCACCATGTGGTAACGCTTGGCACGCCGCATCGCGGCACCTGGCTCGCCCGCTTCAGCCGGGTTGCCAATGGCCGCCAGATGCAGCTGACGGGCCAGTGGCACCAAGAGCTGGACGCAGGCATGCCGACCCATCGGCATCGTCTGTTTACCTGCTGGTACTCCAACTGCGACAATATTGTGTTTCCGAGCTCTACCGCCGCTTTGCCCAGCGCCGATAATCGGCTGTTGCGCGGGGCCGCTCATGTGCAACTGGCTTTCTTGCCCCAAGTGATGCTTGAAACGCTGGCGATGACAGGCATTAACTGTGGAAAAGTACGCACAAGGCATTAATCTGACCGCCAAATCAGTAACGAATTGTGTATGCTGGAGTTGCCTCTTGTTGAGGTGTCCGCCTGGAATAAACAATGGCTTTGATTGTGTTGATGGAAGACGATGCGGCCACACGCACGCTGGTGGCCTCGGTGCTCAGAAAAGACGGCTATGACGTGCTTTCAGCCGACAACGGGCTGTCGGGGCTGGCGCTGATCCGGCAGAACAAGCCCGATCTGGTGATCAGCGATGTACAAATGCCGGTGATGGACGGTTTTGCAATGCTGCAGGCCTTGCGCGCGGACCCTGCCATCATGGCTATCCCGGTGGTTCTGTTGACTTCGCTTCAGGAGCGGGCTCACATGCGCATTGGCATGACAAGCGGCGCAGACGATTACATCACCAAGCCCTTCAGGCCCGGCGAGTTGCGCGAGGCGGCAGCGGCCCAGCTCAACAAGCGACAGATGCAGGCGGCGGTTCAGACCATGGCGGTGGAGGCGGCCGTTCAGGCCGCGCTGGAAGACCAGAAACATCACTTGTCGTACTTGTACGAGCAAAAGCTGGCTTCGGAACTGAGTGAAAAGTGGCCTTCCGCCGACGGAACCAGCGACGACGAAAAATTCTCCAATGCCACTGTATTGTTTGTGGATGTGCTTCATTACGCCGCACTCGCTGAAAAATTGTCGAGTTCCGAGCTCAGCGATGTCGTGCGCCAGTTCTACAACAACGCCGGTGATACCGTTCATCTGTTCGGAGCGAAGCACATGCAATTTGTCGGCGAGGGTTTGCTGGTCGTTTTTGTCGACAGTACCGACACGGACTCCGTCAACCACGGCCTGCGTGCCGCCCGTGCTGCACTGGGGCTGCTGGATGCGGCCAGGCGTGTGCAGAAATTTATCCACAGCCAATTTCCGACCCACCGGCTTCCCCGGTTCGACGTCAGCGTGGCATTGAACAGCGGTCCGGTCGCGTTGGCCAAACTTGAAGATCCCCTGCACGGCGGCATGCATATCTTGCCTGTCGGCGACACCGTAAGCGCCACCTTGCTCCTACAAAAACAGGCTTACAAGGCTGGCTGGCAAATTGCTGCCAGCGTGGCCATGTTGAGAGGCGTCACCGGCGGCGTGACCACGGGCGGGCGGGCGCTGGTTGCCTTGCCTGGCCGCAGTGCGGCGCTTGATGCTGCGGAGCTGCTGGGTCTGGCCCTGCAAGCCTGACAATCCAGTCGCAGCGACGAACGCATTGGCGCAACAGGTTTATGCCCAAGAGAACACTTTCCCTGCGTCGAGTTCTTGTCGTGAGCCTTTTGCTGTTTGCGTTGGTGCCCGCGGCATTGGTGGCTGCGTTGATGGCGCGCAGCAGTGCCCAGGCTGTCCAGGATCTGGCGGGGGAAATTCTTTTTAATGTTGCTGCAAAGATTCAGGCAGGCACGCAGGCCCATCTGGCGCAGGCGCACAACGTCCTCAATGGTCTATTTCCCGAGCGCCTGAATGCCTCGCAAGCTGAACAGGCCCGGGACTGGCTGCGCCACGGTGCCGCCTTCGAACCCATGGCGTTTGCGCTGACCAGACAGTCCCCGGATGTGCCTCAACTGTATTTTGGCAACAGCCGCGGCGAGTATTTCTCAGTAGAGAACAACGCTGGCGGGGCGACCATTCTGGTCCGCTCCCCAAACGACGCGGTATTGCAGGCTTTTGCTGCCCGGCGCCCGGGTGACAGGACAAAGCCGATGGTGGCGATTCCGGGGTTCGAGCCTCGCACCCGCAACTGGTACCAGGGCGCTTTGATTGCCAAGGGGCGCATTTTTTCACCCGTCCAGGTGGTCCCGGACCAGCCGCAACTGCTGGTCACGCTGTCACAGCCTGTGTATGACAGCGATGAAGGTGCGGCGGGCGTCTTCGGCGTGGACCTCTATCTGCAGCAGCTTTCCGCCTTGCTGCAAACACAACGCATCAGCGCACGCGGGGCCGCTTTCATTGTTGATGAGGCGGGCCTGCTGGTTGCCGGATCCGCCGGGGACCCCCTGTTTGAGGACCAGCAAGGCCAACAGGTGCGGCGCAGTCCGCAGAACAGTGCCAATCGGGTTATTCGTGAAAGTTTTGCTGCGCTCGTGCTGGAGCGCTCCCGCAAGCGCGAGGATTCAGTCGCCAGCAACACGACCTTGCAGCGTTTGGCTCTGCAGGGTGACACGCTGATGATGGTCCAGCGCCCGTTTGGCGAATCGCTGGGGCTGCGTTGGACGCTGGTGGTGGCTGCGCCAGAAAGCGACTTCACTGCAGACATTGACCGCGCCTGGAAGTTGTCCCTGGGCTTGATCGGCGGAGTTGTTTTTCTGGGTGCGCTGGTCGCACTTTATGTGGGTAATCGCATTGGCCGCAGGCTCAAGCGCCTCAGTGTGGCCGCCCAGCAACTCGGGCGCGGAGAAGTCCCCCGGATCGACCGCGGTACCCATCTGCGGGAAGTGATGGCCTTGTCGCAGGTGATGCACGACAGCGCAGAGCAGCTCAAAAGGTATCGGGCCGAGGTGCAGATCAAAACCCGGGCCATCGAAGATGCCAATGAGACGCTGGAACAACGGGTAGCGCAGCGCACTGCCGAGTTGCTGGCGTCCCGCGAGGAGGCCTTGCAGGCCGCCAGGGCCAAGGCTGCATTTCTGGCAACCATGAGTCATGAGATTCGCACCCCGCTCAATGGCGTGGTGGGCATGAGCACCCTGCTGGCCGAGACACCGCTGGATGACGAGCAAAGCGACTATTTGCAAACCATTCGCCTCTCCAGCGATCAATTGCTGGCCGTCATCAACGACATTCTGGACTTTTCCAAAATTGAGTCGGGCAAGCTTGATCTTGAGGCCGAACCCCTGAGTCCTCGCAGCGCCATTGAAGAAGCCTGCGATATCGCGGCCCCCCGGGCCCGGGAAAAAAACCTGGAGTTGATCGTTGACGTGCCCGAGTTGGGCGGCGGCGGATGGCCGGAGATGCCCGAAGCCATCGCCGGGGACATCACACGCATCCGGCAGGTTCTCATCAACCTCATCAACAATGCCGTCAAATTTACCGAAAAGGGTGAAGTGGCCGTGACTGTCCGGCGGCTGCCCCAGGCCGATGATCCGGGACTCGTTCTGCTGGAGTTCCGTGTGTCTGACACAGGAATAGGCATCCCGGCGGACCGTATCGGTTCGCTGTTTCAGGCCTTTACCCAGGTTGACGCTTCCACCACCCGCAAATACGGCGGCACCGGTCTGGGGCTGGCCATTTGCAAGCGGCTGGTCGAGTTGATGGGCGGTGACATCGGCGTGGACAGTGTGCCGGGGAAGGGCTCGACTTTCTGGTTCACCATCCAGGCGCCGCCGGCGCCGCCGGCGCAGCTGCCTGCCGTGTCGGCCACCCTTGACGCCCTGGCCTTGCAGGGCAAGCAGGTGCTGGTCGTGGATGACCACGTGACCAATGTCCGGGTCCTGACGCGCCAACTGCAGATGTGGGGTATGCAGGTGAGCAGTGCCGACTCCGGCGCCCAGGCCCTGCGGAGCCTGACGCAGGAGAAATCCCTGCGACCCGACATCATCATCACCGACATGCACATGCCCGAAATGGATGGCGTGGCGTTGGCGCGAGCCATCAAAGCCAGTAGCACCCTGACTGCGGTGCCGCTGGTGCTGCTTACCTCCGGGTTCATGCCCCCTGGCCAGGAGGCTGTGCAAATGTTCAAGGCGCGTTTGCTCAAGCCGGCTCGTCAGAAGCAGTTGTTCGATACGCTGATACGTTGCTTTTCGGGGGAGGGCAGCGACAAGCCGCCAGGGCGCGCAAGCGCAGGCACCCCCGGCCCCGAAGCCAAAAACATGACGCTGCTGGTGGTCGACGACAACGCCGTGAACCTCAAGGTGGCCTGTGCCATGCTTGCCAAACTGGGGTACCAGTCCGAAACCGCTCTGGACGGCCGGGAGGCTGTGCAGACCGTGGCGCGAGCCCACGGCGCGGGTTGGCGGTTTGGCGCCGTCCTGATGGACGTCAACATGCCCCGCATGAACGGGTTTCAGGCCACGCAGCATATACAGGCCATGATGGGCAACAAGGCGCCGCCTATCCTCGCCCTGACCGCCGCCGCATCGCCCGAAGACCGCGCGCGCTGCGCCGCCGCCGGTATGGATGACTACCTGACCAAGCCGTTGCATGTGTCTGCGCTGGCGCAAGCGCTGGAGCGCTGGTTACCCAGAATGACCTCTGCAGCTGAGGGATCGGGAAAACCTGCCAGACCAGTACCTGTGCGCGACCGGGCAGAGGGCCCCGCGTTGCTGGCGGCTACCCAGGCGGCGCCGGTCAGGCCGGCGCGTCGAGCGGACGGCAAACTGATGGACCTTGAGCGTCTCGCCCAGTTCAAGGAGTTCGATGACGACAAGCTGAGCATGACCCGCGAGGTGATTGGCCTTTTTATGGCCGATGCCTCCCAGAGGCTCAGTGCGATAGACCAGAGCATCCGCGCCGATGACCCTGTGGCGCTGGCTTGGGCCGCCCACGCACTGATTGGCGCGACCAGCAATGTGGGCGCTGTCGCCATGCAGGCTGTCTGCGTGGAACTGGAGGCGGTGGCAAAGACGGGCTGTGTACCCGCCAATGCCCCCCAGCAATTTATCGAGCTGCAGGAGTATTGGACGCAGACCAGAGCGGTATTGAGCACATGGGTGTAAGTCGGACGACCATAACTCACGGCCTTGTCAACGCTGCGTAGGCCTCACTTGGTAAGTTGGCGCACGCTTGTAGTTGTCTCCGGCGCCAAAGGTGACCATCAGGTGCTGGTTTGATCTTGTGAAATTGTTCACACGTAGCGGGCGCCTTATTCACTATCATCATTCGTTCAGGCTTTATACGCTTAACAAGTTGCAACGGCTACAAAGCGATTGAAGATGAACACCTTGTTGAAGGCCGGATTCGCGGAGCCGGCCCTGCTTCTTGCCAATCCGGAGTTGGGCGATGCCAGTCCGGATGTCCTGTCCCTGTTGGTTGACGCATTGGCCCATGGCGTTGTTGTGGTCGGCGAGCGCAATCAGATTATTCACGCCAACCAGGCGGCCCGGATCGAGCTCAATCGCAGCCGGGTGCTGGGCAAGGTCGGCGACGAACTCCAGGCAACCACGCCGGCGGACAGTAAAACGCTGCAATCGGCCTTGGTCAAAGCCGGCGCCGGCAAACGCAGCCTGATCAATGTCACGGGCGGCGGCTTGAGCCTGATGCTGGCGGTCGTGCCCCTCAAACATGAGCTGGGTGGCTGGAAAAGTCGGACTGCGGTCTTCTTTTCGCGTGTCGAGGTGTGCGAATCAGGGATGTTCGGGTTTTTTGCCCGCAATTACGGATTGACCCAGACTGAAGAGCAGGTGCTGGCGATTTTGTGCAGGGGCTTGAGCACGCCGGAGATTGCTGTCCAGATGAAGGTTGCCGTGTCTACCGTGCGCAGCCATGTGCGCAGTCTTTGCGCCAAAACCAGCTCCAGTGGTGTCCGTGAACTGGTGAACCGGGTGGCTGTATTGCCACCGGTGGCGCCTTTTCACCTGGTTCAAATCCACTAAACCCCCGTCTCTGGCGCCGACGGCCACACTGACGGCACGCCACGTGCTAGATTACGGCTCATCATGAGTACGTCAAGCACCTCCAATGAAGACCTGTACACCCCGCTGGTTCCCGAGTTGCGGTCGCTGGCGCGCCGAGGGGTGCAGCGCACCTATCGTAAAAATGCCGTCCTGATCAACGAGGGCGAGGCCGGCGACAGCCTGTTTGTGCTGCTCAAAGGCAGTGTCAAGGTGTTTGCCATGGACGAGAGCGGACGGGAAATCACCTACGGCACCGTGAACGCCGGCGATTATTTTGGCGAGATGTCCCTGGATGGCGGCCCCCGGTCCGCTTCGGTGATGACGCTCGAGCCCTGCACCTGCGCGGTGCTCAGCCGCTCTGATGTCAGCGCGCATCTGGTTGAAGAGCCTGAGTTCGCCATCAACCTCGTGGTTCAGGTGATCCGGCGGGCCCGGGCCGCCACAGAAACCGCTCGCAACATGGCGCTGCTCGACGTGTATGGGCGACTGGTCGCCTTGCTCGAAGAACGCCGCGGCGAAGCGACTGAGGGCGAAGGCAACAGCACCATGCTGGAATCCATCACGCACCAGGACATTGCCAACTGCGTCGGTGCCTCGCGTGAAATGGTCAGCCGCCTGCTCAAGGATCTTGAAAAAGGTGGTTACATCGAGCTCGGCATCCGTCGCATCACGCTGCTTAAAAAGCTGCCGGCTCGCTGGTAGTCCCCGAACATTTTCAAAGTGCGTTAAATATTTTCCGCGTGATTTGGGGGGCGGCATCGCTGGTGCCGACCAGCCGTGCAACGCCAGCGCTGCGTGTGCCCGCCGCTTTAAGCCCCAGCAAAGCCGGGTTCTCGTCGCTGAAAGCTTCGGTATCAGGCACCTTCACCACGCCCGGCCGCTTGGGCCGTGCTGCGTCGGGGTCTGGTTTTTGCGGCGAGTAGTGTGCCCAGTGCGGCCCGGTGATCCGCGTGCCGCCCACAGACACTGTCTTGCTCCCCGTGGCGATGCTGTTGAAGCTGCCGCTGCGCCGGATCGGGCTCGGGTTGTCGGGGTGGTCAACGAACGAGTCCGGGTTGCCGCTGGTGTCGTACCACTTGTCCTCGAAGTGCGACTGGCGCGCGCCACTGCGGGTGCCAATGACCACGTCGTCCCGTTCCACATAGGCGTCAACGGTGACCGGTTTTTTGCCCGTATTGGTCAACGCAATCTGCCAGACGCCACCGGGGGCGGTCGTGGCCTTCTTGTCAAAACTGAAGGTTGGCGCGACCGCAAGCAAGGCGCAAGTGCCGCGCCGACCCGTGGCAACGGCCTGGGGGTAAATCAGGGCGCACACAGGCAGCTTGCCTCCATCCGTCCACATTTTTGATTCACCAAACTTCAGTGGCGGCAAGGCAGCACGCCCCGGCGGGGTGATGGTGATCTCCAGGCCTTCGCGGTCTTCCTCAATCCACAGTTCCATAAAAGTTTGAGTCGAATCGTCCGGTAGCCCTTGCCAGTTGAGCGTAATGCGCTCACCTTTTGATAGCGTTTTGTTGGCGTGCGTGCGCAGCTGGTAGCTGTTGCCGGCGGCCAGTGCTATCTGCAGGCGCCCGCCCAGCAGCCCGATCAACTCGTCCATCGCCGCTTCCAGCAGTGAGGTGCCATCGTGCGGGCCGGCCAGCGTGCCGAAGCTGATGTTCACCGCCACCTTGGCATCGTCGGCGCAGCGCGACAGGATGTACAGCAGGCCATCCAGGACGCTCACGTTCATTGATCCGCCAGAGGTATCTCGCACCGTGTCGTAGTCGAGCTGCACAGCAATCAATGGTGCCCGGCTGGCATCGTCGTCTGCCAGCGCCCAGCTCGGCGGCGCGTCAAAACCCGGGGGCAGATTGGCCACTTGCGCAAGCAGGCTGCGGGGCCCGGCCGCCAGGTCCATCACATGGGTACCGTGGCTGACTGACGTGTCCAGTGCGTGGAAGAAGGGCCTGCCTTTGGGCATCTTCTTGCCCAGGGTGGACAGCCCCAGCGCGACATAAACCGCGCTTTCGTCCACCAGGCCGTTGTAGGTGCTGGCCTGAATCGCTAAGTTGATGTCGGCGGCGGTCAGCTCGTGGCCGTAACCAAGGCTTGCAGGTGTCGGGCCTGTGCCCACCCCGTCCTGTCGCCAGAAGTAGCGGGTGCGTGCCTTTCCGCCGTCAAGGAAGTTGACATGCGCCACAGCCAGGCTGTCGTCAATCAGGCCCAGCACTTTGCCGTACAGCAGCGGACCGGAGGGTGCTGCTGCTTGAACGGGGGTCTGTTGGCCAGTGGGTTCGCCGGCATACTCGGCCGCTGGCAAACCCAGCTCAAGGCGCAGGACCAGTGCATGCAGCCGCCCGCCGGGCTGAAGGTGCTTGAAGAAAGCCGGCTTCACCCTTGCAGTGCAAAACGTCAGGCCCGCAGGAGCGGCCCGACTGGTGTACACAGGCGGCACGAGCAGCCATTTGGTTGATGCCGCTCCAATCAGCTGCTGCACCGTGGTGCCCGCCGTGAGTTCAACAGCAACCGGCAGCCACTTGGGCCGATTGTCGCCATAGCCCGAAAAGTCGTCGGTTTCAGCCCAGATCAGGTAAGGGTCAAAACCGTTGGTGGCACCAGGCACGGCCCAGTCGATGCCCGTGAACTCGCCCTTGGGCAGTTTGGTCCAGGTCATGACAGCTTACTTGAGTGGTTGCCACTCTTTGGCGGCTTTGGTCCACATGAATTCGAGTAGCGGCGATGCGGCAATGGCCGAAGCGGATACCGCGTACTCGTAGTAGCCGCTTTGGTTGTCGGTCATTGACACGCGGGGGTCAAAATCGATCACGGTGTCTTTGGGGCCATGGAATTTGGGGCCGTTGAAGCCGCGTTCATGTAACTTGAGATTGCCGGTGCAGCGAGCCACGAAAAAATCGGCCAGGGATGTACCCAGCAGTCGCCCAACCGCGCTGTCAATGGGGTAATGCAAACCTGCGACCGTACGGTTCACCGCACAGCGGGCTGCGAATCGCTCCAGCTGCTCCTTGTACTTGGAGCCATGTGGCAGCAGGGCCTGGAGCAACGCGCAAGTCAGGTAGGCTTCTGTTGCGTGGCCGCTGGGCCAGGTGGCGTGGCCGGGTGTAGGGATCATCGGCTGAATCTGTGGCGACAGTTCCACCGGCCGGGCGCAAGCAAACGCGTGCTTGAAGCGCATTTCGACATGGGTCGCCAAGGACATCGCCAGGTCCAGCAGTTCAAGTGTGTATTTGTGACGGTGGGTGGAAAGCCCCACAATCGACGCCCAGAAAGCCGCGCCACCTCCTATCTGCGCCAGAACTTCTGCGCCGCGGTCTTCGCGCAATTCCGCGTAGTTGGCAACCAGGTCCAGTTGCTGCGTGAAGATTTTTTCATTCGGGCGTACCAGGCGCGCCAGCGTCAAATCCTTGAGTGGCTTTTTGTCCAGATTAACGAAACCAAGGGTCACGGCTGCTTTTCCTTGGTTGACATCGAAGTGCAAGCCGGAGAGCATTTCCAGCGCGCATACCGCCATCCTCGGGCCTACAGCCCAATCGGCAAGGCGTTCGGGCTTGTCCAGTGGGGTGGGCAGCGAGAAGGGAAGCGTTGCGCCTTGAAATGGGCCAGTGAGGGCTGATCGACTTTTTGTCAGAGCATCAGCTATCAGCGGATCTGTTGCGCCGACTGCGGAATACCCGGAATAGCCCGAGTAGCCGGAATAGCCCGAGTAGCCCGAGTAGCCCGAGTAGCCGGAATAGCCAGAGTAACCAGACATTGAAATTCCTTTTTGGAGTTAATCGAATCGGAGCAACGTCACTCAGGCAGGCCTGCGACACGAAGCGCACTCACCAAATGCTTCATGTACTCAGGTGACGATTTCGCCCCCGGATAACCTGCGATGAATTTGGTAACGCTGAAGCCGGGGTCAAAGGTCAATAATTTCCCGATCGTCGCTTGCGCCTCTCCATGGTCACCGTTTAGCGATTGCGAGATGGCCAGCGATCTGTAGCTGGACAAATGCATCTTGTTAGCCTGCAGTGAGCGACGCGCATACTTGATGGCGATAGGATATTTTTCCGCGGATATTGCAGATGCTGCGGCCAGAGAATCGTAGTAGTACTTCAAAGGGTCCAACGGTGACAGCTGAATAGCCCGCTCGGTGGCGGCAAACGCCTTGCTTCCCTCACCCTTGAAGGCATGCATGATGCCGGTATAGAGCCAGGCAAGGGACTCGTTTGGATTCTTTTCAATCGCTGAACGATGTCGTTCTTCCGCCACTTCAAGGTTCTTCAGCAGGTTGCTTTGAACTATCCCTTCAATAGTCAATGCCAGTGCGCAGTTCGGGTCAACGTCCAAGGCACGGTGCGTCGCGTCCAGCGCAAGACGCGCATCCTTGTCGGGTGAAATAGACCAACCCTGAGACGCGCGCATGACGTACCACTTGGCCAGCCATGCATGGGGGATGGGATGGCGTCGGCCGCGTTCAATCAGGTGATCAAGCATCTGGTGGGAGCGCTCGAACTCCGCGGGTGAGGTGCGATGCATCAGCGCGACGGCGCCCAGCAGCAAGGTGTATCCCTCGAGGGTGGGTATGGCCTGGCTGTGCGCCCGTTGCAGCTGTTGTGACATTACCGAGGAACTCGCCGCTGCGACCACACGCGCAATCAGCTCATCATCGGCTGCAAACAAGCCATGCACTTGCCCCTTTAAGTTGTCCGCCCAAAGGATGTGGCCCGTCTTTGCTTCGATCAATTCGACGAATAAAACCAGCTGCGTTCCGGCACTGCGGCAGGTGCCCGAGAGGATGTAAGTGGCGCCCAGATGCGTTTTGATGTCTTCAACGGCTTCGCGTCGGTCCCGAAACACCGTGGTCGACAGGCGCGAGATCACATGCAATTCCGAAGTTCTTGACAGGGCAGCAATCACCTCATCGGCCAGCGCCTCACCCAGCAATTCATGACCAGGCTCGCTGCTACGCATGGCAAACGGAATCACCGCGATGGTGGGGCGCAGGTTCAGTTCAACGGCATTGCCCGCCGGGACGATGGGTGCATCACCGGGTGGGCCCACGCGGTAGGCGCGCACCGGCGCCTTGACATGTTTGAGGTGGCACTCGCCGAGGTCTTCCACATCGGCGTCCAGCACCGGGGCCAGCTGGTCGCGCATGTCGGCAGTGACCACGGTTTCGCCCGGACCCGCCAGCGTGCTCACGCGCGAAGTCAGGTTGACGTCGGTACCGTAGATGTCGTGCTGGTCGGTGACAAAGCTGGCCAGGTGGCCGCCCATGCGCAGGTGCATCTGGTGCTCGGGCCGTACGCCGGCATTGGCTTTCCGGGTGAAATTGTGCAGGGCAAATGCGGCTTTGACGCAGCTTTGGGCGCTGGCAAATTCCAGCATCAGGCCGTCGCCCAGGCTTTTGACAATGCGCCCGTCATGCTGCGGCAGCACCTTGTGCTCCGCTTCTTCCACGAGTTGTTGCCACCGCCGTACAAAGCCATCCTGGTCCTGCTCCATGATCCGGACCGACTCCACCACGTCCATGACCAGCAACACTTTGGTGTTTCTTGTCATCGCGGCAGGTAGTTCGATCAACGGGAGCCTCATCGTAGACGGAGTAACAAAATTTTACCTCCTCCTTTTGTAGGAGGCGCCGTCTGGATGAATCGCGGCAGGCAGATGTGGCGCTGGCGGGCCGGGCCGTTGCTTTAGTGCTGAATTGCCTCTTCTTCGGCGGCTCGCGCGTCTGCCGCTATTTCTGGCAAAACACGCAGGCGTTCATAAATCGGCGTGAAGTCCGGCGCAGTTTTATCGAACAGCTCCTGAAAGCTGTTGATCACAAAATAGGTCTGCTGGTAGCAGTCGATCTTGTAGCGGGTGCGCATGACGCGTTCGATGTCCTGCGGCAGGCGCTGCGGGTCGGGGCTTTGCACCGAATGCTGCAACTCACCGGACGAGCTGAGGATGCCGGCGCCGTAAGCACGCAAGCCGTCCGCTTGCTGGATCAGCCCGAATTCAATCGTGTACCAGTACAGGCGACTGAGTTGCTCGCAAGCGCCCAGGCCGTGGGCCTTCAGCCCGCCTTTGCCGTACTCTTGCATGTGGTCGGCGAAGATGGGGTTGAACAGCAGTGGCACATGGCCGAACAGGTCGTGAAAAACGTCGGGCTCGACGATGTAGTCGAACTCTTCCGGCTTGCGGATCCAGTCGGTGACCGGAAACTTGCGGTTGGCCAGCAGGGTAAAAAACGGCACTTCCGGAATCAACCCAGGCACGGTGACGATTTCCCAGCCGGTGGCTTTGCACAAGCGTTTGTTGATGTCTGCGAAGCGCGGAATGTGGTCGCTTGCGCCCAGCGAAGGCAGGGCGGTTATGAACTCGTCGCAGGCCAGGCCCGGCAGCAGCGCGGCCTGGCGCGCGTACAGCCGCCGGTAGGTGTCGTGGTCGGCTGCGGTGTAGCTGTCGTAGTCCTGCGGGCAGGTGTAGTCGGCGCCGGCGCGCGTGTAGTCGCCGCGCGGCGGGCGCTCGCTGGCACCGTAAACAACAGGTTCTGTGGCCATGGTTCATCACTCCTGGATTCAGGGTCTCGCCCCTATCGCTGACTTGGCTTGTTCGCGTCATCCCGGACTTGATCCGGGATCCATATTGCATGAACCACCATCGCGGGCTGGCGCGGCATGGATTGCGGATCGAGTCCGCAATGACAAACCATCGCCCGCAATGACAATTCAGGCGGCTGTCTTTGCCTCGAGCACGCCGCGGCGCATCTGGTCCAGCTCAATGCTTTCAAACAGCGCCTTGAAGTTGCCTTCACCAAAACCCTGGTTGCCCTTGCGCTGGATAAATTCAAAGAAGATCGGGCCGAGCTGGTTTTCGCTGAAGATCTGCAGCAGCAGCTCACCGGGTGCGCCGTCCACCAGAATATTGCGCGACTGCAGCTCGGCCAGGTTTTCGCCATGGCCGGGGATGCGTTTATCCAGCAGCTCGTAGTAGGTGTCGCTGGTGTTCAACAGCTTCATGCCGCTGAGTTGCAGGGCGTCCACGCTGGCAAACAGGTCGTCGGACCCCATGGCAATGTGCTGGATGCCTTCGCCCTGGTATTTGTCGAGGTACTCCTGGATCTGGCCGGCTTTCTCGTTGCCCTCTTCGTTGATCGGAATGCGGATTTTGCCGCAGGGACTGGTCATGGCCTTGCTTTTGACGCCAGTGGCCTGGCCTTCGATGTCGAAGTAACGCACTTCGCGGAAGTTGAACAGGCGCTCGTAAAAGCCCGACCACTCGGCCATGCGGCCGCGGTGCACGTTGTGCGTCAGGTGATCAATATAGGTCAGGCCGTGGCCCACCGGGTTCAGTTCGGCGCCGGACCCATTTGAAAGAGGCTCAAAGTCCACATCGAAGAAACCGATGTTGCCGATGTCGCCTTCCCTGGCGCCGTTCTTGCCGCGCCAGCGGTCGATGAAATAAATGATGGAGTCGCCAATGCCCTTGATCGCCGGAATGTTCAGCTCGCCGGGGCCGGCGGTGTGGGCATAGCCCCAGGCGCCGAGTGTGATGGCACGCTCATAGGCGGCCTTGGCGTCCTGCACGCGAAAGGCGATGGCACAGACGCTGGGGCCGTGCTGGCGCGCAAAACGCTGGGCAAACGAGTCGGGCTCGGCGTTGATGATGAAGTTGATGCCGCCCTGACGGTACAGCGTCACGTTCTTGTGGCGGTGTTTCGCAATCGGCTTGAAGCCCATGCGCTCAAACAGCGCGCCCATCGCTGCCGGATCGGGTGCGGCGTATTCAATGAACTCAAAGCCGTCAGTGCCCATCGGGTTGTCCCACCCGGCGGTGGCGGTTTTGACTGCTGGCGTGGCGGTGGAAGTCATGGTGTCTCCAGGCAATTGAACTGAAAGGGCAAAGAGGCAAAAAATGCCAAAAGGTACAGACGATTCACTGTACAGGCGTCAACCCTCATTTTTTATGCGAATCGAGGCGTTGATCTGGCCAGTTCCGCAGTAAACCTGCAAAATACTTGCCATGGAAGCATTAGACAAGCTGGACAGGCTCATACTGCGCAGCCTTCAGGCCGACGGCCGGGCTACCTACGACCAGATCGCCGAACAGGTCAGCCTGTCGCCCAGCGCCGTGTTGCGCCGCGTCAAGCGGCTGGAGGAGAGCGGCGTGATCGACCGTTATGTGGCCCTGGTCAAACCCGAGGCCGTCGGGCTGGGGCTGACGGCGTACATTAATGTGCGGCTGGAAAAACACACGGAGTCGCACAAGCGCAACCCGATGGACCTGTTTCGCGCCAGCGTGCAGACCTGGCCCGAGGTGGTGGAATGCGCGGCACTGACCGGTGAGATGGACTACCTGCTGCGCGTGGTGGTGGCTGACATGGGGCACTACAGCCGCTTCATCATGGACACCTTGCTCAAACACCCCAGCGTGCAGGACTGCAAAACCAGCTTTGTGCTGGATCGGGTGAAGACAACCACTGCGGTACCGGTCTAGGAGCCTGTCGGACTTGGGGCGTCGAGAGCGAAAATCGGGCCCAGCGAGGACAGTTTTTGCCGGATTTGCAGACCCATAGCCCAGCTATGGGACAAAAAGACGGTGAAAAATGGACCGCTGCGGTCGATTTGCA
>NZ_JBDNGU010000145.1:0-17729 GCF_041689105.1 Polaromonas sp. | reverse complement strand
TTTGATGGCTCTCAGGCAAAAGTACGGCGACGACGAGCCGCAACTCGTCAGGCTCACGGGCCTGTACAACAATCTTCTGCGCCGTTGGTCAGAATGCTGAAGCCAAACGGAGGGGGAAGTCCCTTCGTCAACCAGCGCTTCCTCAGTAAACCCTCTGAATCCAAAATCCATCCGGGTTTCGTACTTGAACAGTATTGATAAGGACGTGCCTGAAGCGCTGGCCTGCGACCTGAAAGCAGAAACCAGTGCCCAGGCCACCATCAAGGACGGCATGGCCCACTGCGAAAGTGTGCGTGACTACGTGTCACGCGATCTGCTGCAGGGCATTCTGGACGACACCGAAGAACACATCGACTTCCTGGAAACCCAGATCGAGCTGATCTCCAAGGTCGGCATCCAGAACTACCTGCAAAGCCAGATGGGCGAGCTGAGCTGAACCCGCCGACTTGCGGCAAGCTGGAAAAGCGGGGGTGACCCCGCTTTTTTCATGTCGACGGTTGTTGCGCCCTTCTTGCGCCAGGGCGGACACGACATTTTTTAGCTCTACAGATGCGAATAGTTCTCATTATTGAGGTAAGATCGCCGCACCCGCCAGCCGACACCCAGAAGGTGTGAAGCCAGCCAGCAACTTTGTCTGAGCTTGTGCACCATGCCTCCTTTCTCCCCTTTATCTAAACAAAAACCTCCTCCAGCCCTTATTTTACGGTCGCATACAGCTATAAAATCGATAGCGAGCCTCACGCTAGCGCCGTTGGCACTGTGCCTGTCGCAACTGGCCGGCGCGCAAACCCTGCCGGCGATCACGATCAAGGAAGACGCCGCCAGGGAAACCGCGACCAGCCCTGTTTTCGGCTACCGGGCCAGCCGCTCGACCAGCAGCACCAAGACGGACACGCCGCTCAATGAAACGCCGCAGTCCATCTCCGTGATCACGCGCGAGCTGATCGAGGACCAGGGCGCGGCCAACCTGCAAGACGCGCTGCGCTATACCCCGGGCGTCTTTGCCAACACCTACGGTTTTGACAACCGCGGCGACTGGGCCAATATCCGCGGCACGGCTTTTGTGCAGTACCAGGACGGCCTGCGCATGCTGTTCGGCTTCTACAACAACATCCGCCCCGACCCCTACACGCTCGAGCGGGTGGAAGTGGTGCGAGGCCCGGCTTCGGTGCTGTACGGCCAGGGCGGCTTTGGCGGCCTGGTCAACATGGCGTCCAAGCGCCCGCAGGCGGACGCGCAAAAGCAGATCGACCTGTCGGTCGGCAGCTTTAACCGCAAGCAAGTGGCGGTGGACCTGACCGGCCCGCTCAATGCCGACGGCACCCTGCTCTACCGCCTGATCGCCCTGGGCCGGGCCAGCAGCAGCCAGGTGGACCATGTGCCCGACGACCGCAGCCTGTTGGCGCCCGCGCTGACCTGGCGGCCAGATGCACGCACCCGCGTCACGCTGTATGCGACCGCGCAAAAAGATTTGTCCGGCTCGTCGGTCGGCTTCTTTCCCTGGCAAGGCACGGTGTTGCCGGCCCCGCGCGGCCAGATTCCGACAAACGTCTTCATGAGCGAACCGGGCTTCGACGAATACCGGGCCGAGCAAACCATGTTCGGCTACGAAGCCTCGTACCAGCTCAACGACACCTTTACCTTCCGGCAAAACCTGCGCAAGAGCGACAGCAAGGTGAGCTACAAGTCGCTGTATTCGCGCTTCGGCCCCGCACCGGTGCTCAATGCCGACGGCCAGACGATCAACCGGACCATCCTCAACCAGCAAAACGAAGCCGATGTGCTGACGGTCGACACCCAGCTACAGGCCAAATGGCGCAGCGGTCAACTGGAAAACACCTTGCTCGCTGGCTGGGACTGGCAGGACGTGACCCTGGGCGGCGGGCGGGCCAGCGCCAACGCGCCGGCCATCAACGTCTATGCGCCGGTGTATGGCAACTACACGCCGCTGGCCGCCGTGTCGGTGATTCCTACCGTGCAAACCCAGTCGGGCCTGTATTTACAGCACCAGGCCAAATGGAAGGAACGCTGGATTGGGGTGGTCGGGCTGCGCCACGACAAGGCCACCTCCGAAACCGGCACCGCCGCCGCTTCGAAGCTCGACAGCAGCGCTACCACTGGCCGCCTCGGTCTGGCCTATGCCAGCCCCGAAGGCTGGACGCCGTATGCCAGTTACTCGGAGTCTTTCGTGCCGGTGGCCGGCATCGATTTCTTCGGCCGGGCCTACAAACCGCAAACCAGCCAGCAGCAGGAGCTGGGCCTGAAATACCAGCCCCCGGGCAGCAACTCCAGCTATACCGCTGCGGTCTACAACATCCGTGAGACCAACCGCCGCACGCCCGACCCGAGCAACCCGCTCAACCAGGTCCAGGTTGGCGAGGCACGCATCATGGGTTTCGAGCTGGAGGCCAACGTGGCCCTCTCGCGCGCCTTTGACGTGTTGGCCGGCTACAGCAGGGCCGATGCGAAAGTCACGCGGTCCAACACCGCTGCCGAGCTGGGAAAACGGCTATCCAGCGTGCCCGGCGAGCAAGCCTCGCTGTGGGGCCGCTACAAGTTCATGCTTGCCGGCCAGGGCGGGTTTTCCGCAGGCGCAGGCGTGCGTTATGTGGGCGGTTCGTGGGACGGCCGCGACGTTCTCGAAACACCGGCTTTCACCCTGCTGGACGCCATGTTCGGCTACGAGCAGGGCCCCTGGAAAGCCACCTTCACCGTCAACAACCTGACCGACAAGGTGCATGTCACCACCTGCCTGAACCGCGGCGACTGCTTCTACGGGGCGCGCCGCGCCTTCGCGGCCAACCTGCGCTACACGTTCTGAAATTTTTTAAGGAGTCCACCATGCCAAGCCAACACCTGCCTTCTTTCAAATCCATCGCCTTCATCAGCGCCATGTTGCTGCTCGGCAGTGCCCAGGCGCATTACGTCTGGATCGAGCAGCCTGCGGCCGGCCAGAAAGCCGGCAACGCGACGTTCTTCTTTGGCTATTTCGGCGGAAACCTGCGCGAGGCTTCGCCTGGCCTGCTGGACAAATTCCCGAAGCCGGTGGCAATCAAGCTGACGGCCAAAGGCGAGCAGGCGCTGCCCGTCAGCAAAACCGCTGGCGGCTTTGCCATCGACGCGCGTGCAGCCAAGGGTGAGTCCATCGTGGCTGAAGAGCCGGGCTACCCACTCAGCGAGCACAAGGAAGAAGGTAAAACCGTGCGTAGCCTCTACCACCCCGCAGCCCGACTGGTGAAAGATTTCGCCAAGCAAGACCCCAAGCTGACGCTGGACCTGGTGCCCACTGGCAATGCAGGAAAAGACGGCGTGGAAGTGCAAGCCTTCTACAAAGGCCGGCCCTTGGCCAAAGCCAAGGTGGAAGTCGTCACCGCTTCCGGCTGGTCACAAACGCACCACAGCGACGAAACCGGCAAGCTGCGTCTGCAGATGCCCTGGCGCGGCACCTATGTACTGAAGTTGAGCCACAGCGACAAAACTGCCGGCGAGCGGGTTGCGGCCAGCGGTCCGGAAAAATACGACCGCGCCAGCTACGTCACCAGCCTGACGCTCATGCAGCCAGCAGGCATCGCCGCGCTGCCCGCGCCACCGCCCGCCACGCCGAACAAGTGAAAGGGATAAGGCAGATGCGCTGTTTGGTCTGGAATTTCAAGACAAATAGGCCTCCAGCCCTTTGGGGACGGGCGCGAGCAGCTATTATTTTTATAGCAAATCGCCGAGGAGCCCCCAAAACGGAGCTCGCCCAATGAGCTGGCCCAGCCCGCGGACGCGCGTGGCCTTGCGTGTCGCGGCTGCGGTCATCGGCGGCTATGCATGGACGGCCTCCTGGGTGGCGCTACTGGCCGCACTGCTGCCGGCCGCCGGAATGGCGCGAAGCGACGCGGTGGTGCTGGCGGCCATGCTGGGCTTTGTGATCTACCTGCTGGTGCTGCTCTGGGGTTTCAGTATGCGCAGCCTGGCACGGCTGTGGGCGGTGCTGGCGGGCGGCACCGTGCTGCCACTCTTGGTTCTTTGGTTGATGCGGTAAAGGAAATTTGCACCATGGAACCCACCTTTCGCAAATCCATGGCCTGCCTGCACACCTGGGCCGGCGTGGTCATTGGCAGCCTGCTCTTTGTGATTTTCTGGATGGGCACGCTCAGCGTGTTTGACCGCGAGATTGACCGCTGGATGACCCCCTCCACCCGGCTGCCTGCCGCCGTGGCGCAGCAGCGGTTCAGCTTTGACGCCGCCGCCCGCGCCGCCCAGCCCCTGGTGCAGGGCTCGCCGCAGTGGTTTGTGCGCCCGCCGAGCCAGCGTGTGCCGGCAGTCGAGCTGCGCTGGCGCAGTGAATCCACCAAGGCATTCGAGCGCCGCTACCTGCACCCGCAAACCGGCGCGCTGCTGGAGCATACCGACACGCTGGCCGGCACTGGCTTCATTTTTCCCTTCCACTTTGGCCTGCACATCAAGTGGAAGAACGTGGGCTATTGGCTGGCGGGCCTGGCCGGCATGGCGATGATGGTACTGGTGGTCAGCGGCGTGGTGATCCACCGCAAGATCTTCATAGACTTCTTTTTGTTCCGGCCGAAAAAGCAGCTGCAGCGCGCCAGCCTGGATTTGCACAACCTCACAGGCGTGCTGGCCCTGCCCTTTCATTTCATGATCGCGCTGTCGGGCCTGGTGATCTTCATGAACATCTATTGGCCCAGCGCCATGCACGGCCCCTATGCGCGGGAAGCCAAGCCCGAGGATGCCTTTTTCGCCGAGGCTTACGGAAGCTATAAACGCGCCAAGGCAGGTGCGCCCGCCGCCACCGCGTCGGCCTCGCTGGACGCCATGGCGAGCACCGCGCGGCGCGAATGGAACGGCGGAGAGCCCTTCTTCGTGCGCGTGTGGCACCCCGGCGACGCGAACAGCTATGTCGAGATGCGCCGCAGCTACGAAAACGCGGTGACCATGAATGTCGATACCTTGAGCTTCGACGCCACCACCGGTGCCGTCTTGAGCTGGCACACCGCCGCGCCAGTGATGGGGGTGCAGCGCTTCATCTCCGGCCTGCACTTCATCCAGTTCCGCCACTGGACCTTGCGCTGGCTGTACTTTGCTGCGGGCCTGGCGGGCTGCGTGATGATTGGCACCGGCTTTTTGTTCTGGCTGGAGGCGCGGCGCACCAGCCATGCCAAAAAGGGCCTGCCCGGGGTGCGCATGGTGGAGGCGCTCACGGTGTTCAGCGTGCCCGGCATCATCGCCGCCACTCTGGTTTTTTTTAGCGTCAACCGTCTACTGCCACTGGACGCCGCGCTGGCGGGCTATGACCGCTCCGAGCTGGAGGTTTGGGCGTTTTATTTGTTCTGGCTGGCCGCTCTGGCGCACGCCGCGCTGCGCGGGCGCCGCGCCTGGCACGAACAAACCTGGGCCGTGGCGGCGCTGGCTGTCACAGCCGTCGTATTGAACTGGATCACCACCGGCCAGCATCTGGGCCACACCTTGGGCCATGGCTTGTGGGCGGTGGCGGGCATGGACTTGCTGCTTTTGGTCGGTGCCGGCGTCGCGGCCCTGTCGGCCCGGCACCTGACACGCAAGGCCCGAACTTTTCAAACCGGCATTGCCCAAGACCCGCAGTTCCCTGCACCCGCGCAACCCGGCAACAAGGCCAGCCATGCGTGAAGTGTTACTCCTCTTGTCGGCCTGCGTCCTCATGTTCCTGGGCTTTGCATGGTTGGCCCTGAGCCAGCAGCGGCATGCGGAGCGTGTTGCTGCATCAAATCGATCACGCGCCCTTGCCAGTCGGGCGCAACGTGCTATCGGTTTAGTAGCAATTACCTTGGGCTTGCCGTGCTGCATGGCCTCACAGGGCGGCAGCTTTGGCAGCCTGCTGTGGGCGATGTTGCTGCCAGCCTGCGCCATGGCGGTGGCTTTCACGCTGACCTGGCGGGCGCATTGGCTGCGGCCACTGGCGCGGGCCGCCGAAAAAGCTTTTTCACGCTCTGCTTCTGCTTCTGCTTCTTTTTCACCATTCGAGAGATAAACCATGTTTCAAACCCTTCTGATCGCTTTTCGCGAGGGCCTGGAAGCCTTGCTGGTGGTGGCCATTGCCACGCTCTACCTGCGCAGGACCGGCCGCGTGCACCTGCTGTCGGCGATTCGCAGCGGCGTTGCGGTGGCGGCGGTGTTGTCGCTGGCCCTGGGCTACGTCCTGTCACGCATCGGCGCCCTGTCGCCCACGGCAGAAGGCGTGATGGCGCTGCTGGCAGCAGCGGCGGTGGCCTGGTGCGTCATGCACATGCGCAACGCCGGCAAGACCATGGGCCGCGAAATCAGCGCCCGCCTGGACCAGGCCAGCGTGCTGGACGGCTCCAGAGCCTGGCTGGCCGTTTTTGCTTTCACGTTGTTCATGGTCGGCCGGGAAGGTATGGAAACCGCCACCATGCTGGCCTCGCTGGCCTCCAGCGCCGAGCTGGGCTACATGGTCTGGGGCGGCGTCATCGGGCTGGCACTGGCCATCGCCATCGCGGGGGCCTGGGTGCGCTACGGCAAGGCTGTGGACCTGGGACGCTTTTTCAGCGTCACCGCCTGGTTCATGATTGCGTTCGCGCTGCAGCTCGTCATTTACGCGCTGCATGAGTTCACCGAGTCGGCGCTGGTCCCCGGCATCGACAACGCCTGGTGGCACGCCGCCACGGAAAACCTGGCCGAAGGCATGATCGCTCAGGCCATCTCGCTGGCGCTGGTCATCGTGCCCACCGTCTGGCTGGTCGTGGCGCACTGGCAGGACAGGCGCAATGCGCGCGTGACCACCAGTAACGCCGCCTGACCGAAAGGTCAAAAGTCGAACTTTGCCGCCACCTCAAACGTGCGCCCCGGCGCCAGCAGCACCTGACTGGTCGAGCGCCCCGTGTAGCTGGCATACAGCTTGTCCGTCAGGTTGCGGACACGAAAGGTCAGCAGCGCGGGTTTGAGCCGGTAACTGATCCAAGCTTCTGCGGTGGTGTAGCCGTTGATCTGGATGGTGTTGGCGGTGTCGGTGTACATCTGCTGGTACCAAACAGCTCAGCAGGTGCGGCGCGACACGCCTGGAACGGCCCACCCACCCGGGCGCTCTGGTGCTACTATTTTTATAGCTGCTCGCGCAGACTGCGTAAGGCCTGCATGCTGATTTGGCTCTTAAAATTCTCATCAAAGGCTCTGTCACAGAGCGCGACGGACTCTCACACTGATGCGCGGCCTCGTGCTGCAACGTCAACACTGCATCGATCTTGATTCGGTATTGGGACGATGGCCCATGGGGTGAAGTAAAAATGCCGGAAGGCTTTTAGCGCAACTAAGTTGCATTAAACTCCAAGTGTTTTCGCAACTAAGTTGCAATTTCATGCATCAATTGCCTGCCGCACCAATTTTTTTTCTCTATGACCCTGTTCTACATTCTTGTTGCAACCCTGGCCGCTGGCTTGTTCTCCGTTTTGCTGGCAGCGACGGTTGCCCTGACCTGGCTTCCGCGTTTTGCTGACCGAATGGTGGCTTTCGCAGTCGGGCTTTTGCTAACTTTTGCGTTTACCGACCTGTTGCCTGAGGCCATGCACCTGGGCTTCGACCCGCGTGAGGTCGGCCTGGTGCTGCTCGGGGGCTTGCTGGCCTTTTTCATGCTGGAAAAAGTGGCACTTTGGCGCCATGACCACCGCCATGCCCAGGGCTTGCCCAGCCACTCGCCACGCGTAGCCATGATTGTTGTCGGCGACGGTTTGCACAACTTCGTCGATGGTGTGTTGATCGCTGCAGCCTTCCTCACTGACCCCGTGTTGGGGTGGACCACAGCACTGGCGGTGCTGGCGCACGAGATTCCGCAGGAAATGTCAGACTTCATGGTGCTGCTCAGTGCTGGCGTGGAAAAACGCCGGGCCTTGCTGCTGAACGCGCTTTCTGGCCTGGCGATGGTGGCCGGCGGCGTGTTGGGCTATATCGCCCTGCACCAAGCCGAGACAGCGATCCCCTACGTGTTGTCGGTGTCGGCCGCCAGCTTTATCTACATCGCTGTGGCCGACCTGGTGCCGGAGTTGCACCGCAAACGCCAGCCGGCCGACTGGCTGAGCCAGGGCTTGTTACTCACGCTGGGCCTGGGCACGGTGCTGCTGATCGGCGAGCTTTTGCCGCATTCACACTGACCGCCCACCCTGATTCTTACTATTTCTTGCACTAACCGGAGCCCCTATGAGCCTCATTCCCGTCACCATCCTCACCGGCTTTCTGGGCAGCGGCAAGACCACGCTGCTCAACCACATTCTGAAAGCCGACCACGGCCACCGCATCGCGGTGATCGAAAACGAATTCGGTGAAGCAGGCATCGACAACGAGCTGCTGGTGCAGGACCGTGACGAGCAGATCGTCGAGATGAACAACGGCTGCATCTGCTGCACTGTGCGTGGCGACCTGGTGCGTATTTTGGGTGAGCTGGCGGACAAGAAGAAGGAAGGCAAACTCAGCTTCGATCACATCGTGATAGAGACCACGGGCCTGGCCGACCCGGCGCCCGTAGCGCAAACTTTTTTTGTCGATGACAAGGTCATGCAAAACTATTTGTTGGACGCCATTGTCACTCTGGTCGATGCCAAACATGCGCCGCAGCAACTGGACGAACATCATGAGGCGCAGGAACAGGTCGGTTTCGCCGACCGGGTGCTGCTGACAAAGACAGACCTGGTCGATCCAGCCGACGTGGAGGCGCTGCGCCAGCGCCTGGTGCGCATGAACCCGCGCGCCAAGATCGGCGAGTCGCGCAACGGCGTGGCCCAGGTGGACGACCTGCTGGACATTCGCGGATTTAACCTCAATGCCATCCTGGAGATCGAGCCTGAGTTCCTGAACGACGTGAGCCACGAACACGACGACGACGTGACGTCCTTCGTCTTTCGCGAGGACCGGCCGCTGGATCTGGATCGGCTGGAAGACATGCTGGGCGTGATGGTCAAGCTCTACGGCACGCAGATGATGCGCTACAAGGGCGTGCTGAACATCGCTGGCAACGAGCGCCGCGTGGTGTTCCAGGGCGTGCACATGCTGATGGGCGCCGACATGGGGCCATTGTGGAAGCCGGGCGAAACGCGTTTCACCAAGATGGTATTCATCGGCAAGGAGTTGCCCAAAAACATCCTGCTGCAAGGGCTAGCGGGCTGCGTGGCTAAGGCGCCAGCGGCGAACGCACGTGCAAAGAAGGCACCGCGCAAATGAGAAAAGTGCTCGCTGTCACGGCCGCCGTCGCAGCGTTGCCCGTGCAGGCGCAGCCGGATCGGCGCGCTGGTCGCGATCCACGACCTCGCGCTGGCCTACACGCCGATGCCCGGCAAACAATTTTTGAGAAAAAAGTGACCTTTCGGACTTTAGGTGATTGCAAATGCGACAGATTCGCATTTATAATAACGTCACCTAATTTACCAACCAGCCAGCCAATCCATGATCGTTTGTGTTTGCCGCCGAATCTCCGACCGCGAAATTGCCCGCCACGCCCGTGCTGGTATGGGTTTTGACGAGATCCAGTTTGAACTGGGTGTCGCCACCCAGTGCGGCCAGTGCGAAGGCTGCGCGCGTGACGTTGTCGCGCAATGCAGTGCCATTTGCCCGACCGCCAACATCAAGCTCGCCGCCCATCCCCTGGAAGGCAACGCATGGAATCCTCCCTCACCGTTTTTGCAACTCTCGCCGGCAGCCTGATCCTGGCTGTCAGCCCGCTCTGGTGGATTTTTCGCCGCTGATGCGCCCGCCGCACCGGCACCCGGTGCGCTCAGCCGTCCGCATCCACTAGACTTCCCATGAACGCCTCCGTCATTTCGGGCTCCCCCGCCCTTGAACCTCCAACAACGCCCGTGCGCCTGTTCCTGAACCGCAACATCGTCATCGCCACCAGCGTGGTGGTGGTTCATGTGGTCGTGCTCTGGGCCTTGCAAAACGGCCTGCTGCGCCGTGCAGCCAAGATCGTGGTGCCGGCGGAGATCCTGACGCGCATCATCGAGATCGAGCCGCCCAAAGTGGCCCCTGCGCCACCGCCCCCGCCGCCCCCACCGCCGAGCCAGCCCGCGCCCACACGGCCAAAGATGCAGCCGCCACCCATGCCGGTCGCTATCCGCGATCCAATGCCAGCACCGAACGCGCCCACCGGCGCGGTCGAGCCGCTGCCCCCGGCACCGCCCATCGCCGCACCGGTGGCGCCCGCACCCGCGCCGCCTGCTCCGCCGGCAGCGCCGCGACTGGTAGAGATCACGCAAGGCGAAACCGACTACATCAAGGCGCCCAGGCCGGTCTACCCTTCGCTCAGCAAGCGCAATGGCGAGTCCGGCGTGGTCATCATCGCTGTGTATTACAACGCCGCTGGCCGTGCCCTGCGCGCCAATGTCCTCAAGTCCAGCGGCTTTGAGCGCCTGGACCGCGCGGCGTACGACGCGGTGATGGGTTCGCAGGTCACGCCTTTCCGCCGTGCAGGCACCGGTGAAAACACCGAGTTCCTGCTCAAAGCCCCGATTAATTTTGTTCTGGAGTGAGAAGTCATGAATTCACAATTTGGCTTGATGAGCGTCTGGACGCAGGGCGACTTTGTCACCAAAGCGGTCGCCGTAATGCTGCTAGGCATGTCGCTGGCGTCCTGGATCGTCATCATCATCAAAACGCTGGACCTGCTGAAATACAAAAAGGTGGCCAGCACCGCCGAGGACTTCTGGCACAGCGAAGACTTCGCCGCTGGCCTGACCAGGCTCGGCAGCGACCCGTCCAACCCGTTTCGCCAGCTCGCCATTGAAGGCCGCGAGGCCACCGCGCACCACCGCAACACCAAGGCGCACCTGCATGACGCACTCGATGTGAGCGACTGGGTCACGCGCAGCCTGCGCAACAGCATGGACGAGTTCACCTCGCGCCTGCAGTCGGGCCTGGCCATCCTGGCGTCCGTGGGTTCCACCGCGCCCTTCGTCGGCCTGTTCGGCACCGTCTGGGGCATTTACCATGCGCTGCTGGCCATAGGCACCGCCGGCCAGGCAACCATCGACAAGGTGGCCGGCCCGATTGGCGAGGCGCTGATCATGACGGCGCTGGGCCTGGCGGTGGCGATTCCTGCCGTGCTAGGCTACAACGCCCTGGTGCGCGGCAACAAGGGCGTGCTGCAAAAACTCAGCCGCTTCGCCCACGACCTGCACGCCTATTTCGTCACTGGTGCCCGCGTCAACAGCGCCAGCGGCCGGGCCAATGTCGTGCCGATGAAAAAAGCCTGATCCCCTGACACCCACCCTAAGCGAGAAACACCATGGCTTTTGGAACCCAGGATGACACCGACGAGGTGATGAACGAGATCAACATGACGCCCCTGGTGGACGTGATGCTGGTGCTCCTGATCATCTTCATCATCACCGCGCCGGTGATGAAACACGCGGTCAACATTGACCTGCCGCGCGCCACCAACGAGTCGCAAAACGTCAAGCCAGAGACCGTGCGCCTGACGGTGGATGCCCAGGGCAGCTACTACATCAACGAGTCGCCGATTGCCGACAAGGACCTGGCGCCGCGCTTTCAGGCGGCAGCTTCGCAGAACCCCCAGCCCGAGCTGCACATCCGCGGCGACAAGGCCGTGCGTTATGAACGCGTGGCCCAGGCCATGGCGGCGGCACAGTTGTCCGGACTGCGCAAAATCGGCTTCATCACCGAGCCCGATACGCCCTGAACCTCACCGCTTCGCGCTGGCGTCGCGCCCGGCCCCTCACGGTCCCGGGCGTTTTGCAGGCGCGGGCAGCACGCAAATGCCCGCCATGCGCCGACGCGCTTGCGCCCCTGCCCCTCCCGGCGCGAACAAAAGAAATTCCGCCAAAAAAATCAGGTTTTGTTGTTGACTTCTAATTGCGAATCATTATCATTACGATAACGACAACTCACCAGGTAAATACCATGTCACTCGCCCTCCACTCCACCACCCTGAGCCTGCCTTCCCGCGCCGCCCGCCAGCCAGAGCTGGCCATGTCTGCACCGCGAGCCGCCGAGTCCGGCAGTGTGCTGGAAAGCACCGAAATCCTGCGCGGCGAGAAAGCCGTCGAAATCAAGCACAACGGCCTGACCTACCGCCTGCAGGCCACCCGGCTCGGCAAGCTGATCCTGACCAAATAAGCGGCGCGCCGCACCGAGTTTCATCGTGGGGCGATCCGAGGCTTACCCAAGCCTCACAGGTCGTTTTTTGCCAGCCAGCCATGGCCCTTCCGGCCCCTGCAGTAGCCAGGCTTTTTTTACCCACGCCAATGTGCAAAAAGCCGACCTCGGGTCGGCTTTTTTGTGTCAAATCGGGCTATAGCCTTTGCCCAGCGGGCGTTATCAGCTATTTATTAAATAGCAACGTCGCCCCGCGATGCTTACAAGCCGATGGCTGCCATGCCAGCGCGCGCGACCTGCGCATCTTCGCTGGACTTGACGCCGCTGACGCCGACCGCACCCAGGCACTGGCCGTCTTTCATGATGGGCACGCCGCCTTCAAGCAGGCCCTTGAGCTCCGGCGCGCTCAGGAAAGAGACGCGCCCGCCGTTGATCATCTCTTCGTAAATCCGGCTTTCGCGCCGGCCCAGCGCCGCTGTGTGGGCCTTGGCCGGTGCAATGTGGGCCGAGATGGGCGCGGCACCATCGAGCCGCTGCAGGTGCAGCAAGTGGCCGCCGTCGTCAACGACGGCAATCGTCACCGCCCAGCTGTTCTTGACGGCCTCGGCGGTAGCGGCTGCGGCTATCGCCTGAACGTCGGCGAATTCCAGCACTGTTTTTGATTTCATGTCTTTTTCCAGAAGTTTGTTGAGCCAAACCCCAAAGCATACGCAAGTTTTGTGGCATTCCAGACCGCGATTGCCTTTACCCAAACTTGTAGAACCCTGACAAAAAGTAAGGGGTGCGCAGGGTTATTGCCTTGAAATGCAGGCCAGACCCCTAAAATGAAGTTGCCTGCATTTGCTGGCCCTTAATAGAGAAGACCCCATGAATGAAAATATCCAAACCCTTGACCGCAGCTACGTTGGCTCGGCCGAGCAGCGCAACCGGGTTTTGCGCAACACCTACTGGCTGCTGGCCCTGAGCATGTTGCCCACCGTGCTGGGCGCCTGGGTCGGTGTGGCCACGGGCATCACCGCCTCGCTGACCGGCGGCTTGGGCCTGATTGTGTTTCTGGGTGGCGCCTTCGGTTTCCTGTACGCCATCGAAAAAACCAAAAATTCTGCGGCCGGCGTGCCTGTGCTGCTGGCCTTTACCTTCTTCATGGGCCTGATGCTCTCGCGCATGATCGGCATGATTCTGGGCTTTCGCAACGGCTCTGAACTGATCATGACCGCCATGGGCGGCACGGCCGGTGTGTTCTTTGTGATGGCCTCGCTGGCCAGCGTGATCAAACGGGACCTGTCGGGCATGGGCAAATGGCTGTTTGTTGGCGCCCTGGTGGTGATGGTTGGCGCCATCATTAACGTGTTTGTCGGCTCCACCGCCGGCATGATGGCGATCTCGGTGGCCGTGATCGGCATTTTCAGCGCTTACATGCTGTACGACCTCAAGCAGATTCTTGACGGCGGCGAAACCAACTACATCAGCGCCACCATGCGCCTGTACCTTGACCTGTTCAACGTGTTCCAGGCCCTGCTGGCCCTGCTGGGCATCATGGGCGGCGAACGCGACTGATCCGCTTCGCTCCAGACCGAAAAAAGGGGGCCTTTGGCCCCCTTTGCCTTTTCCTTTTTTCTTTTTCGGTTTCAGGCCAGGTTCAGGTCAAAAACAGCAATCGATTCGACATGCGCCGTATGCGGGAACATGTTGACGACGCCGGCTGAGCTGCAGCGGTAACCCGCATCATTCACCAATACGCCCGCGTCACGCGCCAGCGTGGCTGGGTTACAGCTCACATAGACAATACGCGCCGGCGGCGTCCAGCCGCCTATCTGCAGGTTTTGCTGGCCCTCCCCCTCGTCGCAGGGCACGCCGGTGCGCAGTTGCTGCTGCAACGCCGCGAGCGACTTGAAGAGTTCGTAAGCGCCTTCCCGCGGTGGGTCAACCAGCCATTTGTCGGCAGCGCCGTCCGCCACCAGCATGCCTGGCGTCATTTCGAACAGGTTGCGTGCTACAAATTTGGTAGCTGCCAGCGCCCGTCCTCCATGGGCCGGAGCCTTGTTTGACGCGTAATTTTCGCGCGAACGGGCAACCAGGGCCTCGCTGCCCTCAATGCCCAGCACCTCGCGCGCCTGGGTGGCCAGCGGCAAGGTGAAGTTGCCCAAACCGCAAAACCAGTCAATCACGCGTTCCGCGCCCTGCACGTCCAGCAGGCGCAACGCGCGCGACACCAACACCTGGTTGATGTGCGGGTTGACCTGGGTGAAATCGGTGGGCCGGAAAGGCATGGTGATGCCGTAGACCGGCAACGCGTAGCCCAGTTGCTGTGCGGGATCGGTCGTCTCATCGAGGAGTTTGACGGTATCCGGCCCGCCCGACTGCAACCACCACTGCAGACCCGGATGCACCGCCGCAAAAGCGCGCAGCCTGGCCACATCGCCTTCGGACAGCGGCTCCATGTGGCGCAGCACCAGGGCGGTGATGTCATCGCCGCAGGCCAGCTCGATCTGCGGCAGGGTTTCTTTCGCGTCCATGGCGCCGATCAGCGCACGCAGCGGCAGCAGCAAATCGCTCACATATCGGGGCAACACATGACACTCGCGTATGTCGGCCACGTAGCCGCTCTTACGCTCGTGAAAACCAACCAGTACCTCGCCCTTCTTGCGCACAAAACGCACCGACAGCCGCGCACGGTAGCGGTAGTTCCAGGCCGGCCCTTCAATGGGACGCATCACGTTGTCGGCCTTGAGCCTGCCCAGGTGCCAGAGGTTGTCTTCGAGCACGCGCTGCTTGACCGCGACTTGCGCTGCGACATGCAGGTGCTGCATCTTGCAGCCGCCGCAGGCGCCGATGTGCAGGCCGAAATGTGGGCATTGCGGACGCACACGCTGCGACGACTCGCGAAGCACCGCCATCAGTGTGGCTTTTTCAAATGCAGGTTTCTTGCGGTACACGCTGACGCTGACCTCTTCGAAAGGCAAGGCGCCATCGATGAACACCACCTTGCCGTCTTCGCGGTGGGCGATGCCCTGGGCTTCGATGTCGAGCGATTCGACCGTCAATATATCGGGGGGATAGTCTGCCTGCGACGCGGCAAGGGCGGGGTTGTGCGGTTTGTTCTGTTTTCTTCGGGCCATCCCGCATTGTCTCAGGCCGCGCTGTCATGGCCCGCTCCTCCACCATGACACGGAGCGGCTTGAGGGAACTGCGCATTGGCATCGACGCGAGTGACATGAATCGCACCATCGCGCGCTACACCCAAGGCGGCTTTGTTGAACTCCCGGGCACCGTCAGCCCGATGGACTTGCTGCTGACGTTCACCGGCACGGGTTATGACGACTTCCCCGGCGGGCAGGACCCCTTGCCGACCTGATCGATGCAGCGCGGGATGCGCCAGCTTATTTTGCAGGCAGGTACTTCGCCGGGTCCACCGGCTTGCCTTGGCGGCGGATCTCAAAATGCAGCTTTACGCGGTCGGCGTCGCTGTTGCCCATCTCGGCAATTTTCTGGCCCTTGCGCACCGACTGGTCTTCCTTGACCAGCAGGGTCTGGTTGTGCGCATACGCGCTCAGAAAGGTGTTGTTGTGCTTGAGAATGATCAGGTTGCCGTAGCCGCGCAGACCCGCGCCGGCATACACCACGCGGCCGTCGGCCGAGGCCATGACCGCATCGCCGGCCTTGCCGGCAATGTCCATGCCCTTGTTCTTGGCTTCGTCAAAACCAGCAAGCACCTGGCCCTGCGCCGGCCAGATCCAGGCCACGTCCTCGTCGTTGCCTGCTGACTGTGCCGGGGACGTCGAAGCGGGCTTGGCGGGCGCGCTGGCGGCTTGCGCGGGCGTGACCGGGGCCGGCGTGGCCGCGCCGGACGTCACAGGCCGTGTCACCACACCGACGTTCTCGACCGGCGGCTGCACGCGCAACACCTGGCCGACTTCGATGAGGTTGGGGTTTTCAAGGTTGCTCCAGCGCCCGATGTCGCGCCAGTTCTGGCCGGTGTCCAGCCCGATGCGAATCAGCGTGTCGCCGGGCTTGACCGTGTAATAGCCGGGCTTGCCAGCGTTCTCAAATCCGGGCAGCTGCTTGACGCCCGCCGGATCGACAGCCACCATCCCCGGGCGGCTCATGCCGGTGCCGCGGTCCTCGACCGGCGCGCGGTTGGGACCGCGTGTGCTGCAGGCCGACACCAGCAGCACGGCGGCGGCGAACAGGCAGATCAGACCCAGGCGAGCGGCGCCCTTGCCGGCGCGGGGCGCTTCAAGGGCCGTGGACGAAAACGCTGCCATGGAGAGCCCTGCTTGTTGATTCATTGATGTATTCACGTTTTCCAAATGCTGTGTGTGACAGGTGTGACGCGCGGCGCCGTTTTTGGTTCAGGACCGCCAGCGTGGGCTTTATCTGCGCCCGGCCTAGCTTGTCCCCGATTTTAGAGGCACAAAGTGCACCGCTTCCAGAACGGTCTGGGTCACGCCCTGCGCGGTCTTGTCCAGCACCACCAGCGCCTGGGCGCCGCCAGCCGTGTGTATGGGCGCCACCAGGCGGCCGCCAATGGCGAGTTGCTCGACCCAGGCGGGGGGTATCGCCTCCCCGCCTGCCGCCGCAATGATGGCCGCATAGGGCGCGCCTTTGGCGTACCCGGCCATGCCGTCACCAAACAGCAGGTGCACATTGGCCAGCCTGAAGGCCCGCAGGTTCTCCCGGGCCTTGTCGTGCAGGCCGCGCAAACGCTCGATGCTGTAGACCTCGCTGGCCAGCTGGCCCAGCACCGCGGCCTGGTAGCCGCAACCGGTGCCGATTTCCAGCACGCGGCCCAGCTTGCCGGCGGGGGAGCCTGCGCCCTGGCGCAGCAGTTCGAGCATGCGCGCCACGACGTTGGGTTTGGAAATCGTCTGGCCCAGACCGATGGGAAGGCTGGTGTCTTCATAGGCCTGGTTGGCCAGCGCGGTATCGACGAAACGATGCCGCTCCACCTGCCCCATGGCGGCCAGCACCTGGGCATCGGAAATGCCCTGGGCAGCGAGCTTTTGAACCATGCGAAAACGCACCGCCCGGGAGTCCAGCCCGACACCGCTGGGCAACGCCGGTTTGGCTGGAAGTTTGGCATTAAAAATGCCTGTAGCCCTTTCAGGATGGGCGCGACCAGCTCCTTTTTTTGTAGCAGATGGAGTGCCGGCATCAGGCTCAAGGCGTACCGGGAAACCTGGTCGTCTGGCTGCGGCGCCTGCCGGTGCAGCAGAAGCGGCGGGCGCCTTGGCCGGAGGTTTCAATGGCGGCTTCATGCAGCGACGGGCGCAGCCGCGCTGTCCTGGGTGAGTTTGGCCGCAGTCTGCGCCCAGTAAGGCAGGCGCGCATGGTCGGTCAAATCCACCTGTAGCGGTGTGATGGCAACAAAGCCCTGTTTGGTGGCAAAAAAGTCTGTGCCCTCGCCCTCTTCCTTGGCCGGTCCCGCGCCGCCGATCCAGTACATGGTCTCGCCGCGCGGGCTGGTCTGCGTAATCACGCGTTCAGCCGCATGACGCCGACCCAGGCGGCAAACCTTGTAGCCCTGGAGCTGCTCATCCGGGAGGTTGGGAATGTTCACATTGAGCAGCCATGGCGCCACGGTCGGCAAGGCGCCCTCGGCAATTTTTTCGAGCGAGGGGATCAGTTGCTGCACC
>NZ_JBDNGU010000144.1:0-20910 GCF_041689105.1 Polaromonas sp. | reverse complement strand
CAGGTTGCCGGCCAGCATCAGGTAAGGCACGCTGCCGGAGAACACCGCGTTCGGCGAAGCCTTGGTGTTGCCAGCGACAAATTCCACCACATCAACAAACGCTTCGCGCGCAGCCTTCAGGCGTTTGGCAACGGTCTTCGCCGCAGCGCCTCCCTGTTTGATCAGCGCTGCTTCGGTTTTTTCAATCTGGCCGGCAATGCCCTTGGCGGTCTGGCCGCCGTCGCGCGCGGTTTTGCGGCCGACCAGGTCGTTGGCCTGGATGGCAGTGGTGCCTTCGTAAATCGTCAGGATCTTGGCATCGCGGTAATACTGCGCGGCGCCGGTTTCCTCGATAAAACCCATACCGCCATGCACTTGCACGCCGAGTGAGGTGACTTCCAGGCTCATCTCGGTGCTGTAACCCTTGACGAGAGGCACCATGTATTCGTAGAACGCCTGGTTCTGCTTGCGCACGTCGGCATCGGGGTGGTGGTGCGAAGCGTCATACGCCGCCGCAGCCACCGACGCCATCGCACGGCAGCCTTCGGTGTAGGCGCGCATGGTCATCAGCATGCGCTTGACATCGGGATGGTGAATGATGGGTGCGCTCGCATTGATGGAGCCGTCAACCGGGCGGCTCTGCACGCGGTCTTTCGCGAAGGCCACAGCCTTCTGGTAGGCGCGCTCGGCAATCGCAATGCCCTGCATGCCGACGGCGTAACGCGCCGAGTTCATCATGATGAACATGTACTCGAGACCCCGGTTTTCCTGGCCGACGAGGTAACCGACCGCGCCGCCGTGGTCACCGTACTGCAACACGGCGGTCGGGCTGGCCTTGATGCCGAGTTTGTGTTCGATACTCACGCAGTGCACGTCGTTGCGCGCGCCCAGCGCGCCGTCCTGGCCGACCATGAACTTGGGCACCACAAACAGGCTGATTCCCTTGACACCTTCGGGCGCGCCGGTCACACGCGCCAGCACCAGGTGGACGATGTTCTCGGCCATGTCGTGTTCACCGTAGGTGATGTAGATCTTGGTGCCAAAAACCTTGTAGGTGCCGTCGGGCTGCGGCTCGGCCCGGGAGCGAACCATCGCCAGGTCAGAGCCGGCCTGCGGCTCGGTCAGGTTCATGGTACCGGTCCACTGACCGCTGACCAGTTTTTCAAGATAAGTCGCCTTGAGTTCGTCGGAGCCAGCCGTCAGCAGGGCTTCAATCGCACCGTCCGACAGCAGCGGGCACAGCGCAAAACTCATGTTGGCCGAGTTCAGCATTTCGCCGCAAGACGCACCTATGGTTTTGGGTAGGCCCTGGCCGCCAAAGTCCAGCGGATGCTGCAGTCCCTGCCAGCCGCCCTCGGCGTATTGTTTATAGGCTTCCTTGAAGCCGGGCGTCGTCGTGACCACGCCGTCCTTCCAGCTTGAAGGATTTTTATCGCCTTCCCAGTTCAGCGGCGACAGGACGCCTTCATTGAACTTGGCGCATTCTTCGAGCACGGCCTGGGCGGTGTCAAAGCCGGCTTCTTCAAAGCCCGGAATCTGCGCCACCGCATCGATGTCGGCCAGGTGCTTGATGTCAAACAGCATGTCCTTGAGGGGGGCTTTGTAACTCATGTCTTGTCTCCAGTGTGTTGTCATCCCGGACCCGATCCGGGATCCATGCCGCAGGTAGCAACAGGGATAGTGATCCAGCACGAATGGCGGGTCAGGCCCGCAATGACAGTTGTTTGTTTTACAGCGCAGCGACCAGTTCCGGTATCGCCGTGAACAGATCGGCCTCAAGGCCGTAATCGGCAACGCCGAAAATCGGCGCTTCGGCGTCCTTGTTGATCGCCACAATCACTTTGCTGTCCTTCATGCCGGCCAGATGCTGGATCGCGCCGCTGATGCCTGCGGCGATGTAGAGCTGGGGGGCAACAATCTTGCCGGTCTGGCCGACCTGCCAGTCATTGGGCGCGTAGCCGGCATCGACCGCAGCGCGCGAGGCGCCAAGCGCAGCGCCCAGCTTGTCGGCCAGCGGTGTCATGACTTCATTGAATTTTTCTGCACTGCCCAGCGCGCGGCCACCACTGACGATGATCTTGGCAGCCGTCAATTCGGGGCGGTCACTCTTGGCGATTTCGCTGCCCACAAACACGGACTTCCCGCTGTCGGCCTCGCCGCTGACCACGTCAATTGCGGCAGAACCACCCGAAGCGGCAGCCGCATCAAAACCGGTGGTACGCACGGTAATGACCTTGGTGGCGTCCAGACTCTGCACAATGGCAATCGCGTTACCGGCATAAATCGGGCGCTCAAAGGTGTCCACCGCATCGACCTTGGTGATGTCGGAGATCTGGCCGACATCGAGCAGGGCCGCGACACGCGGCGCTATGTTTTTGCCCGACGCTGTGGCGGGAAACAGGATATGGGAATAGCTGCCAGCCAGCGCGATGACCTGGGCGGCCATATTCTCGGCCAGACCGTGTTCAAAATGCGCGCCATCGACATGGATGACCTTGGCGACGCCGGCGATCTGGCTGGCGGCCTGGGCGGCGGCACCGGCATTCAGCCCGGCAACCAGCACGTGCACGTCGCCGCTGCACTGGGCGGCTGCGGTCACGGTGTTAAGCGTGGCGGGACGGATGGTGGCGTTGTCGTGTTCTGCGATGACGAGAGATGTCATGAATGGGCTCCTGTTGGGGTGGTTGTCATCTTGGCCCCGGATCAAGTCCGGGGTTTCAATATCCACGGCGGCTCGCCAGCATGGATGGCGGGTCAGGCCCGCAATGACAGGGATGATTGTTAGATGACCTTGGCCTCGTTCCGGAGTTTGTCCACCAGCGTGGCAACGTCGGGCACCTTGATGCCGGCGCTGCGCTTGGGCGGCTCGCTGACCTTGAGCGTTTTCAGGCGCGGCTTGACATCGACGCCAAGGTCTTCCGGCTTGAAGTTGTCGAGCTGCTTTTTCTTGGCCTTCATGATGTTGGGCAAGGTCACGTAACGCGGCTCATTCAGGCGCAGGTCGGTCGTGATGATGGCCGGCAGGCTCAAGGACAGGGTTTCCATGCCGCCATCAACCTCGCGCATGACCACGGCCTTGCCGTCGGCCACATCCACCTTGGAGGCAAAGGTCGCCTGCGGCCAACCCAAAAGCGCCGCCAGCATCTGGCCGGTCTGGTTGCAGTCGTCGTCAATCGCCTGCTTGCCCAGGATCACCAGCTGCGGCTGCTCTTTTTCAACCAGGGCCTTGAGCAGCTTGGCGACGGCCAGCGGTTGCAACTCTTCGGCGGTTTCGACCAGGATGGCGCGGTCGGCGCCTATGGCCATGGCGGTGCGCAGGGTCTCCTGGCACTGCAAGACGCCGCAGCTCACGGCAATCACCTCGGTCGCCACGCCTTTTTCCTTGAGGCGCGTGGCTTCTTCGACCGCGATCTCGTCAAACGGATTCATGCTCATCTTGACGTTGGCAATGTCCACACCAGTGCCGTCGGACTTGACGCGAACCTTGACGTTGTAATCGACAACACGTTTGACGGGGACCAGGACCTTCATGAGAGAACTCCAGAGTTTATTGATTGACGTTCAGATTGACGTTCACGTAAAGCGCTTGATTCTATGCTGCGCCTGCACAACACTCCTCCGAATAAGTCACGCGCAGAGTGTGGGAGTGATTACACCGAACAAAAATAGAACGATCGTTCTATTTTATTATAAATAGCTCTTGCACCGGAATTAGAGCCCCAAGCCCAATGCATTGTTGCCTCGGCGACAAATGGAGCGGCAATTAACAGACCGGGGGGTCGGTTAATTGGGGTAAGTAGGGACAGACTGCAGCAGATCGCTGACATACAGTACCTGTTCCGAATGAAGCGATGGCTCAAGCCACCGATTCATCCCCAAAGAGTCATCTGGTCAGTCTGCTGACCATTCCGGAGCCTTTATGAATATCAAGCCCATCGCCGCCGCGCTGCTGACTGTCTGCAGTGGTTTTGCCTCTGCACAGACCGTGCTGACCGTCTCCAGCTGGTTGCCGCCTACCCATACGCTGAGCATGGCGCAGAAAGAATGGTGCGACCTGCTGGAGAAAAACACCACCGGCAAAATGCGGTGCAATATTTTGCCCCGCGGCGTGACGGCGGCACCGGGCACGCTGGATGCGGTGAAAAACGGCCTGGCCGATGTGTCCTATACCGTGCATGGCTACACACCCGGCCGTTTTCTCTACGCACAGATGGCCGAGTTTCCCTTCCTGGGCAACACCTCCGAGCCGATTTCCGTGGCCTTCAACAAGGTGGCCATGAAGAACCCGCAATTCCTGGACGAGCACCAGGGCGTGAAGGTCATCTCCTTCTTCACGCATGGCCCGGGCATTGTGTTCAATACCAAACGGCCAGTGACCAACGTCGAGGAACTTGGCGGCCTGAAATGGCGCGTGGGCGGCGGCATGGTCAATGAAATCTCCAAGGTGCTGGGCATGAATGTGACGCTCAAGCCCGCACCAGACTCGTATGAGCTGCTGTCTGGCGGCGTGATGGACGGCACCCTGTTCCCGGCGGAATCGACCGAATCCTTCAAGATCGACAAGCTGATCAAACACGCCACCACCTTCCCCGGCGGGTTGTACAACACCAGCTTTGTCTTCATGATGAACCAGGCCAAGTACGACAAGCTCAGCGCCGACGAAAAGAAAGCCGTCGATGCCATCTCGGGCGAAGTCGCGGCGCGTATCTACGGCCGAGGCTGGGACAAGGTGGACCGCCGCGCCATGGGCCTGATGCAGGCCAACAACGTGCAGATCGTCAAGGCCGATGCCAAATTTGTTGCCGATGTCAAGGCAAAAACTGCACCGCTGGAGCAGAAGTGGATCAAGGATGCCGAAGCCAAAGGCCTGAAGGATGCAGCCAAGGTGCTGGCCGAGTTCCGCGCCGAGATCGCCAGACAGGAAAAGTAAACCCCGGGTTCGCCTTTGCAGCGCGGCCTCATGGACAATGAGGCCGCGCTTTTTATTGATTGAGACAAAGATTGAACAAGCTTGTTGAAACGGTGTGCGGCCTGTTGGCCGCGGTTGCCCTGTTTGCCATCATGGCGCTGACTTTTTTTGACGTTGGCGGGCGCAAGCTGCTCTCCAACTCGATTACCGGATCGCTTGAGCTGACCGAGTTGCTGATGGTGGTGGTTATTTTTGCCGCCCTTCCGCTGGTGTCAATCCGGGGAGAACACGTGGTGTTCGATTCACTGGATCACTACCTGCCAGCGGGCCTGCGCAAGATACAACGGGCAATCATGCAAGCCATCTGCGCCGCCGCGCTGCTGGCACTGGGCTGGCTGATGTGGCAAACCGGCGGGCAGTACCTCGAGACCGGTGAAACCACGGCTCAGCTGAAAATCCTCAAGGCACCGTTCATCTATGGCATGGCCGTGCTGTGTGCTGTCGCAGGGTTGATTCACCTGCGCTTGATGTTCCGGCCCTCGCCTGCCGAAGAGGCCGGCGAAGGAGTCACCCTGTGACCGAAGCCCTGATTGGTTTTGCCGCCATTTTTGTGCTGGCCCTGATGCGCCTGCCGCTGGCCTTTGCGATGGGACTCGTCGGGATTGTCGGTATGGGCCTCACGCGCGGCTGGCATCCGGCGCTGGCCAGCACCGCCCAGGTGGTGCACGAGACCGGCTTTGCCTACACGCTGTCGGTGATTCCGCTGTTCATCCTGATGGGCAACTTCGTCGCCCGCGCCGGGCTGGCGCATGAACTCTTCCACGCCGCCTACGCCTTCATCGGCCACCTGCGGGGCGGCCTGGCCCACGCCACCATCGCCGCCTGCGCTGGCTTTGGCGCCATTTGCGGCTCGTCGATTGCAACAGCAGCGACCATGAGCAAGGTCGCCTACCCATCGATGAAAAAGCTCGGCTACAGCGACTCGCTCTCCACTGGGGTCATCGCGGCTGGTGGCACGCTGGGCATCATGATCCCTCCTTCGACGATCCTGGTGATTTATGGCATCGTGACGGAGACCAATATCGGCAAGCTGTTTGCGGCCGGCGTGATCCCGGGCATCGTGATCGCCCTGCTGCTGATGGTCGCCGTGCTGTTCATGACTTTCATGGACCCGGAGCACGCACCGGCCGGCGAAAAAACCGGCTGGCCCGAGCGCTGGGCGGCATTGCGCGGCATCTGGGGCGTGCTGCTGCTGATGGTGCTGGTACTGGGCGGCATTTACGGCGGTGTGTTCACGGCGACCGAGGGCGCAGGCATTGGCGCCGCCGGCGCCTTCCTGTTCGCCCTTGCCCGGCGCCGCCTGACCTGGAAAAGCACACTGGAAGTGCTGGTGGAATCCGCCCGAACCACCGCCATGCTGTTTACCCTGTTGATCGCGGCAACCATTTTTGCCAACTTCATGAACTTCACGTCCATGCCGTACGACCTGAAAAACCTGATCACCCAGTCAGGCCTGTCGCCGCTGATGGTGGTGGTGGCCATGATGACGATTTACGTGCTGCTGGGCACCGTGATGGAAGAGCTGACCATGGTGCTGCTGACCATTCCGCTGTTTTTTCCGATTGTGGTGTCGCTGGGCTTTGACCCGATCTGGTTCGGCGTACTGATCGTGATGGTGATCCAGATCGGGCTGATCTCGCCGCCGGTAGGCATGAACCTGTTCGTGCTCAACACCTTGTTGCCGCAGGTCGGGCTGGGCAGCATCTTCCGGGGCACCTGGCCGTTTGTCTTCATGCAAGTCGTGGCACTGGGCCTGCTGCTGGCCTTCCCGTGGCTCAGTCTCTGGCTACCGTCGCTCATGAAGTGAACTTTCAGCGGCGCGCTGCACGTCATGGCCGTTTCCCCTCCAGCCCATCCTGCCCCGCATGACTTGCCTGAACCCGGGTATGAATCACCCGTTGTGGATAAGGAATCTCAATGCCGTGCCCGCGCAGCAATTGCAAAATGACCAGGTTGATTCTTGAGCGCAGGTTCTGCTGCCCGTTTTCAGGATCAGTCATCCAGTAGTTCAGTGTGAACTCCAGGCCGTCCGCGCCGAAATTTGTCAGATTGACACCGGGCGCTGGATCGCGCAACACACGGTCCTGGCTGAGTGCGGCCTCGGCCAGCAGGGACATGACCAGTTCGACATCGCTGTCGTAGCCGACGGACACCACGGTGGACTGCAAAATCCGCGGATCGGCAAGCGACAGGTTCTCAATGCGATTGCTGATGAACATCTCGTTGGGGATGATGGCCTCGCGCCCACCCAGCGAACGCACAACGGTGTAGCGCGCATTGATGTCGGTGATGCGGCCCTCAAAATCATCCACGCGCACGTTGTCCCCGATGCGCACGCTGCGCTCGGCCAGCATGACGAATCCGCTGACGTAACTGGCTGCCAGCTTCTGCAAGCCAAAACCAATGCCCACCCCGATGGCACCCCCCAGAACCGACAGCGCTGTCAGGTCAATCCCGACCGCTGACAGCGCCACCAGCAAGCCAACAAACACCAGCAGCGCACGCACGGCATTGCTGGCCGCCTTGCGAAGCGACAACTGCCCGCCCGTCGCTGACCTGAGCAGCCGCGACTCGATGGCAGCGGAGATCCACAGCGCAAGCAGCAACACAATGCCGGCCGTCAAGGCGCCTTCGATCATGGTGCGCACCGACAGCGTGGCACCGCCGACTTTCCAGCGGATGTCGTCCAGTTCTTCAAGCACCAGGGGCAGCAGGCCGCTGACCCATAGCACCATGGCCACCCAGGCCAGCCAGGAAATACTGCGCTCCAGAGACCTCACGAAAGGCGCGTTCACGAACACCACCTGCAACACCTTGACACCCAGCCGGATCACCGCCAACGCGACCAGCACCGGGATCGCGATTTTGAACACCGCTACCGGCAGCCAGCGCGCCAACAGCATGAAGGAGAGGTAAGCCAGCGCCAGCAGCACCATGGGAAACATCACGCCGTCAATGATCTGCCGGCCAAACCATATGGAGCGTTCGTTGGGCAGGCCGCTGGCGCGGCGCACCAGCCAGACCAGACCCCAGGCCAAGCCGACGCATACAAGTAGCGCGGCAAGCTCGGCCAGCGCGCTGGGTTGCGTGATGCCAGCCAACCAGGCGTCGATATCTTCAATCCTGGGGGTGGGTGCTCCTACGCGGGCCATTGCGGCTTCCTTTTTTCGATGAAGGCCTGTACGCCCTCCTGCGCAACGGGGTGAACCATGTTGCAGGCCATGGTCTGCCCGGCCAGTTGGTAGGCGGCGGCGATGCCGGTTTCACGCTGCTGGTAGAAGAGTGCCTTGCCCATTGCCACGGCCTCGCGGGGTTTGGCCAGGATGGACTGCGCCATGTCTTCGACGGCGGCATCGAGCTCTTCGAGCAGCACCACCCGGTTGACCAGGCCGCGCGCACGCGCTTCTTCGGCTGTGATGAAGCCACCGGTGAGCAGCATTTCCATGGCCTGCTTGGCGGGAATGTTGCGCACCAGCGGCACGCTGGGCGTGGCGCAAAACAGTCCCGCGTCGATACCGTTGACGCCGAAGCTCGCCTGGCTGCCGGCAATCGCCAGGTCGCATTGCGCCACCAGTTGGCAACCGGCCGCCGTAGCCACACCCTGCACCCGCGCCAGCACCGGCACCGGCAGGCTCTGGATGGACAGCATCACCCGGGTGCATTGGGCAAACAGCTTCTGGTAGTACGCCAGCTCGGGCTGCGCGCGCATTTCCTTGAGGTTGTGCCCGGCGCAGAACGCCTTGCCCTGCGCGGCCAGCACCACCAGACGCGCCTGCGGGTCCGCAGCCACCGCGTCCAGCGCGGACTGCAGGGCCACCAGCATCTCTTCGCTCAGCGTATTGAAGGCCTCTGCACGGTTCAGTGTCAGCCGGTTTACGCCGCGTTCATCACGCGTGTGCAGGACGGCGTCGGACATCATCTGCATCCCCCTCTCCCGGACTACAAATCAGCCAGCACACGGATGTGCGCTTCCACGCTGCGTGCCAGGGCCTTGAGGTTGTAGCCCCCTTCGAGCGAGGAGACGATACGCCCGCCGGCATGGCGTTTGGCCACATCCTTGATGCGTTGGGTGATCCAGGCGTAGTCCTGCTCGGTCAGGCCCAGCTGGCCCAGGTCGTCGTCGCGGTGTGCATCAAAGCCGGCGCTGATGAAAATCATCTGGGGTTTGAAGGCTTCCAGGCGGGGGATCCACAACGCCTCGATCATCTCGCGTACGGCCAGGCCTTTGGTGTAGGCGGCCACCGGGATGTTCACCATGTTGTCGCCCCCCTGCATTCCGCCGTGCGGATAAAACGGATGCTGGAAAAAACTCACCATCAGGATGCGGTCATCGCCGCGGATGATGTCTTCCGTGCCGTTGCCGTGGTGCACGTCGAAGTCGACAATCGCAACGCGCTTCAACCCGTGGCGCTCAAGCGCATATTTGGCAGCAATCGCGACATTGTTGAAAAAACAGAAACCCATCGCCTTGTCGTGGCAGGCATGGTGGCCGGGTGGTCGCACTGCGCAGAAGGCGTTTTCAACCTCGCCGGCCATCACCGCATCGGTCGCTGCCAGCGAAGCGCCGGCGGCGCGCAGCATGGCGTTCCAGGTGTGTACATTGAGCGCAGTGTCCGGATCCAGTTGCGCGTACTGGGGCCCGCCTGCGTTCAGGTCGTCGGCGAGCTGGTCGCCCAGGCCGCGGATGGCCGCAATCATCATGCGGTCATGCCCCAATTCGATGTCGCCCAGCGAGGCCAGTGGCGCCTCGCGCCGGTCCAGCGCATCGCCGACACCTGTCATCAAGAGGTGATCCTCGATGGCATCTAGCCGCTCCGGACACTCGGGATGACCCGGACCCATCTCATGCTTGCGGCAGTCGGCGTGGGTGTAATACGCGGTGGCATTCATATCGAAAAATTTTGCGGTAAGGTTGATGGCATGAATGCAAAACAAAAAATTCAGGCACTGCTGAGCCAGCTTAACACGGTCATTGTGGGCAAGCCCGTCCAAGTACAGGACTGCGTGGCCTGCCTGCTGGCCGGGGGGCATTTGCTGATCGAGGACGTGCCCGGTGTCGGAAAAACTACCCTGGCGCACGCCTTGTCGCGCTCGTTCGGCCTGCAGTTTTCGCGCGTGCAGTTCACTGCCGACCTGATGCCCAGCGACCTGACCGGCGTGTCGATCTATGAGCGGCAGAAGGAGGGTTTTGTCTTTCATCCTGGCCCCGTGTTTGCCCAGGTGCTGCTGGCCGACGAAATCAACCGCGCCAGCCCGCGCACGCAAAGCGCGTTGCTCGAAGCCATGGAAGAAAAACAGGTGACCGTGGAAGGCGAAACCCGGCCGTTGCCCGTGCCTTTTTTTGTGATCGCCACGCAGAACCCGCACGACCAGCTGGGCACCTACTCCCTGCCCGAATCGCAGCTGGACCGTTTTCACATGCGCATCTCGCTGGGCTACCCGGACCGGGCCGCCGAACGCCTGTTGCTGGGCGGCAGCGACCGCCGCGATATGGTGGAAAACCTGGACACCCTGCTCACACCGCGCGATCTGCTGGAGCTGCAGCAGGAGGTACAGCAGTTGCATGCTGCGGAGCCACTGCTCAACTACCTGCAGGATCTGATTGCCGCCACGCGATCCGGCCAGTGGTTCCTGCAAGGCCTGAGCCCGCGCGCAGGCATTGCCGTGATGCGCGCCGCGCGCGCGCAGGCATTTCTGAGCGGCCGTGACTATGTAGCCCCCGACGACATCGTGGCGGTGCTGCCGCAAACAGCGGCGCACCGGCTGGTTCCCGTCACCAATGCCGGTCGCGGCTCGGTCGAGCAGGTGCGGGCCATGCTTGAGGCCGTGCCTTTGCCATGAGAGATTTCTGTCATTGCGGACTTGATCCGCAATCCACGACCACCGCAGCCTGGATTCCGGCGCAAGGCCGGAATGACAGCGCATGAACGCAGCCTCCCTCAATCCCTTTATTTTTGTTCGTGCCCGGTTCCAGCTATGGTGGCAAAGCCGCCTTCCACTGAGCGACAGCGTGCTGCTGACGCAACGCAACGTCTACATCCTGCCGACGCGGCCCGGGCTGATGCTGGCGCTGACATTGATGGTGTTGCTGGTTGCCTCCATCAACTACCAGCTCAACCTGGGCTACCTGCTGACCTTTTTGCTGGCAGGCAGCGCCATCACTGGCATGCATGTGTGCCACGGCACACTGCGCGGGCTTGCCATGAATTTGATAGCACCCTCCGCCCAGTTCGCGGGGGCTCCGGCCATTTTTGACGTCAAACTCACGAACACGCGGCGGTCCGCACGCCATGGCATCGGCCTGAGTGTGCTGGACACCCCTGGCGCGCAGGGCGGCCCGCACTGGGCCTGGACCGATGTGCCAGCCCAGGGCAGCGCCACGGTGCAGGTGGCCTTCATGCCCGCGCGGCGCGGCATGCACCGCCTGCCTACCCTGACCGCCGAAACACGTTTCCCCCTGGGCACGTTTCGCGTCTGGACCATCTGGCGGCCCGCCGCACAGCTGTTGGTCTATCCGGCACCCGAACCCGAACCTCCACCCCTGCCGCCGGGCGAGCCACGCGCGGGCGCGGCGAGCGCTGCAGCGCGCGTGCAAAGCAGTGGCGAGTTCGACAGCATACGCAGCTACCGGCGCGGCGACCCCCTCAAGCTGGTGATGTGGAAAAAAGCTGCCAAGGCAGATGAGCAGGGCAACGGCCTGGTGGTACGCGACGCGCAGCAGGCCCAGCGCCACGAACTCTGGCTCGACTTCGTACAGGCCGGCTCGCTGGACACCGAAGCGCGGCTCTCGCGCCTGTGCGCCTGGCTGCTGCAGGCCGACAAGCTCGGCCTGAGTTATGGCCTGCGCCTGCCGGGCGTGCAGATCAAACCATCCAGCGGGGAGGCGCACAAACGCTTGTGTCTGGAAGCGTTGGCTTTATGTTGACCAGCGCCAGCCCCCCTGCACGCGGCGCTACTCAGCCCTCTGTCATTCGGGTTGAGCCTATCGAAGCCTGTGCAAGCTTGCGGCTCGGTAGGTCATCCAGCAAGCCGGGTCTCGCCCCGGCGGGCGAGGCACTTTTCTTTGCGTCGCCAAAGAAAAGTACCCAAAAGAAAGGCGACCCGATGGTCTGGGTCCCTCCGCTTCGCTACGGGCAACCTGCGGTGCTCGCCGAAAGTGGGGTCGAGCTCGAACTCGCTGCGCTCAGACAATCGCTCGCCCTGATCCACTTTCGGCTGCGCTCCTCGGCCCAGCCCGACGGGTGGCGAAACGAAACCGGATGCGGGGAGGCGAGGACGCGCATAGCGCGTCCTCGCCGGAGCCCGATTGCGTACCCGAATTCGTTCCCGAACCGGCACCCGACCCCACCACCCTTCTGTCTGCGCCGAGGAACGCAGGGCCAGACGGATCAGGGATCGCGATTGTCTGAGTCGAAGGCGAGTTCGAGCGAGACCCCGGCTGGACCGAGCACCGCAGGTTGCCCCGGCGCGAAGCGCCGGGGACGCAGACAGCAGGGTCGCCTTTTCTTTGGTGACTTTCTTTTGGCGAAGCAAAAGAAAGTTACTTGCCGCCGGGCAACCCCCGGCTTGCTGGCGCACCACAAGCATCCGATCACACAGACAATCTCTCGTGGGGGTAGCCGTTGCTAGCCCGCCTCAAGACTTTGCCCCGCGACACCCGCGACACCCTGTTTCTGCTGGCTGTCATCACCTGGGTGCTGCTACCGCAGGTCAGTCACCTGCCTTGGTGGTGCAGCGCGATGGCGGCGGCGATGCTGCTGTGGCGCGGCAAGCTGGCGCTGGGCAACCAGGCCCTGCCGAACAAGTGGTGGCTGCTGGGCCTGCTGGCGCTGGCCGTCGGGGCCACGCTGCTGACCCACAAGACCTTGCTGGGCCGCGATGCGGGGGTCACACTGATCGTGATCCTGCTGGCGCTCAAGACGCTGGAGCTGCGCGCCCGGCGCGACGCCTTTGTGGTGTTTTTCCTCGGCTTCTTCACCATGCTCACCAATTTTTTCTACTCCCAGTCGCTGCTGACGGCCTTCAGCATGCTGCTGGGCCTGCTGGGCTTGCTGACCGCGCTGGTCAATGCGCACATGCCGGTGGGCAAGCCGCCACTGCTGCAAGCCGCAAAAACAGCCGGCTGGATGGCACTGCTGGGTGCGCCGGTGATGGTGGTGCTGTTTTTGCTCTTTCCGCGGCTGGCGCCGCTGTGGGGCACACCCACAGACGCGATGACCGGACGCAGCGGCCTGAGCGCCAGCATGCAGGTTGGCACCATCGCGCGCCTGGCATTGGACGACAGCATCGCCATGCGCATCGCCTTTGAAGGCCAGCCGCCGCCACAGCGCGACCTGTATTTTCGCGGCCCCGTGCTGTCCAGCTTCGACGGACGTGAGTGGCGACCGTCATCGGATTCGCGCTTTCCGTCGCGCTACAAGCTAGCCGACAACCTGAGCGTCGAGGGGGCGTCCCTGTCTTACCAGGTCACCCTGCAGCCGACCAGCCGCCCCTGGCTGTTTGTGATGGAAGCCGCCGCCGAGAGCCCCGCCGTGCCAGGCTACCGCACGCGCATGAGCAGCGACCTGCAGTGGCTCACGGACCGGCCCATCACCGACATCGTGCGTTATCAGGTGCAAAGCAACCCGGTGTTCCGCCATGGGCCGGACAAGCAGGAAGTCGGCCTGCAGGAGTTTGTCGAGTTGCCGCCGGGTTTTAATCCGCGCACGCTGGCGCTCGCCGCCGAGATCCGGCGCGATCCGCGCTATGCGCAGGCGGACAGCCGCGCGCTGGTCAAGGTGGCCATGGAGCGCCTGCGCACAGGCGGCTACCTTTACACCCTGGAGCCGGGCGTTTACGGCACCCACACCGCCGACGAGTTCTGGTTCGACCGCAAGGAAGGATTTTGCGAACACATCGCCTCGGCCTTCGTGGTGCTGATGCGGGCTATGGATGTGCCGGCGCGCATCGTCACTGGCTACCAAGGCGGCGAAATCAATTCCGTCGACGGCTTCTGGGTCTTGCGCCAGAGCGATGCGCACGCCTGGACCGAAGTCTGGCAGACCGGCCAGGGTTGGGTGCGGGTGGACCCGACCTCGGCGGTGTCACCGGGACGCACTGGCGCTTTCCAGCGACTGGCCGCGCCTCAGGGCCTGGTGGGCCAGGCACTGGGCAACCTCAACCCCAACCTGTCGGCCCAGTTGCGCGCAGCCTGGGAGGCGGTGAACAACCGCTGGAACCAGTGGGTGCTCAACTACACGCAAGGCAAACAGCTCAACCTGCTTAAAAACATCGGCTTTGAGTCACCGAGCTGGGAAGACCTCAGTTACCTGCTGATCGGCATCGTCGTCCTGGTGAGTCTGGCTGGCGCCGTCTGGGCCTGGTGGGAAAAAGTCCAGCACGACCCCTGGCTCCGGCTGCTGGCCCGCGCGCGCCAGCGATCCCACCGCGCCGGGCTGGCCAGCAGCGCTGCAAGCTCGCCGCGACAGTTGGCCCTGCAGGCGCTGCAGCAGCATGGCAGCCAGGCTCAGCCGTTGCACGACTGGCTGCTGCGGCTCGAAGCCCAGCGGTATGCCGCGTCGTCCGCCGCCGGTTCAGCCACCACCCTGCCCGGGCTGAAAAAGCAGTACGCAGAACTGCGCTGGCCGGTTTAAGCCCTCGTCCCACAAAGGCAGTACCGGCCTGGCGCGATACTGTCGTTTTACCCTCACCCTCCTTTCTGTTTCAGGAAGCGCATTTTTCGCATGAACCTCTCCCTCCTGTCCTCGCTTGCCGCATCCCGCCGCTGGATCGCTCCTCTTTTGATAGCTGCTTGCGCAGGTATGGCGGGCGCTGCAGTCGCAAAAGACCCAAAGATCCGAAAAACCAGCAATGCAGGCACGGCGCCCCAGGAGCAGTTGTATGCGAGCCGCCCCGAGGCCATGCGTTTTGCCGATGATCTGGCCAGCCGGCGCGACCTGGACCCCCAGTGGGTGCGAGAGACCCTGGGCCAGGCCCGCCATCTGCCGACGGTGGTACGCCTGATGCAGCCGCCGGCCAAAACCTTCACCAAGAACTGGCGCGTGTACCGCAGCCGCTTCATCGACCCGGTCCGCATTGCCGCTGGCGTGCGTTTCTGGCAGGACAATCAGGCGGCGTTGGCCCGCGCGGAAGCGGAATACGGCGTGCCGGCCGAGATCATCGTGGGCATCATCGGCGTCGAAACCATTTACGGCCGCGTCACCGGCAAATTCCGGGTGCTGGACGCGCTGGCCACGCTGGCTTTCGATTTTCCGGCGTCGCATCCGCGGGCGCGCGAGCGCAGCGAATTTTTCAAGGGTGAGATCGAGCAATTCCTGACCCTGCAAAGCCGCCTCAATGCCGACCCGTTTGCCGCGCTCGGCAGTTATGCCGGCGCCATGGGGATGCCGCAGTTCATGCCGTCGAGCCGCAACAAATACGCGGTGGACTTTGACGGCGACGGCAAGATTGACCTGTGGGGCAGCCCGGCCGACGTCATCGGCTCGGTCGCCAACTACTTCAAGGCCTTCAACTGGCAGCCCGGCATGCCCACGCATTACCCCGTCCGTTTCGACACCGCGACCCTGGACATGGATGCGCTGATGGCGCCCGACATCCTGCCCACCTTCAGCGTCGCCAGCTTCGCCGCCAGGGGCGCGGTGCTGGAGGGCCAGGCCCTGCAGCATACCGGCCGGCTGGCACTGGTGGAGTTGCTCAACGGCGACCCCAACAACGGCGGCAGTGCACCCATCTATGTCGCTGGCACCGAGAACTTCTACGCGATCACGCGCTACAACTGGAGCAGTTATTACGCGATGGCGGTGATCGAGCTGGGCCGGGAAGTGGCGGCGCGTAAAAACAGCGCCAGCTAAAGCCGCTCGGCCTCACACCGGCTGGATGGTGATTTCCACCGTCATGCTCTCTTCGCCGCCACCCTGGCGCACACCCTTGATCGGTGGACAGGCGTTGTAGTCGGTGCCCATGGCCAGGCGCACATGGCGTTCGTCGATCAGGCAGCTGTGCGTCACGTCGATGCTGACCCAGCGGCGCGCTGCCACGTCCAGGCACACATCGACCCAGGCATGGCTGGCCAGGTCAGGCTCGTTGGCGGCGTAAAAATAGCCACTGACGTACCGTGCGGGGTAGCCCAGGCTGCGGCAGATGGCCACCATCACATGCGCCTGGTCCTGGCAAACGCCCTCACCCGCCTCGAAGGCCTCCAGCGCCGTGGTGGTCACATTGGTACTGTTTTTTTGATAGCTGACTGCGCCCGCCACGCCCAGGCTCAGGGCCAGAAGCGCCTGCAAATCTGCAGTCCCGTCGATGCTTTGCGGGATGAACCGCCGCCCAAACTCCGCCAGCCTGAAATGCGGCTCGGCCAGGTGCGTGGCGCGCAAGAAGAAATAGGGCGGCGGTAGTGTTGGCTCATCGGTGAATTCGGCAATGCCGAGTGTCTCCACATCGCCGGCCGCATTGACCAGGCTCCAGCGCACGTTGTCGCTGTCCTTGCCGACAAAGGTGTAGGCGTTGATGGTGTTGCCAAAGGCATCGCGTTGTGCAAACAGTTTTTCCGGTGCGCCCAGGCTCCAGAAGAGCACGGTCTGCGCAGGCCCGGACTGCGGCGTCAGCCACAGCGTCTGCAACGCGTAACGCAGCGGCTCCGTGTAGCGGTAGTCGGTGACATGTCGGACATGTAACTTCATGAGAGTTGGCCCCCACGGTCGCTCACTGCGTGTAGCTCCCTGCCCCCCAAGGGGGCCTCTGCGCCTGCAGACTGGCAGAGCCAGATCCGCGGCCCCTGCTTGAAAAGAGAAGAGCCCCTGCGGTCGCACACTTCATTCAGCTCTCGCACCCCCGAGCGGATCAATTTCGGGGAGGGCAGCGCAGGGAGCGGTTGTGTGATGCTCAACTGGTGGCCGGCACAAGGAAATCCCGGCTGATGTGGGCGCCGAGTTCGTTGACGCGGTCCAGGAACTGGGTCAGGTAGGCATGCAGGCCGGTCGCCAGGATTTCGTCAATGCGGGCGTACTGAAGATCGGCATGAAGCTTGCCGGCGCAGCGCACGGTGTCGCAACCCGCGTCATCGGTTACCAGCTTGAGGTTGTTGACCACCTCCTGCAGGCTGGCGGCCAGTGAACGCGGCATGTCGCCGCGCAGGATCAGCAGCTCGGCGACGCGCTCAGGCTTGATGACATTGCGGTAAACACGGCGGTAGATCTCGAACGCGCTGACGCTGCGCAAAATAGCGCTCCAGTGGTAGAAGTCGTACTCTTGGTCCTTTTCGCTGGCCGCGCCATAGAAGTCGCTCTGCACCGCATGAAACTTCACATCGACCAGGCGCGCGGTATTGTCGGCACGTTCCAGAAACGTGCCCAGACGCATGAAATGCAGGGCTTCATCCTGCAGCATGGTGCCGACGGTGACACCGCGCGACAGATGCGAGCGGAACTTCACCCATTCGAAAAACTGGCCCGGATCACGCTCGAACTCGCCCTGCCGCAGCATGCGGAATATTTCCAGGTAGGTCTGGTTTTGCGTCTCCCACACCTCGGTGGTCAGGGTGCCGCGCACCGCCCGCGCGTTCTCACGCGCGTTTTTCAGGCAGGAGATGATGCTTGATGAATTTTTTTCATCACGCACCATGAAGTCCATCACGTCGCGCACATTGACGCCGCCGTATTTGCTTTCGTAGGCGGGCGACAGCTCGCTGATGCTCAGCAGCCCTTTCCATCCCATCTGCGCCACAGCGGTCGATTGCGGCAGGAGCGAGGTCTGGTAGTTGACATCGAGCATGCGCGCGGTGTTTTCGGCGCGCTCGGTGTAGCGTGACATCCAAAAAAGGTGATCGGCGGTTCTTGACAACATTTATTTCTCCTTGGCCTCAAACACCGAAAGCGCTGGCGCGCTTTGCGTGTTTTGGTGATGACCTCACAAGCGCTGCGCGCAATTGATGAGTCATCCCCGCGAATGCCTGCGGCATGTCGCCAGCGCGCTCGGTGTAGCGGGACATCCAGAAGAGATGGTCAGCAGTACGGGACAGCATTATCTGACCCCTGCCAGCGACTGGCTTTGCGACTGCCCGGCCTGCGACTGCGACTGCGAATCTCCCGTTCCGTGGCTGTCGTCCTCGAGCACCCAGGTGTCCTTGGTGCCTCCGCCCTGGGAAGAGTTGACGACCAGTGAGCCGTCCTTCAGGGCAACCCGGGTGAGGCCGCCCGGCACCATCTGCACGGTTTTTCCGCTGAGCACAAAAGGCCGCAGATCAATGTGGCGGGGCGCGATGCCGCTTTCGACATAGGTCGGGCAGGTCGACAGGCTCAGCGTTGGCTGGGCGATGTAGCCCGCCGGGTTGGCCATCACCGCCTTGCGGAAGTTTTCGATCTCGGCCTGCGTCGACGCCGGGCCCACCAGCATGCCGTAGCCGCCAGCGCCGTGCACTTCCTTGACCACCAGGTCCTTCATGTTGGCCAGCGTGTACTTCAGGTCGTCCGGGTTGCGGCACATGTAGGTCGGCACGTTTTTTAAAATAGGCTTTTCACCGAGGTAAAACTCGATCATCTTCGGCACGTAGGGGTAAATCGACTTGTCGTCGGCCACACCGGTGCCAATGGCGTTGCACAACGCGACGTTGCCACTGCGGTACACATTGAGCAGGCCGGCGCAGCCCAGCGTCGAGGTCGGACGGAAAGCCAGCGGATCGAGGAAGTCGTCGTCCACACGGCGGTAAATCACATCAACCCGTTTGGGGCCGCGCGTGGTTCGCATGTAGACGAAGTTGTCCTTGACGAAGAGGTCTTGCCCTTCGACCAGTTCCACGCCCATCTGCGGGGCCAGGAAGGCGTGTTCGAAGTAGGCCGAGTTGTACATGCCGGGCGTCAGCACCACCACGGTCGGGTCGGCGCGGTGGGCCGGCGAGTTATCGCGCAGGGTTTCGAGCAGCAGGTCAGGGTAATGCGCCACCGGCGCCACCCGGTTTTCACTGAACAGGTCGGGAAACAGCCGCATCATCATCTTGCGGTCTTCCAGCATGTAGCTTACGCCGCTGGGCACACGCAGGTTGTCTTCAAGCACGTAGTACTCGCCCTCGCCCTGCGCATTGGGTGCGCGCACGATGTCGATGCCGCTGATATGCGAGTAAATGTTGCCCGGTACCTCGACGCCCATCATCTCGGGGCGGAACTGCGCGTTCTGGAAAATCTGCTCGGACGGAACCACACCCGCCTTGACGATCTCCTGGTCGTGGTAGACATCGTGAATGAAACGGTTCAGCGCGGTGACGCGCTGAACCAGGCCACGTTCCATGCTGTCCCACTCGTGCGCCGGGATGACGCGCGGGATCAGGTCAAAAGGAATCAGTCTTTCAGTGCCGCCGGTTTCAGAGTTGCCGTCGTCCTTGTCGCCGTACACGGCAAACGTGATGCCAACGCGGCGAAAAATCATCTCGGCTTCTGCGCGCCTGGCCTGCATGACCGCATCGGGCTGCCTGGCCAGCCAGCGCTGGTAGCTCTGGTAATGCGCCCGCACGCCAGCGTCGGCGGTATTCATCTCGTCAAACTTCGGTCCGCTCATCGGCTTATCTCCGTCAGGGTTCTTCTGCATCGCCTGCCTCCAGGCAGGCACCCTAGCTTAGCAAGTATTAAGCCAGTCGTTTGCAGGAAGTCGGCCTTTTTCAAGGCCCGGGACGATGATGCCAGTAGCGCGGTTCCGCCTGGCGCTGGCAGCTGATGGCCGCTGGCCGCTCGCTCATCCATCGGGCTGCACCGCATTCGGGTGAAGCCACAACCAGGGCGCCGCGCTCGCGGTAGCGCGCAAGCACAGGTGGCGCTGGATGGCCGAAGCGGTTGCGATAACCGGCCTGAGCCAGGGCCAGCCTCGGCTGCACCGCATCGAGAAAAGCCGGGCTGGACGAGGTTTTGCTGCCATGGTGCGGTATGAGCAGAACATCGGCCTGCAGGTTCACGCCCGCTGCAACCAGGCGCTGCTCTTGGGCCAGTTCGATGTCGCCGGCCAGCAGGGCGCTGTTGCTGCCGTTGGCCACGCGCAGCACACAACTCATGGCATTGGATTTTTGCGGCGACTCGTAATCGCCCGCCAGAGGGTGCAACACCTCAAACAACACCCCGTCCCACACCCAGCGCTGGCCGGCCGCACAGCGCACAGACTTTCGCAGGGTCTGCAGAGGGTGCCCGTCTTCAATCGAGCTGAGCAGCGCGGCCTGCGGCTGCATCGCCAGAACGGCCGGCGCACCGCCGATGTGGTCGCTATCGCGGTGGCTCAGCATCAAGGTGTCCACACGTTCACCCAAAGCCCGAAGCAAGGGCACCAGCACGCGGTGCCCGGCATCGCTTTCGCGCGAAAACCGTGGCCCGGTGTCGTACACCAGGGTGTGGCCGGCGGTCCTCACAATCAGGGCATTGCCCTGCCCCACATCCGCCGCGATCACCTCGAACTGGCCGCTTGCTGGCCGCAAGGGCTGCCAAAGCAGCACCGGCAGCATCAGCGGCAGGCCCAGCAGGCGCCAGTGCCAGGGCAGGCGCATGGCCAGCAGCAACCCGCCGGCGACACCCGCCGCCCCACACCACAGCGGTACCGCCGCCACGCTGATGCTGGCCAGCGGCCAGCGCGCCAGCCATTGCAAAAAAAACATCAGCGCGGCCACTGCCCACGCCGCCATGTCCCACAACGGTGCCCAGATGACGCCCAGCATGGTCAGCGGCGTCACGAGCAAGGTCACCCAGGGAATCGCCAGGCCATTGGCCAGCAGACCGACCAGCGAGACCTGGTTGAACAGCAGCAGCGACAGAGGCGCCAGTGCCAAGGTGACCACCCATTGCTCCCGCATCATGGCCCCCACGCTTGCCGCTGCGCGTGCTGCGCTGCCCCCCGAGGGGGCTGTGCTTGCTCGGGGCGGCCCTTCGCTGCGCACGATGGCCCCCACGCTTGCCGCTGCGCGTGCTGCGCTGCCCCCCGAGGGGGCTGTGCTT
>NZ_JBDNGU010000143.1:0-17666 GCF_041689105.1 Polaromonas sp. | reverse complement strand
TTTGTTTGAGCTGTACCAGCGCACCACCAGCCTGCTGCCCGCCACAGCGGCAAAGCCAAAACGAAAATCTAAAACGTAATTTGAAATTGGGAGAGAAAATCAATGGCAAAGTTTTTGAATACCAGCGCTACCAACTATTTCCTTGAAGAGATGATCAAGAGCGCATCAGATCGCCTGATTCTGATTAGCCCATTCCTCAAGCTCAACGACCGCATGAAAGAGTTACTGGCAGACAAAAACCGGCTGAAGATTGACGTGCGCATTGTTTACGGTAAAAGCGAGCTGCAACCGCAGGAAATCGAATGGCTGCGTGGTCTAACCTACATTCGCACCAGCTTCTGCAAGAATCTGCACGCCAAGTGCTACATGAATGAAGCGATGTGCATCGTGACCAGCCTGAACCTGTATGAGTTCAGCCAGGTCAACAACAATGAGATGGGCATTCTGATTCAGCGCGGCGACGACAGCCAGCTATACAAGGACGCCTACGAAGAAGCTCAGCGCATCATCCGCATCAGCGACGAAGTACGCATTTCTCTAGAGCGAGTTACCAGCGAACCAGCAGTGGCAAGCCAGGATGCTGACAGGAACACCGAAGGCGAAGCTGCAGGCGACAAGCTCCCCTCTGGCAAGCTGGCCCAAAAGCTGGGGTTGAAGACGGCACAGTTATTGGATCGTGCCACCGAGCTGGGCTATCTGGTACTCACCGAAGACAAACATGGCCTGACCCCCAAAGGGGAAAGCGCTGGCGTGGAATTCGTTGCCAAGGGTCGCTTTGGTCCTTACTTTTTGTGGCCACAAGGTTTTCATCTTGCATGAATATCGCTTGACCTGAACAGGTCGGTCCGCCACCTTAGAAAAGCGCAGTGAAGATACAGGGAGTAAAAAGCGTGGCAAGACCAAAGACCCACAAGAGAAAAAAGAGCGGGCGTGACGAGTTGCTGGAGAAAGGTGCTTTCATCACAGCATTGGGAATTGGCTTACTGGTTGTGCCCTTGTTTCTCGGAGCCTCGCCCATGCTCAAGCCTCTCGCGGGCGCCTTGCGCACCCCCGGCTGGCTGCTTCTGGGGATGGGCTTGTTTTTGTTGGGAATTCGCTTTGTGTTGAAGGACAGGACTGAACCTGCACCGAGCGCTACAACCTCTTCAACCAGGCGGCAAGGGCCAGCAGATCGCAGGGACGCTTTCGGCCAAGCTATCCCTCCAGCTCCCGGTGGTTCTGCGGCCGAAGGCAGGCGCGAGCCTTTTGCCGTGGCAGTCAGCACTCGCCAGCCCGCTACAAAATGGAGCCCCGACGTATTCGCAGCCATCGAATGGCGCCGCTTTGAGGCGGTATGCGAAACCCTGTTTGCGCAAGCCGGGTTTGCCACTCGTTCGCAATCGCACGGCGCCGACGGCGGCGTAGACATCTGGCTGCGCTCGGACAACGCGCAAGCCCCGGTGGCCGTCGTGCAGTGCAAGCACTGGAACGGCAAGCAGGTGACGGTGAAAGAGATACGCGAGTTCTTCGGCGTGATGGCCTCGCACCAGATCAAGCGGGGCACCTACGCTACCACGTCCACCTACACCGCCGAAGCACAGAAGTTTGCAAAAAACAATGGCATCAACGCGCTCGATGGCGCCGCTCTGCTGGCCCTGATCGCCAAGCGCACGCCAGAACAGCAGCAAGCCCTGCTTGCAGTGGCACATGAGGGCGAGTACTGGCGGCCGACATGTGCGAGCTGCGGCATCAAACTCGTGGAACGCATGCCTGCCAAAGGGGGAGGCGCATTTTGGGGTTGCAACAATTACCCTCGCTGCAAAACCCGAATGCAAATGGCGGCCTCTGCATAAAACCAAGATCACAATATTGAGATGCTGAATCCCAATCTCCAGATAACACCTTCGCTGTATTCCATGTGCATGGCCGCTGTTCTCTGCGCGGCTACCCCAGCCCACGCCCAGCCCACCGAAGAAGTCCCCTTCATCACCTCCCCCGACAACGTCACGCTCGAGATGCTGAGCAGCGCCGGCGTCAAGCGCGGCGACCATGTGATTGACCTGGGCTCGGGTGACGGGCGCATTGTGATTCTGGCGGCCAAACGCTTTGAGGCCACCGGCCTGGGGGTGGAGATCGACCCGACGCTGGTCGAGAAAAGCAAAAGCAATGCGCGCAACGCGGGCGTGGCGGACAAGACCGAGTTTCTGGTGCAGGACCTGTTCAAGACCGACCTGGCGCCGGCCACAGTCATCACCATGTATTTGCTGCCGGAGTTCAACCTGCAGTTGCGCCCTGCCCTGCTTGCGCTCAAACCCGGCACACGCATCGTCTCGCACGACTGGGACATGGGCGACTGGAAGCCGGACCGCACAACCGTGGTGCCCGTGCCCGACAAAAAGGTGGGGCTTGAGAAGTCGAGCAAGGTGTATGTGTGGACCGTGCCTGCGCGGGTAGAAGGCCTGTGGTGCGCGGGCGGCCTGCTGCGTGGTGCCAGCATCAAGCTGACGCAAACCTACCAGACCTTTACCGGCACGCTGGTCTGGCGCGACCGCACGCGTGAGCTGGCGGGCACGATCAGCGGCGTTGAGTTGCGCACACCCGCGGGCAGCAGTGGCGAGCTGGTGTTGCAGGCCAGTGACGATGTGCTGCGCACCACTTCGGCCCAGGGCAATCTGGCGCTGGCGCAAGGCATGGCCTTCAAACGCGCTGCGGGTACGAGCTGCAACTAACGCAAGCGGCGGATCGCCTCCGGCCACGACACAGTGCATCTGCCCCAGCCCTGAAAACTGTGATTTTGCTACTGTATTGATAGCTCGTTGCGCTTATCCCGCAAGGGCTAGAGCCATATTTTGTTCATAAATCCACAGTCAGCAGGGCAAGGCTGCATCTGCCGCATTTGCCGCATTTGCCGCATTTGCCAGCAGGCTACTTCTGAACCGGGTTGGCGGTCAGCCAGTTGGCCGCGTAGGCGCGCATGAACTCTTTGGCCTTCTCGGGGCGGGCGCCCAGCCAGGCGTCGTAAGCACCTTCGTTCAATATCGCCGGCATGCGTTTTTCACTGCCGGGCTGCTGGTAACGGCTGATCAGCGCGTGGTTGTTGGCGTTGACCGTGAGAAGCGCGTAGCTGACGATCACGGTGCCGTCTTCGCCTGTCCAGCTTTCCCACACGCCGGCCACGCCCATGGGTTTTCCGTCAACGCGGGCAATGCGCGTGGGCTGGGCCTTGCCGCTGCGCCAGTCGTCTTCCATGAAGGCTGTCATCGGCACAATGCAGCGCTGCCCGCCGAGCCAGGCATCGCGAAAATTGTTGGAGGTGCTGACGGTTTCAGAGCGGGCATTGACCAGCTTGGTCGAACGCAACTTGGCGTCAGACGCTGACTTGACCCAGCGCGGCACCAGACCAAACTGGCCGGCATGCAACTCATGCGCCACCGGCTGTGGTGCGGGCTTGACGGCTTCTGCGCCCTCCCCCGAATCGCTGATCTCTGCGGCTTGATCTGCGTCATCGGCTTTAACGCCTCTTCCGACTGCTCCGACTGTTTCGCCTCCGTCGGCTTCTGCTCCGGGCACCCCAATCTCTGCGGCCTGGGCCGCACGGATGAACACCCCCGGCTGGCGCGGCCACACCGCGCGCCCCACGGCGGCAGCGGGGGCGGAAACATGAAAGGCATCGGCGTAAAGCGAGGCAGGGTGAACGCTCTCGTAATAGGTACTCATGCGACGATGCTATCGCAGTGCAGCGGCTGCCAGCCGCGCCATGACCCGACAGACCGGCCATGAAGGTTGATGGCGATTTCCTGTTCTTTGCGGGAGCCCTGCCAAACCGCAAGGTCGCGCGCTCCGCCCACATCTGAGTCCGTTGCGGGCGTTTAATATGTCGCCAAGCCGTTTCTGTGACGGCGGCGCCAAGCCCTTGATTTATCCATCCTTCCAGGAGACCTGCATGCCCACATTCGCAACCGTCGTTGGTGACGTGACCTTCACCCCCGGTGACGGCGCTCCCATCGCCATTCCGCCGGGCCGTATTGAAGTGGGGCTGGAGCCGGACAGCGCCACACTGAGCTGGGACGCCGGCGACGGTGTGGCCGGTGTGACGGCGATTCCCAAAACCCAGTTTGACGACTACATGCGCGACGGCAAGATCGTCTGGGAAAAACAATAAGCATCACCCGTGCTTGTTTCATCTTCTGATTTGGGCCGCCTCACACCCAACCTGTCGCGCCGCAACGCGCTGCTGGGCGCGCTGGGTCTGCTGGCGCTACCGGCCACAGGTTTTGCAGCCCCACCTGCTGCTGTATCCACTGTCTGGCCCCAGGATTCACGCGTCCCAGGCGGCATGGCGCGCCTGTCGCTGGGCCCGGCTGCCCTGCGTCCGGTGGCCCAGCAGGGAGAACTGCCCTTGCTGGTGCTGGGCGATGAGATCGCGTGGACGGCGCTGGTTGGCATTGCCCTGTCTGCGTCGCCGGGCGACGCCAGCATCAACGTGCGGGCGTCCGACGGCACTCAGCGCGAGCTGGCCTACCGGATTGAACCCAAGCGTTACAGCGAACAAAAGCTCACCGTGCCGCCGCGCACGGTGGACCTGTCTGCTGGCGACCTGGCACGCCACGAGCGCGAGCGCGCGCACCAGGAGGTGGTGATGGCGACCTTCAGCCAGCCGCTGCCGCAAGCCCCGCTGCGCATGCAGGTGCCGGTGCCGGGGCGGCGTTCCAGCTCGTTCGGGCTGCGTCGCGTCTTCAACGGGCAGGCGCGCAACCCGCACAGCGGCATGGACATCGCGGCCGGCACGGGCACGCCGGTGGTGGCGCCGCTGCCAGGTCGGGTCATCGACACCGGCGACTATTTCTTCAACGGCAACACCGTCTGGCTGGACCACGGCGGCGGCCTGCTGAGCATGGTTTGCCACTTGAGCGCCATGGACGTACAACCCGGCGATACGCTGAAGACCGGCGAGCGCCTGGGCGCCGTGGGCGCGACCGGGCGCGTGACCGGCCCGCACCTGCACTGGGGCGTGATGCTGAACCGCACCATGGTGAACCCGGCGTTGTTTGTAGCGGCCTGACGCTCAAAAAAACCCTATTCGGGTATGATCAACCCCATTATGGGTACAAACAAGCTCGGACCAGACGTGTCCTTGTCGATGGCAGATGCGCTGTTTCCAAAAGGACGCCAGCGGGTGTTGTCGGTTCTGTTCGGCAACCCCGACCGGAGTTTTTATGCAAACGAAGTGATCGCCCTGGCGCAGTCAGGCACGGGTTCCGTGCAGCGTGAGCTGGCGGCCTTGTCTGAGGCCGGCCTGTTGACGGTCACACGCCAAGGCAATCAGAAGCACTACCAGGCCAATGCAGCTTCGCCGGTGTTTGCCGAGTTACGCGGCCTCGTTTTGAAGACCTCAGGACTGGCCGACGTTTTGCGCGCTGCCCTGGCGCCACTGGCGCCACAGATTCAAGCGGCATTTGTTTATGGCTCGGTCGCCAAACAGCAGGACACGGCCCAAAGCGACATTGACTTGCTGGTGGTGAGCGCGCATCTTGGTTATGCCGACGTATTTGGTGCGCTGGAAAGCGCCACCGTTTCATTGGGCCGCAAGGTCAACCCCAGCCTGTACACGCCCGCAGACATTGCCAAGCGTTTGGAAAAAGACAACGCATTTGTCACCCGTGTTTTGCAGCAGCCCAAGATCTGGCTGATAGGCAACGAAGACCAGCTTCACCATGCCCAGCCCGCTTGACAACCTGTGCGGCCCCGGCAAACCGCTTAAAGCTGAATTACCCGACGCCAACGAGATCGCCGGCTTGCTGCGCACCGGCGTTGCGCGTTTGCTTGATGCGCGCAACACATCATTGGCGCTTGAAAGCCGGTTTGATCTGGCTTACAGCGCCGCGCACGCCCTGTGCCTGGCAGCGCTGCGACGCATAGGTTATCGCCCGGGCAACCGGTACATCGTGTTTCAGGTGCTGCCGCACACGCTGGCTCTGGGCCCCGAGGTATGGCGGGTGCTGGACAAATGCCACAACACCCGTAACCTCGGCGAATACGAAGGTTTGCTCGACGTCGATGAACGGCTGGTCACAGACTTGATCGTCGCCGCTCAGGCAGTAGCAGACGCGCTCGAGAGGCGCTGAACCGCACCATGGTGAACCCGGCGCTGTTTCTGGCGGCTTGAACCCTGCCAGTTCGCCTTTCGCCCTGGTTTGCAAGAAAAAAACGGCTCCAGCCCTTGTCGGACGGGAGCGAGAAGCTATCAAAAAAGTAGCGCGCTCTGCGTAGTGACCACCAACTCTAGGCAGGCGCCCCCAGAGCCTAGGTTGCAGCCACTAGTGCTAACCCTGATGATGAGGCCTCTTTCAACCACCCAAGGAGCCTCTCATGAGCGCCAAAAACCTCTCCACCGTTGCCAGCGACCTGATCGAGTCTTACGGCAACACCGCCAAAAACATCATTGACGCCTACCGCGCTGGTGGCGAGCGCGTGGTGACCGTGCTGGAGCAGCGCTGGAACCGCGCCCTGAAGCAGTCGCGCCCGGAACTGACGGCGGAGACGGCCAAAAATGCACGTGCCGCCCAGCTGGCCTTCAGCGTTTATTACACCAAGGGCCTGAACTTCACGAGCAGCGGCGCCGAGCAGGTGGTCGAGCAACTGGTCAAGCTGGCTGAAACGGGCGTAGAGCGCGCTGCTGCCAACACCGCGTTGTTTGAAGAAAAAACCGGCGTCAACACGCTGAGCACCCTGGCCCAGGTCACCGCACCCGGCGCACTGGTGCTGAGCAAGCTGGCTACGCAGATTGAGCAGAAGACGGCCGGTTTGGCTGGCAAGATTGCGGGTGACGACGTCTCAACGGTCAGCGCCAAGCGCCCTTCGGCATTCAGCCAGCGCCGCAAAGCCGCCTGAGCAACCCCTGATCCGCGGGTCACACTCGCGGCGGGTGGCAGCCCCACTTGAGGCCGCTGCTTCCCCGGCGGTCATCCCGGACGTGCTCCGGGATCCATGCCGCATGAACCACCGCCGGGGCGTGCGTGGCACGGATTGCGGGTCACGCCCGCAATGCAATGACAAGCCCATGGTGGTGAACGTGCAGGCTCAGCCTGCTGCCACCGCCAACTTCACCCTCTTCGCGCCCGTTCCGCCGGCACAGCTATTTCGTTCCTGCGCCCAGGCTGCCAACGGTGAAATAAAAGGTTGCCCCTTCACCGGGCTTGCTCTCGGCCCAGACGCGGCCGCCGTGGCGCTCAATGACGCGTTTGACTGTGGCCAGACCAATGCCCGTGCCCGGAAAATCGCCGGGCGAATGCAGGCGCTCGAAGGTGCCGAACAACTTGTGCGCAAATGCCATGTCGAAGCCGACGCCGTTGTCCCGGACAAAAAACACGTTTTCCCCACCAGCTTCCGGCTGGATGCCAATTTCGATACGCGCCAGCGGCTGGCGGGCGCTGAACTTCCAGGCATTGCCCATCAGGTTCTGCATCACGGCTGACAGCAGACGCGGGTCACCGTGGGCAAGCAGGCTGTCCTGAATATGCACCTGCACCTGACGCTGCAGGTCGCGCTCGCGCTGCGCCTGCTCAATCCCCCGGCACATGGCCGACAGGTCCACCGGCTCGGACCTGATCTCCTCGCGCGACAGGTGCGCCAGCGTCAGCAAGCCCTCAATCAGGTCGCCCATCTGTTTGACGCCGGCGCGGATGCGGTCAAGGTAGTGCTTGCCCTTGTCGCTGATACGGTCCGCGTCGCTTTTGAGCAGCAACTGGCTGAAACCATCCACGGTGTTGAGCGGCGAGCGCAGGTCGTGTGAGACCGAATAGGCAAACGATTCCAGCTCCTTGTTGACCTCGGCGAGCTGGCCGGTACGCAGCAGCACGCGTTGCTCCAGCTCGCTGTTGAGCCCGAGGATCTCCTGCTGCTGCTGCTTGCGCTCGGTGATGTCGCGCTCGACCGCCACCCAGTGGGTGAACGTGCCCGACTCACCGGCAATCGGCGTCATGTCGAGCTCCAGCCAGAGCGGCTGGCCGGCTCTGGTCTGGATGGCAATCTCGGTGCGCACAGGCTGGGACCGCTCCATGGCGGCGCGGATGCGGTCCAGCTCGGCCGGCCGCGTCGTGGCACCCCACAGCTGCATCAGGCCCTGGCCCAGGGCATCCTGCCGGCTGTAGCCGGTCTGGCGCTCGAAGGCGTCGTTGACAAACACGACGCGTGGGCCTTCTCCTTCGCCAGTATGGGCGTCGGTGATGATCACCATGTCGTTGATTCGCGACACCGCCGTCTCCAGCAGGTGCAGCTGCGCCTGTTGCTCGCGCCGCTGTGTGATGTCCTGGAAATAGACCGCCGTTCCATCCTCAGTCGGATACACATGAAAAACAAACCAGGTGTTCAGCGGCCTGTAATACGCCTCAATACGGGTGCTGCGCTGCTCTGCCACGGCGGCACGGTACTCGCGCTCTACATGAGTGCCGGCAATGGTCGAGAACTCCTGCCACATGCTTTCGCCAAGCAACTCTCCCTTGCCGCGCTTGAGCATGCGCTCGGCATGGCCGTTGAGAAAAACAAACCGCCCGTTCTTGTCGATCAGGCAAAAACCGTCGGTGATGCTCTCCAGCGTGGTCATCATTCGCGCCTCAAGCGCCAGCGTGCGCGCCTCGGCCGCTTTCTGCTCCGTGATGTCCTGAAAAGCACCCTGCAGCCGGATGATGGTGCCGCTGGCATTGCGCACCGCCTCGCCCAGTGATCGCACCCAGATGCGTCGGCCTTGGGCGGTCATCTTCGGAAGAATGAATTCGTAGGGCGTACCGTGCTGCGCGCAGGCCTCAACCAGCCTGATCACCTCGGCCCGGTCTTCGGGAAGAAAGTAACCAATGCCTTCGTCCAGCGTTGGCAGATAACCCGGTGGCTGATCGTGAATCGCGCAGTTTTCATCGGACCAGGTGAGTGTGCGTTGCGGCAGGTCAATCGTCCACCCGCCCAGGCGCGCCATGCGGCCGGCGACGCGGTTCATGAACATGTTTTTCTCAAGCTGCGCTGTGGCCACCTTGAGGTCCTCGATGTCGGTGAATGTGCCCAGCCAGCGGGTGGGCTGGTCGCTCACATCGCCCAGCGGATGCGCGCGGCCCAGCATCCAGCGGTACGCGCCGTCCGCGCGGCGCAAGCGGTACTCGACCTCGCAGGTTCGCCCACTTTCTGCCGCCTGCGTCAAGCGCTGGGCCACGCGCGCCTGGTCATCGGGATGGATCAGCTGCGTCCAGCCCTGTCCCAGGCTTTCGTCCATCGCCAGGCCGGTGTAGTCAAACCACATCTGATTGAAATAGGTGAGCCAGCCATCAGCCCGCATCGTGCAGACGATCTGTGGCATGGCGTCGGTCAGCAGGCGAAATTGCGCTTCGCTCGCCTGCAGGGCATCGCTGGCCAGCTTGCGCTCGGTGATGTCCTGCACGGTACCCGTCAGCGTGACGGGCTGGCCTTCGCCGTCGAGCACAGACTCGCCGAGCCCATGGACCCAACGCAACTCGCCATCGGTCCGAACAATCCGGTGCTCGATGTCGAGCCTGCCCTTGCCAGCAAAAAAACGTGTTTGCGCGGCCTGGTAGCTTTTACGATCCTCGGGAAAAACCTGGGACAACACACCTTCGTAGTCACCCACGGGCGAGGTTTGCGCGCCGCGCGCCAAGCCATAAATGTCATAGGTCTCATCGGACCACCAGACCCGGTTGCTGGCGATGTCGAAGTCCCAGTTGCCGATTTTCCCGATGCGCTGCGCGGTGCGCAGGCGATCACGCGCCAGCTGCAGCGCATGTTCGGCGCTGTCGAGTTCCTGGCCGCGCGCGGCCAGCAGACTGCTGAATCGTGCGAACGTGTGGGTCAGGCTGACCAGCTCACAACCGTCATCGCCAGGGATGCTGCCCCCTGGGGGCTGCACACCGCCCGTGGATCGCGCCTGAAGCAGCAGCCGGCGCAGCGGCGCAAGCACCAGCCTGTCACCCACCCATCCCGCCAGCACCATGCCGAGCACCGCCATCGCAAAGATGAGGCCGGCCGGCACCGGTTCAGCGACCCTGCCCTGGGGACGCAGCAGCGCCGGATAAAAAACGGCCACAAACAGCGGCAACAGCCCGACCAGCGCCACCAGCACCAGCCGGGTGCGCAGCCCTGTCGAAAAAATTCTCTGGCTCAACAACTTCATGAACCCTCTTTCTTGACTCGCTTTGTGCGTGCCTGGCCGACGCAATGCTCGAAAACCAGTGTAGCGCCTGCGCATAATGCGGCCATGAGCAAACCGTTTCAGCCCGCCAGCGCCAAAGTGCTGGCCTTTGATATATTTGGCACCGTTGTAGATTGGCACGCCAGCATTTGCCGTGAAGTGCAAGACCTGCGCGCCGGCGTGGACGGCGACGCGTTTGCAATGGCCTGGCGCGGTGGCTACCGGCCGGCGATGGCGCGCGTGATGTCGGGCGAGCTGGGCTGGACACTGATCGACGAGCTGCATCGCATGATTCTCGACGGCATCGTCGATCAGTTCGGCCTGGGCGACTTGAGCGAGGCCGACCGGCAACACCTGAACAAGGCCTGGCACCGCCTGGACCCCTGGCCCGACGTACGGGTAGGGCTGGCGCGGCTGAAAACGCGCTATACGATCTGCACCTTGTCCAACGGCAACATCGGCCTGCTCACCAACATGGCCAAGCGCGCCGGCCTGCCTTGGGACTGCGTCTTGTCGGCCGAGGTTTTCAGGGCCTACAAGCCGGACCCGGCCACCTACCTGGGCGTAGCCCGTGTGTTTGATGTGCCCCCGGGCGAGGTGATGCTGGTAGCGGCCCACCAGGACGACCTGGCCGCCGCACGCGCTTGCGGCCTGCAGACCGCCTACATCGAGCGGCCGGCAGAGTTTGGCGCTGCGCGGCCCAAGGATGTCTCGCCGGACCCGGCCAACACCTGGCACGCCAGAGACTTCAACGCGCTGGCCGACCAGCTCGGGTGTTGATGCCTCCAGCACACGGGCGCTCAGATCGCTATTTTTTCGATAGCTGCTCGCGCTTGTCCATCAAGGGCTGGAGGCATTTTTTATCCATCATCCGGCTGGCCCCATGATGGGCACAGCACCCGTCCGCCTGATTGTTTTCAACAAGCCCTATGGTGTGCTGAGCCAGTTCACAGCCGAGGGCCGTTGGCGCGGGCTGAAGGATTTCATCGCCATCCCGCAGGTCTATGTGGCTGGCCGGCTTGACGCCGACAGCGAAGGCTTGCTGCTGCTGACCGACGACGGCAGGCTGCAGGCACGCATCAGCGACCCGCGCTTCAAGATGGAAAAAACCTATTGGGTGCAAGTCGAGGGTCTGCCCGACGAAGCGGCGCTGGAAACCCTGCGTCGCGGCGTGCAGCTCAACGACGGCCTCACCCGGCCGGCCCGCGCCCGCCTGATGACGCCGCCAGCCACGCTGTGGGACCGCGAGCCGCCGGTGCGTGTGCGGCCGTCCATTCCCACCGCCTGGGTGGAGCTGGTCATCAGCGAGGGGCGCAATCGCCAGGTGCGGCGCATGACGGCCGCCACCGGCTTTCCAACCTTGCGGCTCATCCGCGCGTCCATCGGTCCCTGCAGCCTGGACGGCCTGGCGCCCGGCGCCTGGCGCGATGCTGACGCGGCGGACGCCTGGTGCTGAGATACACCAGGCGCCTTGCTTTAAAGTGCCAGCTTATGCACCCTGCACCAGCCACCCCGCAGATGGCTCACCCCACGATGCCCCCGCGCCGCAGCCTGCTGATCGGCAGCGCCAGCGCGGCGCTGCTGCTGGCCGCCGGCTGCTCCCCCTCGGGCAAACCGCAGGGCAAGACATTGCCCAGGGAGGCCACCCTGCTGTGCCTGGGGGACTCCCTGACTTTCGGTTATGGCGCGACGCCGGACACGAGTTACCCGCAACAACTCGAGCAGATGACCGGCCACGTGACCCAGAACGCTGGCGTCAACGGCGACACCAGCGAAGGCGCGCTGGCGCGTTTGCCGGCGCTGCTGCAGGCCAACCGGCCAGGCCTGGTGCTGGTGTCGATTGGTGGCAATGATTTTTTGCGCCGCATACCGCCGGAGCGCACGCGCGCCGCACTGCGGCAGTTGCTGCAAACCGCAAGCGCCAGCACGCAGGTGGTGCTGATCGCCCAGCCGCAACCAGCGTTTATGGCCGCCGCCATGGGCTCACTCGACGACCACCCGGTGTATGCACAGGTGGCTGGCGAAACCGGCGTGCCCCTGTTTGCGGGCGGCTGGTCTGAGGTGCTGTCGCGCGCCGAACTGCGCTCGGACCAGATCCACGCCACCGCCGAGGGCTACCGTGTGTTTGCCCAGCGGCTGGCCGACTGGCTGCGCAAAATGAAATTCGTAGCCTGACGACGACTTGACGACGACGGCTGACCGCTTCCTTTTTGATAGCTGCTTGCGCCCGTGGAATAAGGGCTGGAGGCCTATTTGATTAAAATTTCGCACACCAGGGCCGCCTTTCGCTAGAATTTCCAGCAGTGGGGGGGTAGCTCAGCTGGGAGAGCGCTGCGTTCGCAATGCAGAGGTCGGGAGTTCGATCCTCCTCCTCTCCACCATCGATACCTCCGTCCAGGCGGCTGTAAAGCTCTGTAAAGCTGCCGGCCACGGTGAGCCGGCTCGCTCATCGGGACGTTAGTCAGGGGTATTCTGGAAGCTGGAGACTCCGATGCCCCCACACCGCCCTCCCACCGCGACCGCTTTGCTGCTGGCCTTGCCATTGCTGGCGGGCTCGCCCGTTTTTTCGCAACAAGCCGATACCGGTGCAGCAGCGGCGTGGCGCGCCACCTCGCGCCTGGGTTACGGGCCCAGCGCCGCCACGGCGCCAGCCGCGCAGGCGGGCGCCAGGGCCTGGGCGCTGCAGCAGCTGGACGCCGCCTACGCGGCCAGCCAGCGCGCACCGGCCATCCCGGCCGAGCTGGCGCGTTTCAACCAGCCGGTCAACCAGATTGCCGCCGACTTTCATGCCGAACGCGAGGCACGCCGCCTGGCGCGCCAGGCCAACGCGGTGGGCGCGCCTGCCGCCAGGCCCGGCAATGCCGACAACTTCAGCCGCGAGATGCAGCAAAGCGCCGCCGCCTGGCGGCTCATGGCCTGCAGCGACCCGGCGGTCGAGCAGCCGCTGCTGGCACGCATGACCGAATTCTGGTTCAACCACCTCAACGTGTTTGTCGGCAAGGGCCCGGTGCGGCCGTTTGTTGGCCACTACGCGGTCAACGTGATCCGCGCCAACGCGCTCGGCAAATTCGAGGACATGCTGCTGGCCAGTGCGCGCCATCCGGCCATGCTGTTTTACCTGGACCAGGCACAAAGCAATGTGCGTGGCCTGAACGAAAACTATGCGCGCGAGCTGATGGAGCTGCACACCCTGGGCGTGAACGCGGGCTACACCCAGAACGACGTGCGTGAGCTGGCGCGCATCCTGACCGGCTGGACCGTCGGCCTGCAACAGGGCGAGGCTTTCCGCTTTGGGCCGCGCCTGCACGACACAGGCGACAAGGTGCTGCTCGGCCGCAGCTTCAGCGCCGACGGCCTGCGCGAGGGTGAAGAAGCCATCCGCATGCTGGCGCGCCACCCGGCGACCGCGCAGCGTATTGCCCTGCGGCTGGCCACCACCTTTGTCACCGACCAGCCGCCGCGGGTGCTGACCGACAGGCTGGCCGCGACCTTTACACGCACGCAGGGCGACATCCGCGCAGTGATGCGCACGCTGATCGAGTCGCCGGAATTCTGGGCCGCCGACAACACGCTGTTCAAGACGCCGCTGGACTTTGCCTGCTCGGCGTTGACGGCGGGCGGCGGCGCCAGAGAGCGGCGCGAGATTCAGCTCACCCTGGGTTTTCTGGCGCAGGCTGGCCAGCCCATGCATGGCTGGCAAACACCCGACGGCTACAAGACCGATGCCGCCACCTGGCTGGCCCCCGAGGCGCTGACCCGCCGCGCCGACTACGCGATGGCGCTGGGCGTCCGCATGGACGATCCCCTGTACCTTCAGACCTTTTTGAGTGCAGCGAGCCGCGAGCGCATCACGCGCGAGACACCCGCGCTGCGTGCCGGGCTGACGCTGGCCAGTCCCGACTTCATGCGCAAGTAAAGCTTCCCGAAAGAACCGCAGTCAGAGGACGCACCATGGACAGCACTGAAATTTCACGCCGCCGTTTTTTACTCGCCTCGGGCACAGCCGTGGCTGCCGTCCATGCGCCGCGCGTCTGGGCGCAGGCTGCGCCAGCCGGCACCCGCCCAGCAGGCCCGGGGCGGCTGGTGGTGGTTTTTTTACGCGGCGCGTATGACGGGCTTTCTGCCCTGGTGCCGTATGCCGACGCCGACTACTACAGCCTGCGGCCCAACATCGCCATTGCTGCGCCTGACGGCAGCGCGCAAACCGCCCTCCGGCTCGACAACACTTTTGCGCTGCACCCGGCGCTTTCGCCGCTGCTGCCGCTGTGGCAGCAGGGCGTGCTCGGCTTTGTGCCAGCCGCTGGTCTGCCTGTGCCCAACCGCTCGCACTTCGACGCGCAGTACCAGATGGAAATCGCGCAAAGCGGCAAGACCAGCGCCGCGCCGGGTTGGCTCAACAAGGTGGCGGCCTTCAACGGGTCCGCTACGTCGGCCATCGGGGTGGGCGAGGCCAACCCGGCCATCCTGGCCGGCACCGCCACCGTCAGGCTGATCCCGCGCGGGCAGGCGGCGCAGCGCACCGGCGTGCTGGCCAACGACACCACCCGCCAGGCCCTGCTGGACCTGTATGCCGGCAACGACAAGATCAGCGAGGCTTTCCGCCAGGGCGCGGGCAGCCGCATGCAGAGCGCGCAGGAGTTGAGCACAGAACAAAAAGCCGCCGACGGCCGTCGCATGGCGGCAACTCAGGACAACACCGCCAGAGTGGACGCGGCCCTGCCCGGCACGCAGGCGCAGAACGCGCAAATGCTGGCCGCCAGCAACGGCGCGGCCGACCCGGTGGGTCTGCAGCTCGACGCGCAGCACCTGGGCACCTTGATGCGCAACGACCGCCAGCTTCGCATCGGCTTTTTGTCGGCGGGGGGCTGGGACACCCATGCCAACCAGGGCCATGCCACCGGCCAGCTCGCCGGCCGCCTGGGCAACCTGGCGACGGGCCTTGCGCAACTGCGGCGGGATTTTTCGGAAACCGGCGACGTGATTGTGGTCATGAGCGAGTTCGGCCGCACCGCCGCTGAAAACGGCAGCCGCGGCACCGACCATGGTTTTGGCAACGCGATGTGGCTGATCGGCAACCGCATCAACGGTGGGCGCTGGCACGGCCAGTGGACCGGCCTGGCGCGCGGCAACCTCAACGACAACCGCGACCTGCCGGCCCACCACGACTACCGCGCGGTGCTGGCGCAGTTGCTGCGCGGGAGCTTCGCCCTGCCCGACTCGGCGCTGGCCACGGTGTTGCCGGGGGTCAGCTGGGACACGCGCCTGGACGGCTTGCTGCGTAAAGCCTGAAGCAAACGCCTGCAGGCAACGGGGAACAAAGGCCCCGCCGACCAACTCCATCCCAGCCAAGCCACTTTCACGGACCTTCTGCATGCTGCGTACCCTCAAGGAATTATTCGACACCTTCGCCGCCCCGGCTTCCAGCCAGACGCCCGGGGAGCTGGCGCACACGCTGCAGCTCGCTACCGCCGTGCTGCTGGTGGAGGTGATGCGGGCCGACCCGGCCATCGGGCCTGCCGAGCAGCGCGTGGTGCTGCAGGCGCTGCGCAGCAAGTTTGCGCTGGCCGACGACGAACTCGACCGCCTCGTGGAGCTGGCCGGCGAAACCGCCAAAGACCTGTACGACTACCACCGCTTCACCTCCAGCCTGAACGAACATTTCACGCAGGAACAGAAAATCCGTGTGGTTGAAGGCATGTGGCAGGTCGCCTATGCCGATGCCCACCTCGACGCGAAAGAAAACCACCTGATCAGCAAGGTCGCCGGGCTGCTGCACGTGACCCATGGCGAGTACATCGCGGCCAAGATGCGGGCCAAAGAGGACGCCGGGCAAGCCTGAGCAGCTGAGCGGATTATTTGGGGCGCGGCCGCGGCAAACCCTTGTCGGGTTGCGATAGTTTTCCGGCGCGTAACTCTTTCACGGCGTGGGCCACCGCCAGCGCCACATTGCGCACCTCGGCCTGCACCGCCTTGTCGGCGTCGAGCGCCTTGTGGCTGTCGGCATAGGACTCAAAGTAGCCGATGTAACGGTCCAGCCGGGCCTGGCTGCCGGCGTCGATCAAACCCATCCAGTCCAGCCAGTCCGACAGGCCGCGCCGCGAGCCCTCAATGCCGGCCACATCACCATGCACCACCAACCCATAGGCACGGCCAGCCAGGTGTTTGGGGTAGTCCCAGCCCTTGCGCTCGAGTGCCTTGGCCTCGGCCGGCTTTTTGCCATGGGTGGTGGTTGGGTCCGGGTTGCCGCCGTCAGCGCAGACCAGCCGGTCAATCATCAGTTTGAGCGGGCTGGGCGACTGGTACCAGTACACCGGCGTCAGGATGATGACGGCGTGCGCTGCGGTCCAGCGCTCGTAGATTTCGTTCATCCAGTCGCTGGTCTGGCCCAGTGCATGATTCGGATAACAGCTGCAGGGCCAGTGGCACAGCGGCATGGCGGTGGAGACACAACCTTTGCACGGGTGGATGTTGAGGTGGTAGCTGGAAGTGAGCAGGCTCAGGTCCAGCACATCCGTTTCCATTTTTTCTTTCTTCAGCGTTTGCGCGGCCCATTCGACCATGCGGAAGGTCTTGGAGATTTCGCCCGGGCAGGTGCCGTCGTTGCGGGCTGAGCCGCAGATCAGCAGCACGCGAGATGGCGTGGAGGGTTTTTTCCAGGCGGCTGCGGCTTTTTCGATGCGCTTTTTGGTGTCCAGCCATTCGACCGACAGGTCATAGTCCGGGTCGGCGTAGCCCGGGCCAGCCTTGCGGGTGACCGGCGCCTTGCGGCCTTCCTTGTAGGCTTCCCAGGCAATCTGCTCGACCCGCGAGATGGCTTGCTCCTCGGCCTTGAAAGCCGGGTCCATGAAGGACTGCATGAAACGTTCATGAAAAACATCGCGCGTCAAAACGGCGGGCGCCTGGCCTTTGCGTAAATGGGTCATGCGACCAGTCTAGGCAGGCGCGTGGACCCGAAACCGGGGTTCAGCCCCTGTCCTACGCGATCTCTGGAAGATGTCTGCAAGGCGCTGCGCCGGCGCACGGCCGGGCAGCGCAGGCATGCCCAGATGGCTATCTAATTGATAGCTGCTTTCGACCGCCACACATGGACCAGGAGCCTTTTTTCCTAAAACGCGTAACTAGTCAGCCCCTCTTAACTGTCAGACGCAAAGCCGGGGAGGCCCTCACCCTAGCCCTCTCCCAGAGGGAGAGGGAAAAAGATGCCCGCCTTTGCACCCTCTCCCTCCGGGAGAGGGAAAAAGATGCCCGCCTTTGCACCCTCTCCCTCCGGGAGAGGGCAGGGGTGAGGGCAAGCGGCGCACAGGAAGCTGAGCAATTACGAAAACTCCGACCTTCAACCCTGCAAGGCCTGCCAGAGCTTGACCGGCGTCAGCGGCATTTGCAGGCGCGGCGACTGCACCGCCAGGCCGTGGCGCGCCAGCGCGTCGGCCACGGCGTTAACCACCGAGGGACCGGCGCCAATCGTGCCGAGTTCGCCCACGCCCTTGACGCCCAGCGG
>NZ_JBDNGU010000142.1:0-6500 GCF_041689105.1 Polaromonas sp. | reverse complement strand
AGGGGGCTGGCCTTGCTTGGGGCGGCCCTGCGCGGCGGCCGTTGCCCCCACGTTCGCTCACTGCGTGTAGCTCTCTGCCCCCCGAGGGGGCTGGCCTTGCTTGGGGCGGCCCTGCGCGGCGGCCGTTGCCCCCACGCTTGTCGCTTCGCGTACCGCGCTGCCCCCCGATGGGGCCGCTGCGCCTGCGGGTTGGCAAAGCCACTCCCGCGCCCCCTGTTGAAATGAAGTCGGGGAGGGCGGCGGAAGAGGCGCTCGCCTGAATACGCCCGCTGTGTGGCTCGCGCAGCGGCCTTTCCGGTTAAATGCACAGAGATCTGACTGAACCTGCCATGAAACTCACGCATTCCCAAGCCGTTGCCCTGATGGTTGCAGTCGCGCTGATGTGGTCAATCGCGGGCGTGGTGACGCGGCATCTCGAATCAGCGCGCAGCTTTGAAGTGACCTTCTGGCGCAGCTTTTTTACCTTGCTGTCGCTGCTGGTGCTGCTTCCGATGTTCCAGGGGCGCGAGGTTTTTGCCAGGATCCGCCACTCGGGCCGCTATTTGTGGATCTCCGGCATCTGCTGGAGCGTCATGTTCACCGCCTTTATGCTGGCGCTGACCATGACCAGCGTGGCCAATGTATTGGTGACCCTGGCCCTGGGGCCCTTGTTGACCGCGCTGGTTGCACGCATCTTCATCGGCCATCGCATCCCCCCCCGGACCTGGACGGCCATTGGCGTGGCCGGCGCCGGTATTGCCTGGATGTATGGTCGCCAGCTCAGCATGGGCGGCGTTGGGCAGTTCGCCGGCACGCTGGTGGCCCTGCTGGTACCCATGGCCGCTGCCGTGAACTGGACCGTGGTGCAGCGCAGCCAGGCGCATGGCGAAAGTATCGACCTGGTTCCGGCCGTGCTGGTGGGGGCGGCGATTTCCTCGTTGATGACCTTGCCGCTGGCCTTTCCGTTTGCCGCCACCGGGCGTGACCTGGGCTTGCTGGCCCTGTTGGGTCTGGTGCAACTGGCGATTCCCTGCGTGCTGGCCGTCATCTGCGCGCGGGTACTGAAGGCGCCGGAGATGTCCCTGCTGGCCTTGCTGGAGATTATTTTTGGCATTCTGCTGGCCTGGGTGGGTGCGGGCGAGGTGCCGGCTGCCAGCGTACTGACCGGCGGCTTGCTGGTCATAGGCGCGCTGGTCGCCAACGAACTGATGGGATGGAGATACAGAGCATGAATCAGGTTTACGAACTGAAAACGTCCGGGGACGTGCTGACAGAGGTGCGCGGAGGGGCAGGCTTCATCACGCTGAACCGCCCCAAGGCGCTCAATGCGCTGTCGCTGCCCATGGTGCGCGAGATAAACGCCGCGCTGACCGCCTGGCAGGGCGACCCGGCGATTCTGACGGTGGCGATACGCGGTACCAACAAGGCCGGGCGACCCGGCACGCCGGAGGCGCTGTTCGGTGGTTTCTCCGCTGGGGGTGACATCCGTTTTTTCCACGAGGTGGCGCTTGCGGGCGATGCGTCCCTGGACGACTTTTTCACCGAGGAATACCGCCTCAACCACCTGATCCACAACTACCCCAAGCCCTACATCGCCTTCATGGACGGCGTGGTCATGGGTGGCGGCATGGGGATTTCTCAAGGGGCAAAGGTCCGCATTGTCACCGAACGCAGCAAACTTGCCATGCCTGAAACCAACATCGGGCTTTTCCCCGACGTGGGAGGCGGTTATTTTCTGAGCCGCTGCCCGGGCAGCGTGGGCGAGTACCTGGCCCTGACCGGCGTGGTGATCGACGGGGCCGAGGCGCTGGCTTATGGCCTGGCCGACGTCCAGCTGCCAGCTGCAGGCCTGCCCGCGCTGTGGCAGGCCTTGGGTGAGCAGGCTTTTTCTGCCGCTGCCGATGTGGCGCAGTGGATTGCTACAAATGGGATAGCTGGCGGCGCCCGTCCCACAAGGGCGGGAGGCCAATTTGATCAATATTTTTCACTGGCACGCGTGAAACACATGGTGGATGCGCTGGAGGCTTCGCCCGATGAAGCCGCCAGAAAGATCGGCGCCATGTTGCGCAAGCGTTCTCCATTGATGCTGCACGTGACGCTGGAGCAGATACGCCGCGCCCGGACCATGAGCCTGGCGGATGATTTGCGCATGGAGCGCGACATCGTGCACCACTGCTTTCACCTGCGCCCCGGCGCAGCGAGCGAAACCGTCGAGGGCATACGGGCGCTGGCCGTGGACAAGGACTACACGCCCAAATGGAACCCGGCGCGTGTAGAGGACGTCAAGCCGGCGATGACTCAGGCGTTTTTTGCCAGCCCCTGGGCTGCGGAGCAGCATCCGCTGCGTGAGCTGTCCTGAGGCGGGTCGTCGCAAGAACCGTCACATCACACGATAGCGCCAAACAGGGCGCCCACGCCAGCGGTGATTGCCATCGCAAGCGCGCCCCAGAACGTGACCCTCCAAGCGCCGGTTAGCACATTGGCACCCCCGGTGCGGGCCGCCACCACCCCCAGCAAGGCCAGGAAAAGGAGCGACGTGGCGGCCACCCAGGGGATCAGATCGCGGTGCGGTGCCACCAGGGCCACGGCGAGTGGCAACGCGGCGCCCATGGCAAAACTGCTGGCAGACGCCAGCGCCGCCTGGACCGGGCGGGCACTGAACGCTTCGGAGATGCCCAGTTCGTCACGTGCATGGGCGCCTAGCGCGTCATGGGCCATCAATTGCGTGGCCACCTGGCGCGCCAGGTTGGGCTCCAGGCCGCGTGCTGCATAAATTGCCGTCAGTTCACGCGTTTCCGCAGCAGGGTCAGCCTTGAGTTCGGCGTCTTCGCGCGCTAAATCAGCCTTTTCGGTATCCGCCTGTGAGTGCACCGAGACGTATTCTCCAGCAGCCATGGACATGGCACCGGCAACCAGCCCGGCCACGCCGGTGAGCAAAATACTCCCGGCACTGGTGTTGGCGGCAGCAACACCAATCATCAGGCTGGCGGTGAAGACGATGCCGTCATTGGCACCCAGCACCGCTGCGCGAAGCCAGCCGATGCGCGCTGTTTTGTGACGTTCGAGGTGTCGCATGGCATCTTTCCAGATGGGAGGCGCGAGCCCGGCTCAGTACCGACCTCACAGCATGCGCCGCAAGGTGTTGTCGCGCAAGACAAAGTGATGAAAAAGGGCAGCTGCCGCATGCAGTCCCAGCAGAAAATAGCCGACCGTCGCGCCTGCCTCGTGAATCTCCTTGATCAGGCTGGCCGCATTCCTGTTTTCTGCGACAAGCACCGGCCGCGCAACTGGTTATTGCCGTCGGACTTCAGAAAAAAGCCTGCGTTCTTGCCCTCGCGCTGGGGTGTCGCATGACCCAGTGCTGACCACATCCTCCAGGGAACCGTTGACCTGGATCTATCGCGGGCACTTCGCGCAGGCAACGCGGCCTCCGTCAGCGCCAGCCCGCACCTCTGCAGATGCTGGTAAACCAGCTCTGCCAGTCGTATTCCATCCCCCCGAAAACAGTGGTAAACCGGCGTCCTTTGGCCAACTGGTCAGCGGCTGCGCGACTTCATCGCGCGTTCAACTTCGCGCTTGCCTTCACGATCCTTGATGGTGTCGCGCTTGTCGTGCTCACCCTTGCCCTTGGCCAGGCCAACCTCGCATTTGACCTTGCCAGCCTTCCAGTGCAGGTTCAGTGGCACCAGCGTGTAGCCTTTTTGCTCGATCTTGCCAATCAACCTGCGGATTTCTTCCTTGTGCATCAGCAGCTTCTTGGTGCGTACCGAGTCTGGCCGGATGTGGGTGGAGGCCGTGCCCAGCGGGTTGATCTGGCAGCCGATGATGAACAACTCGCCATTGCGGATCACCACGTAGCCGTCGGTCAGCTGCACCTTGCCTTCGCGCAGTGACTTGACCTCCCAGCCTTCAAGCACCATGCCGGCCTCGAAACGCTCCTCGATGTGGTAGTTGAACAGCGCTTTTTTGTTGTCGGCGATGCGCACGGCCGCAGCCGCGGCCTTGGGCGTGAGGTTGACGGCGGGCTTGCCCGCGGGTTTTCCGGAGGAGGCGGCGGCCGGTTTTTTGGAGGATGCTTCTTTGGTGGCCATGTGTAAAAAATAAGGGCGTCACCGGCTAATACAATCGGGCGCAGCCCCTGATTGTATGAAAACCGTCCACAAGTCCGTCCTGATCTGGTACAGCGCAGCCGAAATGTTTGCCCTGGTCACCGATGTCGCCAGTTACCCGCAATTTTTGCCCTGGTGTGATCAGGCCGAAGTCAGCTCTGAAGACGCCCAGGGCATGACGGCCAAGGTCGGCATTGCGTTTGCGGGCATCGGCCAGAGTTTCACCACCCGCAACACCCATGCCAAAGACCGCAAGGTCACACTCCGGCTGGTTGATGGGCCGTTTTCAAAACTGGACGGCCACTGGGACTTCACCCCGCTGGGTGATGGCAGCCAGCGCGCCTGCAAAGTCAAATTCACCTTGCGTTATGACTTTGACAACCCCGCTCTGGCGGCTTTGGTGGGCCCGGTGTTCGACAAGATCGCTGGCAGCATGGTCGACGCCTTCGTCAAGCGGGCGGCGCAAGTGTATGGCGAGGCCTGATGCTGGAGGGTCTGTGAAGATCACACTGGTTTATTCACCAGGCCCCCGACAGGTGCGCGAGTGGCAACTGGTGCTGGCTGCGGGTAGCACGGTGGCGCAAGCCATTGAAACGAGCGGCATCCTGGGGTCATATCCAGAACTGGCTTCAGGTCGGCTGGCGCTGGGGATCTGGGGGCGCAAGACCAGCCTGCGGCAAGTGCTGCATGCACAGGACCGGCTCGAGGTCTACCGCCCATTGCGGGTTGATCCGAAGGTGGCGCGGCGCGAACGGTTTGATCAGCAGGGCGTGAAAAAATCAGGCTTGTTTGCCCGTAAAAGGGCAGGGGCCAAAGCCGGCTATTGAGCGGCGTGGCTGCTATTTGCAGTCGCTGTCGATGGTGCCCTGCAAGCGCTTGCTTTCAGCCGCTTTGGTACTGTCGTCCATGAAGTCGCGCTCTCCCTTGGCATTGACCGTGGAGATTCGCACGCCCGACTTGAAGGACGCCAGGCTCTTTTTTGCGCGGTCACAATTTTCTGCCAGGTTTTTTGCATTTTTTTCTTCTTCTGCTTTTTTCCTGGCGGCTTCTTCTTCCTCAAGCTTTTTCTTTTTGGCCTGTAACTCGCTATCCTTGCCCGAAATCTTCGGGGCATTGGGGTCGGCTTTGGACTTGGCTGCGGACGCTGCAGGCGCCGACGCCGCAGCGGTGTTTACGCCCCCTGCCGATTCGGCAGGGACCACGGCTAGAGGCACACGGCCACGACCGCCAGGCTGCTTGAGGATGTCTTTTTCCTTGATGTCTGATGTCGGCGGCCTGTCGCTGAAGACCTTGCGCCCATCCTTGTCTATCCACTGCCATTGGGCGGCGGCGCCCAGTGCAAAAGCCCAGCCTGCAAGGGTCAGAACAAGGTGTTTGGGCGTGATTTTCAGATCCATGGTTTCCAGTGTAGCCGCCTGTGCCAGAGAAGCTGATGTCCGGTCGGTATAGCCGCAGGCTATTTTGTAACGCGGCAGCACGCAAGCCAGCGCAAGGGTTTGTACCGAGCGGCGCGGGTACAATCCTATTTTTGGAGCCATCCCTATGCGCCTACTCGGCAAAGCGCTCACCTTCGACGACGTATTGTTGGTGCCAGCGTTCTCCCAGGTCCTGCCCAAGGACACCACGCTTTCCACCCAGTTTTCAAGAAATATCCGCCTGAACCTGCCTCTGGTGTCGGCCGCCATGGACACGGTCACCGAAGCCCGTCTGGCCATTGCCATTGCGCAGGAAGGTGGCATTGGCATCGTTCACAAGAACCTCACGCCGCAGCAGCAGGCCGCCCATGTGGCCAAGGTCAAGCGCTATGAGTCCGGGGTGGTGCGTGATCCGGTGGTCATCACGCCAGAGCACACGGTGCTGCAGGTGCTGGAGCTGTCCGAGCAGCTTGGTATATCCGGTTTTCCGGTCTGCGACGGCGGCAAGGTGGTGGGTATCGTGACCAGCCGCGATCTGCGCTTTGAGACCCGCTACGACGTCAAGGCACACCAGATCATGACGCCGCGCGAAAAACTCATCACGGTCAAGGAAGGCACTTCCGCTGCCGAAGCCAAGGCCTTGCTGAACAAGCACAAGCTCGAGCGCGTACTCGTGGTCAACGACGATTTTGAGCTCAAGGGCCTGATCACCGTCAAGGACATTACCAAGCAGACCAACTTCCCCAATGCCGCACGCGATGCTGCGGGCCGCCTGCGCGTGGGCGCCGCTGTTGGTGTGGGCGAGGGCACCGAGGAGCGGGTTGAGGCCCTGGTCAAGGCCGGTGTCGATGCCATCGTGGTGGACACCGCCCACGGCCACAGCCATGGCGTGATCGAGCGCGTGCGCTGGGTCAAGAAAAACTACCCGCAGATAGATGTGATTGGCGGCAACATTGCCACCGGCGCAGCCGCACTGGCGCTGGCTGAGGCCGGCGCT
>NZ_JBDNGU010000141.1:0-15560 GCF_041689105.1 Polaromonas sp. | reverse complement strand
ACCTTCTTCACCGACCAGGGCGTCTTCAGTCCAAGAAGGTGTTCGTACAGCGCGGTATCTTTCATGGCACAGGCAATCAATTTGGAAAACTGAATTGTGCTGGAGTGAAGGAAAATTCACAGTGGATTCGACGAAGAACCATTTTTTTTACTCCGCGCACTGACGTGCGAGTTTCTGGGCCTTCTTGATGTCGCGGCCCTGGGTGGACTTGTCACCACCGACGAGCAACAAAACATAGTGTCCACCGTGTTGAAAAAAGTACACCCTGTAGCCTGGACCATGATCAATCTTCAGCTCGGAGATGCCTTCGCCGACCGGTTCGACGACTCCGGGGTTACCGAGCGACAAGCGCCGGATGCGGATGTCAATGCGGGCGCGCGCTGTTCGATCCTTCAGGGACGCGAACCACTTCTCGTAATCGAGAGTTTGCCGAACTTCAATCACCGACGGATTGTATCACATGGGATACGAAAATAATGCGTAGCTTTTGTGCCGGAAAATGAGACCTGAAAGTGTTGTCGACTGGCGTGCAGCCTTCACGCCCGGTCGCGCCGGCCGCGTCAGATAATCCGCTTCAACAACCCCATCACCTGATTAAACCGCTTGCCATAAGGCGGGTAAAACAAGTCCCCCCTCGCCCACTTCGACTGCACCAGCACCGGCTTTTGCTGCGTCAGGCGCAAAAAGCCGGCTTCGCCGTGGTAGCTGCCCCAGCCGCTGTCGCCGACACCGCCAAAAGGCAGGTTCTCGTGGGCGATGTGCATCAGGGTGTCGTTGACGGTGACGCCGCCGCTCACGGTGCGGGCCAGCACGTCGTCGCGTGCGTCTGTGTTGGTGCCGAACCAGTACAGCGCCAGCGGGCGTGGGCGATCATTGATGTAGTTGACGGCTTCGTCGATGGACGCATAAGGCAGCACGGGCAGGATGGGGCCAAAAATTTCTTCACTGAGCAGTTTGGAGTCGGCCGCAGCATTGAACACCAGCACCGGCGCCATCTGCCGGGAGGCCGTGGCAGCAACCGCACCGGGGTTGACGACCTGGACCTGCGCGCCTTCGGCTTCGGCCTGCGCCACGAGCGCTTGCAGGCGTTCATGGTGGCGCGGGCTGATGATGGCGGCGTAGTCAGGGTTGCCGGTGATGGTCGGGAAGAGTTGGGCCACGGCGCGGGCGAAAGCCTCACCAAAAGCGGCCTCCTGCCCCTTTGGCAACAACACATAGTCGGGCGCGATACATGTCTGGCCGGCGTTGAGCAGCTTGCCGTGCGCGATCTTGATGGCGGCGGCGTCAAGGTCACACGACGCATCCACGATGCAAGGCGACTTGCCGCCCAGCTCCAGCGTGGTTGGCGTGAGGTTGGCGGCGGCCGCCTCGGCAACCTTGCGGCCCACGGCGGTGGAGCCGGTGAAAAACAGATGGTCAAACGGCAAGGCGGCAAAGGCTGCGGCCACCTCACCGTCACCCTGCACCACGCAGACCTCATCCGCCGCAAACACCTCACCCAGCAGTTTTTCGAGCAATGCGGAGGTAGCGGGTGTCAGCTCGCTCGGCTTGAGCATGATGCGGTTGCCTGCCGCCAGCGCGGTGATGACCGGCCCCAGCGACAGCTGCACCGGGTAGTTCCATGGGGAAACCACACCGACCACGCCCAGCGGCTGGCGCTGCAAAAAGGCCCGTGCGGGCAACAGGTACAGCGGGGTGCTGACGCGCACTGGCTTCATCCATTTCGCCAGTTTTTTGAGCGTGGTCGACAGCAATGAGCGCAGCACAAAAATGTCGGCAATCTCGGTGAGCTGCGGCGAGCGCACGCCAAAGTCCTGCTGCACCGCCTGCGCAAGCGCCGCGCCGTGCACATCGAGCAGTGCCTGAATGCGCAGCAGCCTGTCGCGGCGCAAGGCCAGCGGCACGTCGATTTGTGCGCGGCTGGCGCGGTGCTGGGCATCAAAAAGGGCGCGGATGTTGCGGGCGATGGAGGTAGTGGAGGTCATGCCGGGATCATAGGCGCGGATACAGCCCGGCGGTAGGGGCACGCCCCCAGCGACTTGCGCCCCAGACCGTCCCGGTTGGAAGAAGCCCCCGCGCCTTGATACAGCGCATCTCGCGCCCATTTCTTACACACGCGGACCGTTCTCGCCGTTAGAGTGAAACACGGGCATGACTTCCCCTCTCTAGATCCCGCTCCCTGTGGAAGGCATTCATGGAATTCAAGGACTACTACGAAACGCTGGGTCTGGCGCGTGATGCGACCCCGGACGAGATCAAACGCGCCTACCGCAAGCTGGCGCGCAAATACCACCCGGACGTCAGCAAGGAAAAAGACGCCGAGGCGCAGTTCAAGCAGGTGGCCGAGGCGTATGAAGCCCTCAGTGACCCTGAAAAACGCGCCGCCTACGACCGGCTTGGTGCCAACTACCAGTCCGGGCAGGAGTTTCGACCACCGCCAGACTGGAATGCCGGTGCGCAGGCAGGCCGCCCCGACTTCGGCCCCGGCGGCGGCGACCACAGCGACTTTTTTGACTCGCTGTTTCGGGGCATGGGCGGCGGCGCGCGTGGAGCGGGCGGCGGCGGCTCCTTCGACATGCACGGCCAGGACCAGCATGCGCGCATCCAGATCAGCATTGAAGACTCCTACCAGGGCGCCACACGCACGCTGCAGCTCCGGATGCCGGGGGCCAGTGCGGACGGCAGCATGCGCCCCCAGGACACGACCATCGAGTTCGTGATTCCCAAGGGCATACGCGCGGGCCAGCACATCCGTCTGGCGGGTCAAGGCTCGCCAGGTATCGGCCAGGGAAGCCCGGGTGACCTGTACCTGGATGTCGAGTTTTTGCCGCATCCGCTGTACCGGGCGCAAGGGCACGATGTGTCCATGGATTTACCCGTGGCACCCTGGGAGATCGCGCTGGGCGCCGAAGTCGAAGCACCGACGCCGACAGGCCGGGTCGAACTCAAGATTCCGGCTGGGTCGGCCGCGGGGCGCAAGCTGCGGCTCAAGGGCCGTGGCCTGCCGGGCAAGACGCCCGGTGATTTCTATTTTGTGTTGCAGATCGCGCAGCCGCCCGCCGACACAGAGGCCGCCAAAGCCGCCTACGGTGCCATGGCCGAGGCCTTCAAAAGCTTCAACCCGCGCGCCCACCTGGAAGGACAGCCATGACACCCGATCCGACACGCATCCGATTGACCGGTTTTGTTCTGGAAGAACAAACCGGCCTCACCCTGGTCGAGGTCTGCCGTGCCTGTGCGGCCGAGCCTGACATGGTAATGGCGCTGGTGGAAGAAGGGCTGGTGGCGCCCAGCGGCGCAGCGCCGGCGGAATGGCGCTTCACCGGCGTACACATGCACCGCGCCCGCGTGGCGGTGCGCCTGCAAAAAGACCTGGGCGTGAACATCGCCGGCGCTGCGCTGGCGCTGCAGTTGCTGGAAGAACTCGACAGCCTGCGGGCGCGGCTGCAGTCGCTGGAAGACACCGGCCACTAAAGCCCGCCGCACTGACGCGGCCTGTCGTGAATTTGCCCATAATTGCGGCATGACTACTCACACACCAGACAATCCCGCGATTGAGCGACTCGAAGCTGCCCTCGAGGCCATCACCGCCGCCGGCGCAGAAGGCTCGCGCATCTTCACACGCCTGTATGCCGACTCCGCCCGCGCGCAGGCCCATGCTGCCGACCAGCGCGCGGGCGCCGGCAAGGCCCTCGGCCCGCTGGACGGACGCATCGTCTCCATCAAGGATCTGTTTGACGTGGCTGGCGAAACCACCACCGCAGGGTCAAAGCTGCTGCAGGGCTGTGCGCCCGCCGACCGCGACGCGCCCGTGGTCAGCCGCCTGCGCGCAGCAGGAGCGGTGATCATTGGCAAGACCAACATGACGGAGTTTGCGTTTTCGGGCGTGGGCATCAACCCGCATTACGGCACGCCCGGCAACGCGCTCGACAGCACCCGCATACCCGGGGGCTCGTCGTCGGGGGCAGCCGTCTCGGTCGCGCGCGGCATGGCCGAGATCGCCATCGGCACGGACACCGGCGGCTCGGTACGTATCCCGTCGGCGCTCAACGGCCTGGTGGGTTTCAAGCCGACACAGGCGCGGGTGCCGCGCGATGGCGCGTATCCGCTGTCTTACACACTGGACAGCATCGGCCCGCTGTGCCGCAGTGTGGCCGATGCCGCCTCGGCCGACAGCGTGCTGGCGGGCCTGGCCCACCAGCCCTTGGTGCCGCGCGAGGTGCGAGGCCTGCGCCTGGGCGTGCCGCGAGGACTGCTGTTCAGCCAGGCCGACGAAGCAGTGCTGGCTGCCGTAGAGCAGGCAGTCGGCAAACTGCTAGGCGCAGGTGCCAGCGTCAGCAATGAAGCTTTCGATGATCTTCTCGGCGAGCCCTTCCGCTTACAGGCGCGCGGATCGCTGACCGCCGTCGAGGCGGCGTGGATCCACCGCGAGGGCGTGAAAAGCCGCCCTGACGCCTACGACCCGATCGTGCTGGGTCGCATACGCAGCGGGCAGGCGCTGGATGCTGCCAGCTACGTGGGCATACAGCAGGCGCGCGCCGCGCTGATGGGCGCGCTGGATGCGCGCATGACCCGCCTGGACGCGTTGGTGCTTCCGACGCTGCCCCTGCTGGCGCCGCGTATCGATGAGGTGCAGAACGACGATGAATTCCTGTGCATCAACGCCCGGCTGCTGCGCAACCCCTCGGTGTTCAATTTCTTTGATCTGCCAGCGCTGTCGCTGCCCCTGCCGCGTCAAGGTGGTCTGGCTGTCGGGTTGATGCTGGTCGGTCGCCGCGGCGCTGACCGCGAACTGCTGGCGCTGGGTGCGGCGGTAGAGGGCGTGCTCAGCGGCACTTAATGCGTCGTTTCGGGCCGAGCCAGCGCATCAGGAGCCATTGGTGGATGGTTGAGCCCATCCCCGCTCACCCCAAAAGTTTTGCCTTCCCTCGGGATTTACCCTTGCTTTTGATTAGTTGCATTACCAACTAGTTGACACATCAACTTCATCTTGCCAAGATCACAGTTGCCGGAAACCCTGGCACCTCGGTCGTTCCCGGCCGCGCGAATCTCAACAAGCAGGAGACATGACATGACATTCAAGCTCACTCTCGCGGCGGCCATTGCACTGGCCGCCATGCAATCGTTCGCCGCTGACGTGAAAGTCGGCATCGTTGGTCCGTTCTCGGGCCCTTTCGCACACTACGGCAAGCTGTTCAAGGACGGCGCCGAGTCTTACATCGCCAACCAGGGGGGAAAGCTGGGCGGCAAAACCGTGGAGCTCATTTATCGCGACACCAGCGGCCCCAACCCAGGCGGCACCAAAAACCTCGTGCAGGAACTGATCGTCAAAGACAAGGTGGACTACCTGGGCGGCTTCGTTTTCACGCCCAATGCGATGGCCGTCGCTCCGCTGATTCAGGAGGCAAAGGTGCCCACAGTGATCTTCAACGCAGCCACCTCGCAGATCACCGAAAAGTCCGACTATTTCATCCGCACTTCGTACACACTGTGGCAGGTCACAGTACCGCTGGCCCAGCAAATGTATAAAAACGGCGTGCGCAAAGTCGTCACAGCTGTAACCGACTACGCGCCAGGTGTTGACGCTGAGACCGCATTCAAGACAGAGTTCACCAAGTTAGGTGGCACTGTGGTGGAGAGTATCCGGATGCCGGTACCAACCACTGACTTCGGACCATTTTCTCAACGCATCAAGGCCAGCGGCGCGCAGGCGGTTTACACCTTCCTGCCTGGTGGTCCGCCCAACCTGGGCTTCGTCAAGGCCTACAACGACAATGGTTTGCGGGCGGCCGGTGTGGAGTTTTTTGGCACCGCCGAGATGGACGAGTTCGACCTTCAGAAGTTCGGCGACGCTGCGCTGGGCCTGACAACCTCGTTCCACTACTCGGCTGCACATGATTCGCCGGCCAACAAGGCATTCGTTGCAGCGATGGGCAAGCAGGCGAAAGACTCGACCGCCAACTATGCATCGGTCGGCGCTTGGGACGGCATGTACGTGATCCACAAAATGATAGAAGCTACAGGCGGCCAACGCGACGGTGACAAAGCCTTGAACGCGGCCAGGCAGCTCAAGTGGGAAAGCCCACGCGGTCCAGTGAGCATCGACGCCAAAACTCGCCACATTACGCAGAATGTGTATCTGCGCAAGGTCGAACGCGCAGGCACAGTGCTGGTCAACCGCGAGACACAGAACTTTGGGCCACAGATCGACTTTGGCCTGGTGAAGTAAGCCGACGGTAAAAACGAGAAAAGCGAAGCGGGCTACTTGATGCAGACACTGGTCAACATCGTGATCGACGGCATCGCCTATGGCATGGTGCTGTTCATCATTTCCGTGGGTTTGTCGATCACGCTGGGGTTGATGCGCTTCATTAATCTCGCCCACGGCGCCTTCGCCATGACAGGCGGCTACCTGACGGCCTGGTTGGTGCGGGTGCAAGGTTTCGATTTCTGGCTGGGCACGCTGTTGGCGGTGCTGGCGACTGGCCTGCTCGGCGCGGTACTCGAGTCGCTGGTACTACGACGGCTGTACCGCCGCAGCGAACTTGACCAAGTGCTGTTCACCATCGGCCTGACCTTTACATTTGTCGCCGCGGCCAACTTGCTGTTCGGTGCCGAGGTGCAGCTCATTCCCCTGCCCCCCCTGCTATCGGGACCGGTGGACCTGGGCATTCGCACTTTGCCAGCACAGCGCGTGCTGGTGTTCGTGGCGGGCGTGGCCATCACCGCTTTTAGTTGGTGGGCCATCAACCGCACGCGTTTCGGTGTGTGGGTCCGTGCCATGGTGGACAACCGCGAAGCCGCAGCCTCCTTGGGCATCAGCATCCGCTGGGTGTTCGGCCTGACTTTTGCCTTTGGCGCCGGTCTCGCCGCGCTAGGTGGTGTGCTTGGCGCCGAACTCATGCCGCTCGAACCCTACTACCCCCTCAAATACCTGGTGCTGGTGTTGGTAGTGGTCGCCGTCGGTGGCATGGGCAACATTTTTGGCTCCCTGGCAGCAGCACTGCTTTTGGGCACCGTGGACACCGCCAGCAAATACCTGGCGTCCGGCTATGGCAGCCTGTTTTTCTTCGCCGCCATGGTGATGCTCCTGGTCTGGCGGCCGCGCGGTCTACTTGTACGGGGAGCCAGGTAAAGCATGGATATGAGCGCATTCACTGCCAGCCGCGGTATACGCCATGGCGCGGCCTGGAAGCACTGCCTGGCTATCGCGCTGATGGCTGTGCTGGCGTGGCTCATGTTCCCCGACCAGTTGCCCTTTCTGTCGAGGATTGCCATCATGGCGATCCTGGTGCTGTCGCTGGACCTGGTGGTCGGCTTTGGTGGACTGGCCACGTTGGGACACGCCGCGCTGTATGGCGTGGGAGCTTACGCCGCGGGCATCCTGGCTACGCGATACACCGGCGATCCGCTGGCTGGCCTGATGGTTGGGGCACTGATGGGGGCTTTCACCGCCGGTATATCGGGTCTGCTGCTGCTTCGTTATGAGGGTTTCACATTTTTGATGCTCACGGTGGCAGTGGCGCAAATCGTGCAAAACCTGGCCAGCAAGCTGCGAGACCTGACCGGTGGCGACGACGGCCTGAGCGGCTTCAGCATCCAGCGCTTGCTGGGCTTCAGGTTCGATATGCAAGGCCAAACCGGTTATGTGTATGCCGTTGTGATGCTCCTGGCTTGCTACTGGTTTGCCAGGCGCGTGACGGATTCGCCTTTCGGCCTGTCGGTACAGGGCATCCACCAAAGCCGCGCCCGCATGCGTGCGCTAGGCACGCGCATACCGATGCAACTCTGGAAGCTGTATACCTTTTCGGGCTTGCTGGCGGGTCTGGCCGGCGCGCTGTCCGCACAGACCAACGCGATTGTTGGCCTCGACTCGCTCGGTTTCGAGTTGTCCGCTGAAATTCTGGTGATGCTGATTCTCGGCGGCTCCGGCCGCCTGTATGGCGCACTGATTGGTACTGTGATCTTCATGGTCCTGCACCACACTGCAGCGTCGATCAACCCCTACCATTGGCTGTTTGTCATCGGTGGCATGCTGATGCTGGTAGTGTTGGTGCCGAGGGAAAAAATTGTTGGCTGGCGGATGGCACGTCGCAAAAAGGCAGCAGCATGAGCGGTCTTCTCGTTCAAGGTCTGCACAAATCCTTCGGCGGTCTGCGCGTGACGAACAACGTGTCTTTGGCGCTCGCGCCTGGCGCGCGCGTGGCCCTGATTGGCCCCAACGGCGCAGGCAAAACCACCTTGGTTAACCTGATAAGCGGCGTGCTCGCGCCTGGCAGCGGCAGCATCTCGCTTGACGGACAAGACATCGGTGCCTGGCCACAGGAGCGGCGCGTGAAGGCCGGGCTGGTTCGGACCTTCCAGATCACCACCCTGGCCGCGCGTCTGCCAGTCCTGCGGCAAGTGGAAATGGCGCTCCACGTGCGCGAGGGTCTGGCGCATCGTTGGTGGCGCTCGGTCGATGCGCTGCCTGCCGTTCGTGAGGAGGCCTGCGCCATCCTTGATGATTTGGGTCTGTCCCACGCCGCGCCGCGCACCCCGCTTGAACTGGCCTATGGGGAACAACGGCTGGTCGAGATGGCGCTAGCCCTGGCGCTGCGGCCCCGCGTGCTGCTGCTGGACGAACCCATGGCGGGCGTGCCGCGCAGCGAAAGCGACACTTTGCTGCGAGCCCTTGACCGACTTCCGCCTGAGCTGGCGGTGCTGATCATTGAGCACGACATGGATGTGGTGTTCCGCTTCGCACAACACATCATCGTGATGGCCGAAGGCGCGGTCCTGGCAGCCGGAACGCCGGCGGAGATCCGCCAGCACAGCGCCGTGCGCGACGCTTACCTGGGCCACAAACCATGAGCCGCCGGACGGCGCATAGCGCGAAGGCTAGAGAATGAACACCGCTTCGTTTCTGTCTTTGCAGGATCTGGTGGCCGGCTATGGCTCGGTCACCGTGCTCAATGGTCTGAGTCTTGAGGTGCCGACCGGCGCGCGCCTGGCGGTGCTGGGGCGCAATGGCGTAGGCAAATCCACCGCGATGAAGGCCATCATGGGCCTGGCTGATGTGAGCGCGGGCCGCATTGCTTTTAATGGCGAAGATATCACCCACCTGTCGACACACGAAAGAGCCCAGCGCGGCATCGGCTACGTGCCGCAGACACGCGACATTTTTGCCTCGCTAACGGTGGAAGAAAACCTGGTAGCAGGCCTGCAGCGCCGACCACTGCAAGGCTTGGCGGCAGCTTATGACATGTTTCCACGCCTCGCAGAGCGGCGGCGCAACCTTGGCAACCAGCTATCGGGCGGCGAGCAGCAGATGCTGGCGGTCGCCCGCGCCGTGCTCGGCCGGCCCCGCCTGCTGTTGCTGGACGAGCCACTGGAGGGCCTGGCCCCCATCATCTGCCAAGAGCTACTGGAAGCGTTTCGGCGGATGGCCGACGACAGCGGTGTTGCGGTGGTGATGGTCGAGCAACAGGTCCAGGAAGCCCTGGGGTTCGCGCGCGAAGCCGTGATCCTCGAAAAGGGCAGGCAGGTGCATGCCAGTTCCAGCGCTCATCTGCTCGACAACCCCGCCCTGCTGGACCGCTACATCGGCATGGCCATCGAATGAAAAGCGCCAGGCGCAAACACACTGACATAGAGACTTTTCCATGAGCACACTTGCCCCCTCCAACGTCCCCGTGGTCGATATTGATCCTTTCTCCACGGAATTTTTGACCGATCCCTATGCTGCACACCAACAGATGCGCGAAGCCGGGCCGGTGGTGTATCTCCCGAAATACGAGATCTATGCGATGGCACGCCATGCCGAGGTTCATGCCGTGCTGGGTGACTGGGAAACCTTCATCTCGTCGGCAGGTGTGGGCCTGGCGAATTTTCGAAAGGAAACCCCTTTCCGCCCCCAAAGCCTGATCCTGGAAGCCGACCCGCCCCAGCACACCAAATCCCGTACCGTGCTTTCCCGCGTGCTTTCACCCAAAAGCGTGATGGCCTTGCGTACTTCCTTTCAGGCTGAAGCCGTAGCGCTGGCTGAAAGACTGCTCGCCAGGTGCGAGATTGATGCCGTGAAGGAGATCGGCGAAGCTTATCCCCTCAAGGTCTTTCCCGACGCCGTGGGCTTGACATCCGACGGACGAGAGAACTTGCTGGCCTATGGCGACATGATCTTCAATGCCTTCGGCCCGCGCAATGAGCTGTTTGCCAATGCTGTCAAGCGGGTGGGGCCAACAACGCAGTGGATCATGGCCAACTGCCAACGCGCGGCACTGCGCCCTGGTGGCCTCGGCGACCAGATCTACCAGGCAGTGGACAGCGGTGAACTGACCGAGGACGAGGCGCCGATGCTGGTGCGCTCCTTTCTGTCGGCTGGCGTGGACACCACCGTCAATGGCATTGGCAATGCCTTGTATTGCCTGGCACAGTTCCCCGAGCAATGGGCCAAGCTTCATGCCAACCCTGCGCTGGCACGGCCGGCTTTCGAAGAGGCTTTGCGCTACGAGTCAGCGGTACAGACTTTCTTTCGCACCAGCAGCCGCGATGCTGAAGTCGGGGGTGTCCAGATTACCGAAGGATGCAAGGTACTCACCTTTCTGGGCGCCGCAAATCGGGACCCATGTCAGTGGCCAAACGCGGATGTATTCGACATCGAGCGCCGGCCGTCGGGGCACATGGCTTTTGGTTCGGGCATTCACGGCTGCGTCGGCCAGATGGTCGCCCGGCTGGAAGGCGAGCTGGTGCTCGGTGAGCTGGCCAAACGCTTCAAGCGCATCGAAATCACGGCGCCGCCGACGCGCCGTCTCAACAACACCTTGCGCGCACTGGGCAGTCTGCCACTGCGCCTGATTCCCGCTTAAGGAGACGCAACAATGCCCACGATTCACCTGATTCCCTATGGCGCAGCAACCATCAACCTCGACGTGCCCGAAGGCGTGAGCCTGATGCAGGCGGCCGTCTCGGCGGGTGTTGCCGGCATCGTCGGCGAATGTGGTGGCTCGGCCATGTGCGCCACCTGCCATGTGTACGTGGACGAAGCCTACGCCGGGCTGCTAGCCCCCATGTCGCCGGTGGAGGCCGAGTTGCTCGAATGCACCGCCAGCGATCGCGAACCGACCAGCCGGCTGAGCTGTCAGATCAAAATATCGGGCACGTTGGACGGTTTGATCGTCCGTCTTCCGGAGCGGCAACAATAGAGGACTCCAGGCCTACATCCGACCATTTCCATGACCGCCAGCAAGACCGATCCGACCCGAGGCCCCGCCGTTCAGCTTGACCGATACACGCCAGCGTATTTCACATTCATCGCCAACAAGCTGGCGCGAGGCGCTTCGAGTCACTACCTGGAGTCTTACGGCGTAGGCATCGAGACCTGGCGCGTCATGGTGATGCTGGCCATTGAGAAGAGCGTCACCGCGCAGCGGGTCTGTCAGCTTATCGGCATGGACAAAGGTTCGGTCAGCCGCACCTTCAAATCCATGCACACCAAAGGTTTCATCGAGTTCAGCTCCGACACGCAAGACGGCCGCCTGCGCTACGCCACGTTTACCGCCACTGGCAGGCAACTTCACGACCGCATCATGCGGCTGGCGCTTGAGCGTGAGACAGCATTCCTTTCCGTGCTCAGCGCGCAGGAAATTGATACGCTCATCGACTTGCTGCGGCGCTTGCATGAAAACCTGCCCAACGTAGAGATGGCCACTGATGCGTATGTCGTTGAGGAAAAAGCTTCAATGAAAAAGTCCAGCCCAAAAAAGAAAGCGCGCAAAACGTGACGCAACATGTGGTCATCGTCGGGGGCGGCCACGCCGCAGCGCAGCTTTGCGCCTCTTTGACTGAGGAAAAATTCGACGGGCGAGTGACCATGGTCAGCGATGAGCGCCACCTACCCTATCACCGTCCGCCGCTGTCGAAGACACTCATCCAGGACGCGACCGCTGTCCTGCCGGAGCTGCGTGGCGCGACGCTTTACCAACAGCAGGGCGTCACGCTACAGCTTGGAACCCAGGTTGTAGCGATTGACCGCGACCGTCGCCAACTCGCCCTGTCGCCGGGCGGCACATTGCCCTACGATCACCTGGTGCTGGCCACCGGCGCGCGGGCGCGGCCCTTGCCAGATGTTCCCGCAGGGACAGCTGGTGTTTTCTATCTGCGGACCTTCGACGATGCCGTGGCCCTCAAGATTCACGCCGCAGCCGCGCAGCAGGTGCTGGTGCTGGGCGGTGGCTTTATCGGGCTTGAACTGGCGGCCACACTGCGCGCGCTTGGCAAGCAGGTGACGGTGGTCGATAGTGCTTCGCGCCTGATGGCGCGCGCCGTATCACCCGGGATTTCAGCGCATGTTCTGAACGCCCACACCGCCAACGGTATCTCCGTGCGTATGGCGCAGCCGGTGGCGCAAGTGGTGGTGGAACAGGGACGTTTTCGGGCGCTCGTGCTGGGTGAAGAGACGCTGGAAGCCAACATGCTGATCGTGGGCATCGGATCGCTCCCCAATACGGGCTTGGCTGAAGCTGCCGGACTGGCCTGCGACAACGGCGTCGTAGTGGACGAAGAGCTACGCACGTCGGACGCCGCCATCAGCGCCATCGGCGACTGCGCTTCCTTTCACTACCCGTTGTGGAGCCAGCGCCTGCGGCTCGAATCAGTGCAAAACGCCAACCAGCAGGCGCGCCATGTTGCGGCTCGGCTGTGCGGCGCGCGGAAGCCGTTCCTGAACATGCCGTGGTTCTGGTCCGATCAGGGCGGCATTCGATTGCAGATGACCGGGCTATGGAGGCCAGACTATCGTAGCGAGACATCCCCGGCCAACGCCAATGGGGGATTCTCGATCATGCATTACGAAAACGATACCTTGAGAGCGGTTGAATCGATCAACGCAGCGCCGGAGCATCTCCGGGCGCGTAAGTCCTTGCAACAAAGCACTTGAAAATGAAATGCATATTCAGGACATTTTTCAAGTGAAGAGACAATTGTGGCTCCAGCTCTTGACTGACGGTCGTCAACAGCTACTTTTTTAGTAGCAAACTGGACCTCACCAGCTCAGTAAAGCGTGGCCCGCTGCCGGTCTGCCAACTCCCTGTCGTACTTCTCGCCATCGATGTCCGAAGCGGTCAGCGACGCCAGCATGGTCCCGGTGCTGGGCAGCCTGGCCCGTGCGTTGGGCGCGGGCGTCTGCCACAAGCCGGAGCGCTGGATGGCACGTGCGCACTGAAAAAAGACCGCCTCCACCTTGACGACGATGACGCATTTGGGCATTTGACCCTGCACCACAAATGGCGCCAGCACCTCGGGCGCAGTCGTGATGCTGGCCCGTCCGTTGACACGCAAGGTTTCGCCCACACCGGGAATCAGGAAAAGCAGGGGCACACGCGGGTCTTGCAGGATGTTGCGCAAGCTGTCTACGCGGTTGTTGCCGCGGCGCTCCGGCAGCAATAAGGTGCGCTCGTCCCGCACCTGCACAAAGCCGGGTGCATCGCCGCGCGGCGAAGCGTCCCGACCGTCGGGGCCGGCTGTCGCCAGCTCCGCAAACGGCTAAGCCGTTATCAGCGCCTGGTAATGCGGATAAACGAAGGCGACTTCTTTCCGGATGGAAGCTTTGCCAACTTCGCCAAACAGCGTCGCCAGTTGAATCGCGTTGCTGATGGCATGGGTGTCTGTGCTGATGGTTATGCGAAGACCCGGTAAGAAGGAGGAATCATAGGCGAAGCCTCGCCTGGGCCGAATCGCAGACAGTTGCATCGCCCGTAGACGGAGCGCATCGGCCCGCTGATGACTTAGAGCGGACAAAATATCCCCATGGCCAAGGAGGGCTCGCTTGCCAGTCCGGCGCGCCACCGCGCATTGACCAGACAATCCGCCTCGGCATGACCGAGTTTGCGTTTTCGGGCGTGGGCATCAACCCGCATTACGGCACGCCCGGCAACGCGCTCGACAGCACCCGCATTCCCGGCGGCTCGTCATCGGGTGCGGGCGTGTCGGTGGCGCACGGCATGTGTGAGATCGCCATCGGTTCGGACACCGGCGGCTCGGTACGTATCCCGTCGGCGCTCAACGGCCTGGTGGGTTTCAAGCCGACACAGGCGCGGGTGCCGCGCGACGGCGCCTACCCGCTGTCTTATACGCTGGACACCATCGGTCCGCTGTGCCGCCGCCGACTGCGTGCTGGCGGGCATCGCCAACCAGCCCTTGTCGCCTCGCGACATCCGCGGCCTGCGACTGGGCGTGCCGCGCGGGCTGCTGTTCAGCAACACGCAGGACGAAGTTTTGACAGCGGTGGAGCAGGCGCTGGCCGCGTTGGCCATGGCCGGTGCCACGGTCACCGCCCCGGCGCTCGACGATCTGCTGGGCGAGCCCTTCCGGCTGCAGGAACGCGGCACGCTGGTGGCTGCGGAAGCCGCCTGGATACACCGCGACGGGACCGCCACCCGCCCCGAAGCCTACGACCCGATGGTGCTGGGCCGCATACGCCGGGGCCAGGCGATGGACGCCGCCAGCTACGTGGGCATCCAGCAGGCACGTACTGCGCTGATGGGCGCGTTCGATGCACGCGTGGCCGGCCTCGACGCCCTGCTGCTGCCAACCGTACCGCTGCTGGCACCGCTGATGAATGAGGTGCAGGACGAAGACGCTTTCCTGCGCATCAACGCCCTGCTGCTGCGCAATCCCTCGGTGTTCAACTTTTTCGACTTGCCGGCTCTGTCATTGCCGCTGCCGCGCCAGCGCGGGCTGGCCGTCGGGTTGATGCTGGTGGGCAAACGCGGCGGTGACCGGGAACTGCTGGCGCTGGGTGCGGCAGTCGAAGGCTTGCTGCTTCAGCGTTGAGCCGACGTCACCGCACCATTTCCATCCACAGCGCAGTCGACGCCTCGAGACGTACCGATGCGCCATCGGCCAGCGCGCGCCACGCCAGGGTGTGCGGCGCCACGGTCACAAAATCCTTGCCGACCTGCACGATCACGGGCTCGTCCCAGGCGTAGACCGCCACACGCGCGCCGGCGCGGACTTCCACATTGAGCGCACCGCGCACACGGACAAGATGCGCACGGCTGTGACCGTGTTTGAGCATCAGGTTAAAGCCCTCCGCCGGTCCGTCGATCAGCTCGCAGCCACAGGCTTTTGCACCGTCAAAACGCAGCGGTGGGTCTTGTGCCGTCAGCGCATGGGCCTGCCCATTGAACGTGAGGCGCGCGCCTGCGCCGCCGAGCACGGCAAACCAGCGTTGCACGCCATCGAAATGCGAGAACGGCCCGTTTTTTTCGATCTCTGCCACCGAAATGCGCCAGTCCCAGTCTTGCGGCGTGGGCCAGGCAATCAGTTCCCGCGTGACGCCTCCGCCGTTACGCCACGGCGTGGGCGCCACTTCTTCCAGGGGAATCATTTGCCAGCTCATGGGGTCACCTCCGCTTTGCGGGTTGGGGGATCGGGCCTAGCAGGCTGCTGAAATACCTCCCCATCATGTCCACGGGCATAAATGCCCAAACGTTATAGAAGCTCCAACTACAAAGATACCAAATGCGCGGAGCCGACACCTTCACCGAAAGCCTTTTCACGATGCGCCACCTGGATGATTT
>NZ_JBDNGU010000140.1:0-14675 GCF_041689105.1 Polaromonas sp. | reverse complement strand
TATCAAGTTCATAGCTGGTGGCGCTTTATGGACGGGGGCTGCAGGCCTTTTTGGCTTGATGGCCGGCTGCACCGACGCAAAGCCGCAGTTCGCCAGCATCGACATCACTGGCGCCGACTATGCGAAGGACTTTGCGCTGGCTGACCATAACGGCCAGATACGCAGCATCAAGGATTTCCAGGGCAAGGTGGTGGTCATCTTTTTTGGTTTCACCCAGTGCCCGGACGTCTGCCCGACCTCCATGGCCGAACTCGCCGAGATCAAGAAAATGCTGGGTGCCGACGGCGAGCGCCTTCAGGGGTTGTTTGTCACGCTCGACCCCGAGCGCGACACACCCGAGGTGCTCAAGGCCTACATGGCCAACTTTGACCCGGGCTTTTTGGCGCTGCGCCCGGAGCTGGACAAGCTGCCGCAGGTGGCCAAGGACTTCAAGATTTTCTACAAGAAGGTCGATGGCCGGGCGCCCGGCAGCTACACGCTGGACCATTCCGCCGGCAGCTATGTGTTCGACCCGCAGGGCCGGGTGCGCCTTTACAGCCGCTACGGCAGCGGCGCGCCGGCGCTGGCGGCCGATGTGAAGCTGCTGCTCAAGGGAAGCTGACACCTCCGCGAAGGCAAAAAAAAGCCTGCATACGATGGTCGTATGCAGGCTGGGTTCCGCCTTTTGCGGCTGGCACCCCTCAAAAAGTGTCAGGGCGTCACGCGTAGGCGGCCAGGACCTTCTTCATTTTTTTCATCGCCGCCACCTCGATCTGGCGAATCCGCTCGGCGCTGACCTTGTACTCTGCCGCCAGGTCGTGCAGCGTCATGCCGCCCGAGCCGTCGTCGTTGACATTGAGCCAGCGTTCTTCGACGATGCGGCGTGAGCGGTCGTCGAGGCCTTCCAGGGCCGTCGCGATGCCGTCGCTGGCCAGGTAATCGCGCTGGCGCGACTCCATAAGTTGCGTCGGTTCCTGCGTGGCGTCTGACAGGTAGGCAATCGGGCCGAAAGCATCTTCGCCGTCATCGCTCGGGCTCGGGTCCAGCAACACATCGCCGCCAGACATGCGCTGCTCCATCTCGATGACCTCTTCGCGCTTGACGTTCAGCGTTTTCGCCATCGAGTCAATCTGGCCTTCGGTGAGGGTGTCGCGGTGCGTCGCTACATCGGCGTCGTCCTTGAAGCCCTGCTTCATGGAGCGCAGATTGAAAAAGAGCTTGCGCTGGGCCTTGGTCGTCGCGACCTTGACCATGCGCCAGTTTTTCAGGATGTACTCGTGCATCTCGGCCTTGATCCAGTGCAGCGCGTAGCTGACCAGGCGAACGCCCTGGTCCGGATCAAAACGCTTGACTGCCTTCATCAGGCCAATGTTGCCTTCCTGAATCAGGTCGGCATGGGGCAGGCCGTAACCCAGGTATTTGCGGGAAGTCGCGACAACAAGGCGCAAGTGAGAGAGCACCAACTTACCGGCAGCATCCAGGTCGTTGTTGTCCTTGAGGCTTCGGGCGAACTCCTGCTCCTGCTCCAGCGTGAGCATCGGCAGGCGGTTGACCGCAGAGATGTACGCGTCCAAATTGCCCAGTGGCGGCAACAGCGACCACGGGTTGGCGCTCGCCAAGGCCGTGCTGGCTGGGGTCACTTTGGGGGAAAGAGCGTAGGACATGAGGCAAAACTCCTTTTTGGAATTCAAATATTAGCACTCTGTTGGAGAGAGTGCTAAGTAATAGGTTCAATGGCTTGCATAGGGTCAGGCTATCCGCGTAAACCCTTGGGCACACCCTGTTGGTACCTTATCGTGCGTGTTGGTTCATTCCTTCCATGTAGGAGGATAACCAGAGATGGGCGTGCCGAACACCTGCAAACCGCAAGGTGTGCAGGCTCTTCCGGCAGCCTGCCAAGGCGGACTGGGGTCGCGCCTGGGCTGTCAGCCACTGCACGTCCACCGCATCACGGACGGCCCAACAGGCCTGGATCAACGCTGCGGTGCTGGCTGTGCCCAGCGAAACAGCAGAGTGGGTTTTGACTGCCACGAGCCGCCGAAAGAGAAAAAGCAGGAGGAAAAAGTAAGCTGGGCGCCGTGCGGCGCAGACCTCAGGGCGTGTGTTTGTCGTCGCGCACTTCACGCGCTTCCACATCGACCACGTCGGGCTCACGGGCTGCGGTGCGGCCAGGTGCACCAGCGCGGGGCCAGATGGCATCGGCGGAGAACTTCTGAAAACGGCCAAACGCCGCAGCCTGCGGCTTCTTGCCGGTCAGCAAGGCCTTGAGCAAGCCCAATGCGATCACGATCAGGCTGGCCACCAGCAAGCTGACCGCAAAAACAGCGGCAAACAACCAGAAGACCAAGCGAAGTAAAAAGCGAAAAAAGCGGCTTATCAATGTGGGCAAGCGTGGATTCCCGGGAAGCAGACAGTGATAATTGAGGGCGAAAGGCCTCACTTCAAGCTACCAGCGCAGGCCCAGTTTCGTAAAGAGTTTGCTCAGCACAAACAGCGGGCCGACCCACAGGTACTGGATATCCTCGAAAAATGACGGTTTTTTGCCTTCGAGTTTGTGGCCGATGAACTGGAGAATCCAGGCGCTGACAAAAATCGCCACGGACAGCTCCAGCACCCGCGGCCCCATGGCAAATACCAGGGCGATGCTCAGCAGTGACCACAGCACCATCGTGAGCAGAAAAGGCAGCGACAGGCGCAGGTAATACACCATGCTGGCGGCAATAAACACATAGGCTACATACGGGTGGATGGCAAACATCATGCCGACCAGGCTCAGCATGATCAGCGGGATGGCAATGAAGTGAATCACTTCGTTTTTCGGGTTGCGGTGGCTCTCGCCATAGTGAGCAAGCAGCTGATCGACACGGCGCATGCTGGAAGCATCGCTGGAAGTGGTGGTTGTCATGGCGGGATCCCTGGCCGGGCAGGTGCCAGCCACAGGAACACTCTAAAGCAAGCAGGCGTGGCCGGACATCAGGGGAATCACCGCCCTGTTCGCCGGGAGACATTTCATGCCGGTTTCTTCTTGGCTCTTTTCAGGTTGGCAGCTGCGCATGGCGCAGGCCTACGCCGCCAGCTGGTCGAGCTGGGCTTTCAATTGATCTGGAATCGTCAGTCCTGATTGTCTGGCCTGTTCTTCCAGCCTGGCTCGCCGTGCGCCTGCCAGGCGCATCCCGTCATCCTGCAGCATCTTGGCGATCAGCGTTTCCATGCGTTCGTAATAGACATCGCTGCCAGCCAGCGCGCCCGGGTCAATCACCACAAAGGCCTGACCTAGGCGCGGTGCATTGCCCTCGTCGACAAAAAACGAGGAGGCTTCAAAACCGAATTGCGCACCAATCACCGCCGTGACCAGCAACTCGACGATCAGCGCCAGCATGGATCCCTTGGGGCTACTGACCGCACCCAACGGCAGCATGGAGCCCGCCAGGCCGGCCTGGGCGTTGGTCGTTGGCTGCCCCTCGCTGTCCAGCGCCCAACCCATCGGAATAGGCCGGCCTTCCCTGGCCGCGACCATCAGCTTTCCGCGGGCTACCTCGCTGAGGGAAAGGTCAATCATCATCGGGGCGGCGTTTCTGCGTGGGAAAGCCGCTGCCACCGGATTGGTGCCGAAAATCGGGTGCCTGCCGCCCGCCGCGGGCATGGCTGCTGGCGAGTTGGCAAAACCCAGGCCGACCATCCCGATATCTGCAACAGCGCGCAAATGGTCTACCAGCACGCCGCAATGGTGGCTGTTGGTGACGCCGGCGAAACACACGCCCAGCGACCTCGCCGTGGTGATGGCGGTGGCGACGGCGAGATCGCAGGCCGGGAAAGCCAGCCCCTGCTTCGCATCGACCAGCAGCGCCGCGCCCTTGTGGCTCGCAATCACCGGCTGCGCGCTGCCATCAGCCCGGCCGTTGCGCAGATGCGTGGCGTACTGCGACACGCGGACCAGGCCGTGGGAGGCCAGACCTTGCGCTTCAGCGCGTACCAGCGCCAGCGCGGTGCTGGTAGCCATGGCTTCGCTGGCGCCGGCATGGCGCAACGCCCGTGTGGCAAGGCGGGTTGCTTCTTCAATCGACAGGTGGGCCATGGCTTCAGATTTTCACGCGCTCTCGAACAGTCGCGTGAGCACAAACTCCCGATGGCCCAGTGCTTCGGCGGCCGTGAGCCGACCATTCGCCGTGCGCAGCATGCTCTCGAGCAGTTTGTCACCGGCCTGGTCCAGCGTGATCTCGCGCTGCAGCAGCCCCGAGGTGTCCACGTCAATGTGTTCGCTCATGAGGCGCACCGTGCGCGGGTTGGAGCAGATCTTGATGACGGGCACGATGGCGTTGCCGATCACATTGCCCTGGCCAGTGGGGAAGAAGTGCAGGGCGTAACCCGATGCGGCGCACAGCGTCACCATTTCGGCGGCGGCGCTGGACGAGTCCATGAACCACAGGCCCGGATGCGTCGGCATTTCGGCCTTGTCGATGACGCCGTCCACCGTGCATTTCTTGCCGATTTTCTGGATATTGCCGAGCGCTTTTTCTTCAATCGTGGTCAGGCCACCTGCAATGTTGCCCTTGGTCGGTTGCGAGTCCGACAGGTCGCTGGTCTTGTGACGGTCAATCACCGCCTGGTAGCGATCAAACATGAACATGAACTTTTCGCGTACGGCATCGTTGGCACAGCGGTCGGCGACGATTTTTTCACCGCCCGTGAGTTCCGTGGTCTCACCAAAACACAGGTAATTGCCCAGCGGATGCAATTTGTCGAAGGCGTTGCCGACGGTCGGGTTGGCGCCGCAGCCCGAGGTGGTGTCGGACTCGCCGCATTTGGTGGACACCCACAGCTCTGAAATGCCACAGACCTCACGCTGCTTTTCGCTGGCCCACTGCACATACTCGCGTGCCGCTTTGGACGCCCGCATGATGGTCTCGTGATCGCCGTGGCCTTCAATGCCGAAACCGACCACGGGCTTGCCTGTGGTGGCGATGCCATCGACCACTTTTTGGGTCCAACTGTCCTCGATACCAATCACGACGACCGCCGCCACGTTGGGGTTGCAGCCGGCACCGATCAACGTGCGAAAGTGCAGATCCAGGTCGGCGCCAAATTGCAACCGGCCATAGGGATGCGGAATCGCCATCGCGCCCTTGATGTTGTGGGCCACGGCTTCGGCGGCGGCGTTGGACAAATCGTCCAGCGGAAGAATGATCACGTGGTTGCGCACGCCGACCCGTCCGTTTTCGCGGCGGTAGCCGAGGAAGGTGGTGTTTTTATCGATGACTGACATGAATGGTCCTTTTGGATTTTTATGAATCGGTGGTTTGTCCGGCGTAGCGAGCGGGCGGCAGGCTAGGCGGAAACCGCAGCCGGGTTGAAAACCCGGCGAGGATTTTCAACGACGCATCCCGTCCGCGCAGTAGCTGGACGGGCCATCGATTACCACCTTTTGGTCTTGATGTTATGGACGTGGGCGTGCTGACCGGCCTTGATGTCGGCCACGACCTTGCCCATGTCGATGCCATACTTCCAGACGGTGTCGCCTGTCGCCATGTCCTTCAAGGCTACCTTGTGGCCGATGGGGATGTCCTGCTGTGCCTGTACGTTGATCATGCGGTCTTCGTCCATGATCCAGCCGGTCATGTCCATGCCGGACTTCACACCTTCCACGACCACGACCGCCACAGTGTCCTTGGCGTCATGCAATACAAAATGAATCATTGGGTTTTCCAGAGGTCCGAAGTTAAATCGAAGCGCCAGTCTAGGCGTCGTAAAGATCTTGTCAATCAACTCATATAAATGACTTGTACGATACCGGGTCGCGGTGTTCCAATGGCGCGGTGCAGGTCAAAAACAGAATCATTCCCCCGAAAGTATCCGCTGTGCAAGAGTCGCTGCCGCTGTATCGACAGGTCAAGCGCGAGCTGCAGAAGATCATTGAAGACGGGCATTACGGTACCGGCAAACCGCTGCCCAACGAAGCCACACTGGCGCGCGCGCTGCAGGTCAGCATAGGCACTCTGCGCCACGCGGTTGACGAGTTGGTGCATGAACATGTGCTGGTGCGGCGTCAGGGCAAGGGCACGTTTGTTGCGCCGCACAACCGTGCCAGATTCATGTTTCAGTTCTTCCAAGTGGAGCCGCGCTGGGACCCCGAAGACGATACGCCGAACGAGCAGGAATTCCCCGGGATCGACTGCATTGCCTTTGCCCGTGACAAGGCCGACGTGGCCGAAGCGCGCGCCCTGCGGATCAAGCCCGGCGAAGCGGTTTTCAGGATTGAAAACAAACTCGCGCTGCGCGGGCGCGTGGTGTTGCACGACCGGCTGGCCCTGTCCGCCGCGATGTTTCGCCACCTCACCGAAAAACGTTTTGCCGAACGGTCGGGGACGATTTACGCGCTGTTTCAAACCGACTTCGGCATCACGGTGCTGCGTGCGCAGGAGCGCGCCCGGGCGGTGGCGGCTGGAAGTACGGTGGCGCGTGTGCTGGGCCTGCCGGCCGGCGCGCCGGTGATGGAGGTTCACCGGTTGGCGCTGACCTTTGGCGACAGACCGGTGGAGTATCGAGTCTCAACCATCAACACGCAGGCGCACGATTACGTCAGCATGTTGTCGAAGGCGCCATGAGCCGGGGTGCGGCCATTCGCGGCCTTGCGCGCCGCTGGCGCGCACAACTGGGCCTGCACTTTCCTGGTGTGCTGGTGTGTGGGGTGATCGCGCTGGCGGCCACTTTTGTCTCCGAGCATTACGGCGGCCCGCAACTGCTGTATGCGCTGCTGATCGGGTTGGCGTTTCATTTTCTCAATGGCGACGCGCGGGTGGTCCAGGGTATCAACTTCTGCGGCCGCACGGTGCTGCGCGTGGGGGTGGCCCTGCTGGGCGCGCGCATCACCTTTGCGCAGGTGGCCGAACTCGGGCTGCAGACCGCTGTGTTGATGGTGCTCGCTGTGCTGTTGACCATCGTGTTTGGCCTGTTGCTTGCGCGCTGGCTGGGATGCTCGCGCGACGAGGGTGTGCTCACCGGCAGTGCGGTGGCCATTTGCGGCGCGTCGGCCGCGCTGGCCGTTTCGTCGGTGCTGCCGCAAACCCGCGAGAACGAGCGCTTCACCTTGCTGGCCGTGGTCGGCGTCACCGTGTTGTCCACCCTGGCGATGGTGGTTTATCCCTTCAGCCTCAATGCCATCGGTTTGACACCGGCGCAGGCCGGCATTGTGCTTGGTGGCTCCATCCACGACGTTGCCCAGGTGGTGGCCGCCGGCATGATGCTGGGCCCGCAAGCGGGTGACACCGCCACGCTGGTCAAGCTGTTTCGCGTGATGCTGCTGATGCCTGTGGTGCTGGTGATCGCGGTGCTTTACCGCAAGCATCCGGGTGTCAAGACGCCCGAGACCGAGGTGCCGCTGATTCCCGGTTTCCTGCTGGCCTTTATTGTGCTGGTGATGCTGGCCAGCGTGGGGACCATCACGCCGGAAATGACCCGGGTCGCCGGTGATGCGTCGCGCTGGATGCTGGTGACCGCCATCGCAGCGGCGGGGGTCAAGACCAGTTTTGAAGACCTGCTCAAGCTGGGCTGGAAACCTGTGGCGTTGCTGATGGGCGAGACGGTGTTTATCGTGTTTTTTGTGCTGGCCGGGGTGTTGCTGCTGAAGCTTGGCGCGGCCTGATCAGGCGTGGCTTCAGGCCAGCAGGGCCTGTGAAAACTCGCGCGCGTTGAAGGTTTCGAGGTCTTCGAGTTTTTCGCCGACGCCGATGAAATACACCGGCACTGGGCGCAGGCCAGGTGAAGTTTTGACGCGCTCGCGCGCCCACAGCGCAATGGCCGCCAGCACACCGCCTTTGGCCGTGCCGTCGAGCTTGGTCACGATCAGACCGGTCAGTTGCAGGATGTCGTCGAACGCCTTGACCTGGCTCAGCGCGTTCTGGCCGGTGTTGCCGTCGATGACCAGCAGCACTTCATGCGGTGCTGTGCTGTCTGCCTTGCCGACGACCCGTTTGATCTTGCGCAGCTCTTCCATCAGGTGCAACTGGGTCGGCAGGCGGCCGGCGGTATCGACCAGCACCACGTCCTTGCCGCGTGCCTTGCCGGCGCTGACGGCGTCAAAACTCACGGCGGCCGGGTCGCCGCCTTCCTGGCTGACGATCTCGACCATGTTGCGGCCGGCCCAGACCTCAAGCTGCTCGCGCGCGGCAGCGCGAAAGGTATCGGCTGCGGCCAGCAGCACCGAGGCACCCTCGCCGGCGAGGTGCCGCGTGAGTTTTCCGATGGAGGTAGTTTTGCCGGCCCCATTGACGCCGGCGACCATGATCACCGTGGGCTTGAACTCGCCGATCACCAGCGCCTGCTCAAGCGGCTTGAGCAACTGCGTCAGCACCTCGGTCAGGATGTTCTTGACGGCGACCGGGTGGGTGACGCCGCTGTCCTTGACCCGGCGTTTGACTTCGTCGAGCAGGTAGCTGGTGGCGCCAGTGCCGGCATCGGCCATCAGCAGCGCCGACTCCAGGTCTTCGTACAACGCATCGTCGATTTGCGTGCCCGTGAACACGCCGGAGATGCTGGCGCCGGTCTTGTGCAGGCCCGAGCGGAGTTTGCTGACCCAATGCTCACGCGGGGCCAGTGTAGCGCCGGGCAACGGAATATCGATGGGTGTCACCAGCGCACTGCCTATCAAGCTGCTGCCCGGTCCGCTGCCAGGTCGGGCTGTGGGGGCAGGTACGGCCGCAGGAGTGGCAGGGGTCGGCGCAGCGATGGCGGGTACAGGAGACGGTGAGGGCTCTACCGCTATCGCAGCGGCGGGGGCATCGGCAGGCTTTTTTTTCTTGAAGAAACTGAACATTGGGTGTGCTTTGGAGTCACACTATTCTATGAAACACAGGGGACAGCACTTCATGGGGTTATTGATCAGATCTTTCGCAGCATCCCGCAGCACCCGCTTGCTGCTTGCTTCCTGCCTTCTCTTTCCCTTCTTTGTCGCACACCCAGCCCGGGCCCAGACCGTCGCTCCTGCCGCCGCACCGGTGACGCAGTTCCAGCTGGCCAATGGCCTGACGGTCATCGTCAAGATTGACCGGCGCGCGCCGACCGCAGCCCACATGCTCTGGGTGCGCGTGGGCGCCATGGACGAGGTGGACGGCACGACCGGCGTGGCGCACGTGCTTGAGCACATGATGTTCAAGGGAACGGCCGAGCTCAAGCCCGGTGAGTTTTCGCGCCGCGTTGCGGCCCTGGGTGGCCGCGAAAACGCATTTACCTCGCGCGACGCCACCGGTTATTACCAGCAAATCCCCTCGGACAAACTCGAAGATGTGATGCGTCTGGAAGCCGACCGGTTTGCTCGCAACCAGTGGGCCGACGAAGAGTTCAAAAAGGAACTGGAAGTCGTCAAGGAAGAACGTCGCCTGCGCACCGAGGATTCGCCGCGTGCGTTGATGTACGAGACCGCCAACGCCGTGACCTTTCTGGCGTCGCCCTACCGGCGACCGGTGGTCGGCTGGATGAGTGACCTGGACGCAATGATGCCCGATGATGCGCGCGCGTTTTACCGGCGCTGGTATGTGCCCGCCAACGCGGCGGTGGTGGTCGCTGGCGACGTCGACGTGGCGCAGGTGCGCCGGCTCGCAGAAAAATACTACGGCCCCATCGCGGCCAGCCCGGTTCCCGCGCGCAAGCCGCGTGTGGAGCCAGTGCAGACCGGCTTGCGCAAGCTCGACTTCAAGGCACCCGCCAGCCAGGCCTATGTGAGCCTGTCCTTCAAGGTTCCAGGTCTACGCTCGCCCGAGGCCGGCGGCGCCCCCGGTGACGCCTTCAACCGTGACGCGCTGGCGCTGACGGTGCTGGCCGCTGTGCTTGACGGTTACAGCGGCGCCCGGCTGGACCGCGCGCTGACCCAGGGCGACAAGCGCCTGGCCGACAGCGCAGGCGCGTCGAATGGCCTGATCGGCCGCGGGCCGCAGCTTTTCTCGCTTGACGGCGTGCCAGCTGAAGGCAAAGCGGCGCAGCAGGTGTCCGATGCACTGCGCCAGCAGGTCGCGCTGGTGGCCAGGGACGGCGTCAGCGAGGCCGAGCTCAAGCGCGTCAAGACCCAGTGGATCGCCGGCGAAACCTACAAACTCGACGCCGTGTTCAACCAGGCCCGTCAGCTCGGCTCCTACTGGATCAACGGCCTGCCGCTGGACACCGACGGGCGCCTGATCAGCCAGCTGCGCAGCATCACAGCCGCTGAAGTACAGGCCGTGGCAGGACGTTATTTTGGTGACGACCAGCTGACCATCGCCACCTTGCTGCCGCAGCCACCGGACCCGGCACGCCGGTCGCGTGCGCCTGCCGCAGCGACACGGCACTGAGCGGCCAGCCCCTTTTTTTCACCGATTTCCCGGGACATATTTGTGAAATTTGCTATTAAAAACAGAGCTGCCTGCGCTTGTCTGATATGGGCTGCAGGCCTTTTTTATCATACGGCTGTGATGGCTGCGATCCCCGTCCAGCAGTGGACGCAACCCGGCGGCGCCAGGGTCTATCTGGTGGAGAGCCCGTCGATTGCCATGGTGGACGTACAGCTTGATTTCGACGCCGGCAGCCGGCGCGTGGCTGCCGGCCAGGCCGGTCTGGCCGGAGCGGCGGCGGCCCTGTTCTCCAAAGGTGTGGCGGCACGCGGCGGTGCGCCAGCCCTCGATGAGAACGCCCTGGGCGAGGCCTGGGCTGACCTCGGTGCGTTCTTTGGCGCTTCGGCCGGTGCCGACCGGTTCAGTTTTTCTCTGCGCAGCCTGACCGAGCCGGACCTGCTGGCCCAGGCCGTGGCGCTGGCGGCACGGCAAATTGCCGAACCGTCTTTTCCGGATGAGGTCTGGCAGCGGGACCGACAGCGGCTGCTGGCGCAGCTCAAAGAGTCGTATACGCGTCCTGGTAGCGTGGCGTCCCGCGAATATGTCAAGGCGGTATACGGCGGCCATCCTTACGGCCACGAACTCACCCCGGCCAGCCTGGAGCGCATCGGGGTGGCCGACATGCAGGCTTTTCATGCCCGTTACTTCACCCCTTGCAATGTGCGCGTGAGCATCGTGGGCGCGGTCACGCGGGTGCAGGCCGACGGGCTGGTGACCGGCTTGCTGGCGCGTCTGCCGGCCACCGATTGCGCTGCGGCGGCAGCGCTGCCGCCGGTGGCTGAGGTGCCCCCCCTGGAGGCGGCCCGCGAGCTGCGCATTCCCTTCGATTCAGCGCAGGCCCACGTACTGATGGGCCAACCCGGCTTCAAGCGCAACGACCCGGATTTTTTTGCCATCACGCTCGGCAACTACATTCTGGGCGGCGGTGGTTTTGTCTCGCGGCTGACCGAAGAGGTGCGCGAGAAACGCGGGCTCAGCTACAGCGTCTCCAGCGGGTTTTCGCCGGGGCGGCATGCGGGCGCTTTCACCATCGGACTGCAGACGCGGCCCGACCAGGCCGCGCAGGCCACCGAGGTGGCGCGGCAGGTGCTGGCAAAGTTCGTCGCCGAAGGCCCGACGGCGGCCGAACTCCAGGCCGCCAAGGACAACCTGGTAGGCGGCTTTCCGCTGCTGATCGACAGCAACCGCAAACTGCTGGGCAACCTGTCGAATATCGCCTGGAACGACCTGCCGCTCGATTACCTGGACACCTGGACCGCGCAGATCGCCAAGGTCAGCGCGGCTGACATCAAGGCTGCTTTTGCGCGCAAGCTCCAGCCCGAAAAAATGGTCACGGTGACGGTGGGAGCGGCACCATGAAGTACACCCCTGCCACCCCAACATCGACCACCGGCAAACTTGCTGCGCGCGCCAGGTCCGGCAAGGTCGTGGCCCGCAAGTCGGTTCCGCCGGGGGAGATACGGATCATCGGCGGACAGTACAAGCGGACCAGGCTGCCAGTTCCCGACAAGCCGGGCCTGCGCCCCACGCCTGACCGCGTGCGCGAAACCGTCTTCAACTGGCTGGGCCAGGACCTCACCGGCTGGCGCTGCATGGATGTGTTTGCCGGTACCGGCGCGCTGGGCTTTGAGGCTGCGTCCCGCGGCGCGGCCGAGGTGCTGCTGTGCGAGCAGGATGCCACCCTGGTAGCGCGCCTCCATGCACTGCAACTCAAACTGCAGGCGGATATGGTCAGGGTCGAACGCGGTGACGGTATCGCGCTGCTCAGGCGGCAGTCGCCGGGCAGCTTGCAGCTGGTGTTTCTCGATCCGCCCTTTGACTCGCCGCTGTTCGAAGGCGCGCTCAAGGCGGCGGCCCAGGCGGTATCCGACCCCGGCTACGTCTACCTGGAAGCGCCCAAACCCTGGGACGACGAGGCGCTGTCTGCTTACGGCCTGAAGGTTCACCGCAGCGGCAAGGCCGGCGCGGTTCATTTCCATTTGCTGGTTCGTAACAGCGCAAGCGCGTAGCCCTGCGGGCGGCAGGGGCACGCACCGCCACAGGGGGCGGGGCATAATTGGGGCATGGCGACCCGCTCCCCACGCTCCCCCATTGCTCGTACAGCGGTTTATTCCGGCACCTTTGACCCTTTCACGCTGGGTCACGCCGACGTGGTGCGGCGTGCCGCCGGCCTGTTCGACGCGGTCGTCATCGGCGTGGCGGCCGCCCACCACAAGAAAACACTGTTCAGCCTGGATGCGCGCATTGCGCAGGTCCAGGCCGAAACGCGCGGCATGGGCAATGTCAGCGTGCTGCCTTTCGACGGTTTGATCATGGATTTTTGCGCCGTGCAAGAGGCTGTGGCCGTCGTGCGTGGCATCCGCAACCTCACCGACTTCGACTACGAAGCGCAAATGGCCGCCATGAACCGCAAGTTGCGGCCCCAGGTCGAAACCATTTTTTTGCTGCCTGAGGCGCCGCTGCAATGTATCAGCAGCACTTTGGTGCGCGAGATCAGCAAGCTCGGCGGCGACGTGGGCCAGATGGTCAGCACTGGCGTGGCCGCCGCGCTGCGCGAGGCCCGCACGGTGGGCGCGCAGAAAGGTGGCTGAGCCATGGCGTTGCTGATCACCGACGAGTGCATCAACTGCGACGTGTGCGAGCCGGAGTGCCCCAACCAGGCCATCTACATGGGGGTTGAGATTTACGAGATCGACCCGCAGCGCTGCACCGAGTGTGTCGGGCATTTCGACGAGCCGCAGTGTGTGCAGGTCTGCCCGGTGGCCTGCATTCCCATCAACCCGGCTTTTGTTGAAAACCGGGAAACGCTTTGGCAGAAGTATCAGCGTTTGCAGGCCGGGCAGCCCGACATTGCGGTGCAATCGCGAATTTCATAAGTGTTTCAGGTCTCCAGCCCTTATACGTCGGGCATGAGCAGCTATTGAAATAATAGCAAGCCCTCGCCCAGGCGTGGTTGGCCTCACGCCAGCTGGGCTGCTTCTTCGCGCAGCAGCACCTGGCCGCGCAGGGAGCGTTGCGAAGCCTCTGTGATGCTGACATCAATCATCTGGCCGATCAGCCGCGTAGAGCCGGTGAAGTTGACGACGCGATTGCACTCGGTGCGGCCCATCAGTTCGGACGCATCCTTGCGCGAGACGCCTTCGACCAGGATGCGCTGCACCGTGCCCTGACGGCTGGCGCTGATGGCGCGCACGTTGTCATCAATGGCAGCTTGCAGCCGCTGCAGCCGCTGCAGCTTGACGGCATGCGGGGTGTCGTCGGCCAGGTTGGCTGCTGGCGTGCCGGGGCGCGGGCTGAAGATGAAGGAAAACGAGGTGTCGTAGCCCACGTCGTCGATCAGCTTCATCATCTTGCCGAAGTCCTCATCGGTCTCGCCCGGAAAACCGACGATGAAATCGCTGCTCATGGCCAGGTCGGGGCGGATCGCGCGCAGCTTGCGCACGGTGCTTTTGTATTCCATGGCCGTGTAGCCGCGTTTCATCGCCATGAGGATGCGGTCCGAGCCGTGCTGCACCGGCAGGTGCAAATGGTTGACCAGCTTGGGCAGCTTGCCGTAGGCATCGATCAGGCGTTGCGTGAACTCGTTGGGGTGGCTGGTGACATACCGGATGCGTTCGATGCCGGGAATGTCGGACACGTACTCGAGCAGCGTGGCAAAGTCGGCGATGTCTGCCGTACTTCCCATGGGTCCGCGGTAGGCGTTGACGTTCTGGCCCAGCAGGGTGACCTCGCGCACGCCCTGGTCGGCCAGGCCGGCAACTTCGACCAGCACATCCTCGAAGGGGCGCGAAACCTCCTCGCCGCGGGTGTAGGGCACGACACAGTAGCTGCAGTACTTGGAGCAGCCTTCCATGATGGAGACAAAGGCGCTGGCGCCTTCGACGCGGGCCGGCGGCAGGTGGTCGAACTTTTCGATCTCCGGAAAGCTGATGTCCACCTGCGGCCTGCCCAGACTGATGCGTTTATTCAGCAGGTCGGGCAGGCGGTGCAGGGTTTGCGGGCCGAACACCACGTCCACATACGGCGCACGTTCGATGATGGCGTCGCCCTCCTGGCTGGCGACGCAGCCGCCCACGCCGATCAGCACGCCCTTTTTCTTCAGGTGCTTGACCCGGCCCAGGTCGCTGAAGACCTTTTCCTGGGCTTTTTCGCGCACCGAGCAGGTGTTGAAAAGGATGAGATCGGCTTCACCGACGTTGGTCGTGGGTTCATAGCCCTGGGCGGCGTGCAGCACGTCGGACATCTTGCCCGAGTCGTACTCGTTCATCTGGCAGCCGAAGGTATTGATAAAGACTTTTTTGCTCATGCGATTTGCTATCCAATTTATAGCTGATTGCCCAC
>NZ_JBDNGU010000139.1:0-12160 GCF_041689105.1 Polaromonas sp. | reverse complement strand
CACAAAACCACCGCAAAGACTGAAGAGCCCGATAAGCTTTGCTGGTACGACGCGGAAGGCAACCGTCACGAAGTGAAAGAGAATTATCCCGACCTGTGCACACCGGCGGAGTAGCCGGGTTTACATGGAAGAATTCGCCTGATTCACCGGAATATCCGTCTGGATTTCGAGGCAGAGCCCGCACCTTCCGGCGGCAGCGCAATGATTTGGCCGGTATGCAACATCTCACTCATGTCGATGCGCAACCCGTTGGGTCCTAGATTTTCTTGAGAGGAGCGTTGAAATAACTATGCCTAGAACAGTGCAGTGTATAAAGCTCGGGCGTCAAGCCGAGGGGCTCGATTTTCCGCCGTATCCGGGAGAACTCGGCAAGCGTATTTTTGAAAACGTCTCCAAGGAAGCGTGGAAAGCGTGGCTCGAGCAGCAAAAGATGCTGATGAATGAAAATCGGTTGAATCTCGCCGATGTTGCGGCGCAGGATGCACCTGTGGTGATGGTGCAGGGAGAGCAAAGGCAAAACGCAAGACCCCGATATTTTCCGTAGAGCGCATGTTTGGTTCTGGTCGTCCCGCTGGGACTTAACATTCGCAAGCGAATGTTAGCCCTCCGGCGCAACAAGTGCAGGCGTCACACTCTACCTGCTCAGATGGAGTAAAGTGCCTACGAACAGGCGAACAGGCGAACAGGCGAACAGGCGAGCGGGACTCCGGGCGTTAAAAATTACTACCTTGGGCCATTTGTCGTCTGCAGCAAGGACGGCATGAAGAGCATTATCGACGGCCAACAACGTCTGACTTCGCTTACGCTGTTTCTCGTCTTTCTCAACAACCTGCAAAAGGAACTTGGTGGTAAGGAATCCATTGAGCCACTGGTGTTTTCAGAGAAATACGGACGAAAGTCTTTCAATATCCAAGTGGAGGAGCGCAAAGTTTGTCTGGAGAAGCTGTTTCTTGAAGGCTGCTACGAAATTCAACCCGATGACGACGAATCGACCATAAACATGGCGAGGTGTTACGCCGACATCGGGGAAGCCTTTCCGGAAGAACTCAAAGACAAGGCATTCCCATACTTTCTCGACTGGCTGAAATACAACGTGATTCTTGTAGAAATTACCGCCTATTCGGACGACAACGCCTACACGATCTTCGAGTCGATGAATGACCTGGGGCTGAACCTGACCTCAACTGAGATGCTCAAGGGCTACATTCTGTCGAGATTCAAGGAACCGAAGGATCGTGAAAAGGCGAATATATTCTGGAAGGATTCCAACCAAACGCTTCATCGCTACAGTAAGGAGGAGGATCAGAAGTTTTTCCAGGCGTGGCTTCGGAGCCAATATGCAGACACCATCCGCCAAGGCAAGGTGGGTTCCTTCAACGAAGATTTTGAGAAGATCGGGACGCGCTTTCATAGTGAATGCGGCGTTGATCGTAGACACCGCGATATTAACGGCACTGCTCTTTATTCACTTCAACCATACAGCTTCTGCTGGCGCGTAGTGCTGTAAGCTTATAGTATTTGGGTAATCCGCGATATTAAGCGGCGGGAGAGTCAAGTGGTGGTGACACAAAATAAGCTAGTGGCAATATCGCCAATTGTCATAAAAGTGGCCAAGGCCATTAATTGGTGACTCATGGCGCTACATCCTGAATTTCCGAAATCGCCCTATGCCGAACTGCTGCCGGAGCAGCGCTGGTTTCCGGCGGCGGAAGAGCTTCGCAGTACCGCCTATGAGAAGTTGCTGCCGCCGCTGGTCGCCAAGATTCGCAGCGAGGTCACGGCGTGGCGGGACTCAGGCTATGCGGGCGCTTCCGACACATCACGCGCGCTGCTGAGCTGGTGGTTCGAGACCGAGCACATGGTCGAGCAAGCCGATGGCACGCTGTCGTCGTTCCGTTATTACTTCGCGCAGCGCGAAGCGGTGGAGACGGTGATCTGGCTACACGATGTGCGCAAGGTGCGGGACAAATTCGATTTACTGCGTTTCGACGCCTCGGGTGCGGTTTCTACAAATATGTTCGACGAGGACTGGCCGCGCTACGTTGTAAAGATGGCGACCGGCGCAGGCAAGACCAAAGTCCTGTCGCTGCTCATTGCCTGGAGCTTCTTTCACAAGCTTTATGAAACCGGCTCGACGCTCGCGCGCAATTTTCTCCTGATCGCACCAAACATCATCGTCCTCGACCGGCTGCGCGCCGACTTTGACGGACTGCGCATTTTCTTCAACGACCCCATTCTTCCGGACAACGGCCACCAGGGACGCAACTGGCGCGACGATTTCCAGCTCACGCTGCATATCCAGGACAAGGTGCGCGTGGTGCGTGATACCGGTAACCTCTTTCTCACCAATATCCACCGTGTGTATCTCGGCGACGTGCGCGAGCCTTCGCTGGATGATGACGACCTGCGCGACTACTTCCTTGATCCATTCGGCTCCAAGCCGATGGGCAAGACCACCGACAGCAAGACCGATCTCGGCGAGATCGTGCGCGAAATTGACGAGCTGGCGGTATTCAACGATGAGGCGCATCACATCCACGACCCAAAGATGGCCTGGTTCAAAAGCATCCAGGACATTCATCACCGCATGTTGCAGAAAGATGGCCGCCTTGCCCTGCAAGTGGATGTGACCGCTACTCCCCGTCACGACAATGGCGCGATCTTTGTACAGACCGTCTCGGATTACCCCCTGGTCGAGGCCATTTATCAGAATGTCGTCAAGCACCCGGTGCTGCCGGATGCCGCCAGCCGCAGCCGGCTACAGGAGAATAAGAGCGCGATCTTCACCGAACGCTACGAAGACTACCTGCAACTCGGCGTCGAAGAGTGGCGCAAGAGCTACGCCGAGCATGAGGCTCTGGGTAAGAAAGCCGTGCTGTTCGTGATGGTGGACGACACCCGCAATTGCGACGAGGTCGGCGCGCATCTTGAGAAAATTTGCCCAGAACTTGAAGGCGCGGTGCTCGTCATCCACACCAAAAATAACGGCGAAATCTCTGAGGCGGCCTCGGGCAAGAACAAGGAGGAGCTCGAAAGACTCCGCAAGGAAGCTAACGACATTGACACATGGAAGTCGCCGCACAAAGCCATCGTCTCGGTATTGATGCTCAAGGAGGGCTGGGACGTGCGCAACGTCACCACCATCGTGGGTCTGCGCGCCTATGTGGCCAAGAGCAACATCCTTCCCGAACAAACGCTGGGTCGCGGCCTGCGCTGCATGTATTTCGGCTCGGACATGCCGGAGACCGTATCGGTCATCGGCACGCTCGCCTTCATGGAATTCGTCGAGTCTATCCAGAGCGAGGGCGTCACTTTCGAGCGAGTGCCGATGGGCCATGACTCCGGCCGCAAGGATTCGCTTATCGTTGAGGTGGACACGCAGGACGCCGACAAGGACATTGACGCGCTGGACATCGAACTACCGAGACTTACTCGGCGCTTCAATCGCGAGTTCAAAGACCTCGATGCACTTGACCCCGCAAAATTCGGCAATGCCAAACTTCTGCTCAAGCACTTCACGCCCGAGCAAACGCGCGAGATCGTGTTCAAGACCATGCTCGACGCCGAAGTGCATCACACCATCCAGCTTGATGGTGCAGGGCCTGCCGACTACCGCTCCGTGGTCGGTTTTTTTGCGCGTCAATTATTAAAGGAGTTGCGACTCGTCGGTGGCTACGACATTCTTTACCCCAAGGTGAAGGCGTTCATGGGTGGGCATCTTTTTGCTGCATCGCCAGTCAATCTCGAAGACCCCGTAGTGCTGCGCAATCTCTCCGAGCCAGAGGCCGGGAAGATTTTGTTCGACTCGTTCAAAACCGCCATCAACGCGCTCACCATCCAGGACACCGGCTCGGTGCGCATTGAAGACTACATCCGCCTGCGCGACACGCGCCCCTTCCGCACCGAGAACCGCCCCTATCTCGCCCCGAAGAAATCGCTGTTCAGCAAAATTGTCGGTGAGCCGCACGCCGGTGGATTCGAGCTGACCTTCGCCGGTTTTCTCGATGCCGCGCCCGATGTTGCCGCGTTCGCCAAGAACTACCTCGCCGTCGGCTTCAAGATAGACTACGTCAAGGCCGATGGCGATCTCTCGAACTATGTCACCGACTTTTTCGTTAAAACCACCGACGGCACGGTCTGGATCGTGGAAACCAAGGGTCGGGTTGAACTTGATCTGCCGCAAAAGATGACACGCCTGCGCCAGTGGTGCGCGGACGCGACGCAGGCGAGCAAGGCAGAGGGCGGGCCGGAATACCGATTTGTATACGTCGATCAGCAAGGCTACGAACGCAACCCGCCTAAGAACTTCGCCGGGCTCGCCGCGAGCTTTACAGATTTTCAGAAAGACTGACGCGATGACGGATCACGACATCTCTCAGCCGGGCGTCCGTAAAATAGACCACTGCAACGCCAGCCTTAAGAGAGGGACAACACCATGAGCGAAGCACTCCCGGCAGATTCACAGGGCAAGATCATTGTTTTCGGTGCAAGCCAGATTCGCCGTGCTTGGGTTGATGAGCAGTGGTACTTCTCGGTGATCGACATCGTTGGTGCTTTGACCGACAGTGCCAGTCCGCCAAAGTATTGGGACGCCATGAAGCGGCGAGAGAAAGCGGGCGCTGGCGTTGACCTTTCTACATTTTGTAGAAAGGTGGCCTTGACCGGCGCAGATGGAAAAACTTACCAATCCGATGGCGTCAACACCGAAGCCGCCTTCCGCATCATCCAATCCATCCCCAGCCCCAAGGCTGAACCGTTCAAACGCTGGTTGGCCGAGGTCGGCTATCAGCGCGTCCAGGAAATCGAAAATCCAGAACTCGCCCAGCAGCGGATGAAGGAACTCTATAAAGAAAAAGGCTACCCGGACGATTGGATCGAAAAACGTGTTCGCGGCATCGCCGTGCGTGACGAGCTGACCAGTGAATGGCAGAAACGCGGCATTGCGGACCAGCAAGACTTCGCCATCCTCACCGCTGAAATCTCGCTAGCCACCTTCGGCGTTACGCCAGCGCAATACAAAAATCTCAAGGGCTTGCAGCGCGAAAACCTGCGTGACCACATGAACGATCTGGAACTCATCTTCACCATGCTCGGCGAAGCCGCCACCACCGAAATCGCCCGCAACAAAGACGCACAAGGCTTCGTGAAGAACAAGCGGGCAGCAAGGGCGGGCGGCTCCGTCGCGGGCAGCGCCCGTCGCCAGCTTGAAGCCAAGTCTGGCCGGAAAGTCATCACCTCAGAAAATTACCTGATCGACAAACCCAAGCCCAAACTGCCATCCAAGTTGAAAAACCCGAAGAAGACCTGACTATGGCCAAACCACCCAAAGAAGCCTACGACCTGACGGACGCCGAGAAGCGCGACCTCACCCAGCTCATCCAGCAGGGCAAACCATTGCCGGAGAAATACCGCTTCATCCTGTTCGAGGACAAGCGCGAGGTGGAGCTGGTGTGGAACGGCAAGAGCCGCGACGTGTGCACCACCGTGCTGCCGTTCCAGTCGCTGGAGCACGTGGACGAACCGCGCAAGGAAGCGCCGGAACTCGGCACGATAGACATGTTCGACACGCGTGGCCCCAGCTCAAGGGCTGGACCAACAAGCTCATCTGGGGCGACAACAAACTGATTCTCTCCTCGCTCAAGAGCGGCGCACTGCGCCGGCAGATCGAGGACGCGGGCGGCCTCAAGCTCATCTACATCGACCCGCCCTTCGACGTCGGCGCCGATTTCTCCATGGACATCGAAATCGGCGGCGAGACCTTCCACAAGGAGCCGAACCTGCTGGAACAGATCGCCTACCGCGACACCTGGGGGCGCGGGGCGGATTCATTTATTTCGATGATTTACGAGCGGCTGATTCTGATGCGGGATTTGCTGGCGGAGGATGGGTGCATATATGTACATGTTGGTTATCAGGTTTCGGATTTCGTGAAGTTGGCGCTTGATGAAGTATTCGGACGTCACTACTTCCTGAATCAGATAACTTGGCAGCGATTCGGTGCACACAATGACGCAGGTAGATACGGGAATGTGACCGAAACTATTTGGTTTTATTCAAAGTCCGATGGCTATTTCTTTTCACCACCACGCATCCCATTGACGGATGAATATATCGGAGAGCGTTTTATTGCTGAAACTGAAACTGGGCGACGTTTTTACCCTCACACCTTTACTGGTGCAGGTGCTGGCCCAGCGCGTAAATTTAGAGGCGAGCTACTAGATCCGCCGAAAGGGCGACATTGGGCACAAACGCAAGAAGGTATAGATGAGCTTGAAAGACAAAACCGACTGTATTACACAAGCAATGGGACTCCCTATCAGAAGAGTTATCTTGACGAGCAAGAGGGTCGGCCTATTCAAAACATATGGACTGACATTCGGATGACTAAGAGCGGTGCTGAACGTCTCGATTACCCAACACAAAAACCCGAAGCCCTGCTCGAACGCATCATCAAAGCCAGCAGCAACGAAGGCGATCTCGTCGCCGATTTTTTCTGCGGCTCCGGCACCACGGCGGCGGTGGCGGAAAAGCTCGGGCGCAAGTGGATTTGCACCGACCTCGGCAAGTTCGCCATCCACACCACGCGCAAGCGACTGATCGGCGTGCAGCGCGAGGCTAAGGATTCCGGCAAGTCGTTCCGCGCCTTCGAGGTGCTGAACCTTGGCCGCTACGAGCGGCAGGCTTATCTCAACGTCGGCGGTCGGCTCAGCGGCAAACAGAAAGAACAAGCGTTGGCGCAAAAGGAGCGCGAGTTCCGCGATCTCATCCTGCGCGCCTACAAGGCCCAGCCGCTGGAAGGCGAGAGTTTCTTTCACGGCAAGAACGCCGGACGGCTGGTGGTGATCGGCCCGATCAACCTGCCCGTAGGGCGGCTGTTCGTGGAGGAGGTCATCACCGAATGCCGCAAGCGCGGCGCCTCGCGCGTGGACATGCTCGCCTTCGAATTCGAGATGGGCCTGTTCCCCGCCGTACTCGAAGAGGCGAAGAGCAAAGGCATCGACCTGGTGCCGAAGCAGATTCCCCCCGAGGTGTTCGACAAACGCGCAGTCGAAAAAGGCCAGGTAGTGTTTTTCGACATCAGCTTCATCGAAGCCACGCCGCGCTACAACAAGAAAGATAAATTCACTCTCGCCATCGAGCTGACCGATTTTTCCGTGTACTACACCCAAGGCGCGATGGAAGCCGCAATCGCCAACCTGAAGGAAGGCAAGAGCCAGGTGGTGTGCGAGGCCGGACAACTCTACAAAATCGCCAAGGACAAACAGGGCGTACTCACCCGCAACAAACTGACCGGCCTCTGGACCGACTGGGTGGACTACTGGGCGGTGGACTTCGACTACATGAGCCGCAAGGAAATCATCAAGGTGGCGAAGGATGCCGGAGTTAACGACGTCATTCCCACGGAAGCGGGAATCCAGAACGCCGGCAAAACTCTGGACTCCCGCCGGAGCCTGCCCTTGACTTCGATCGGGGGCGGGAGCGACGGTAGCGGGGATGGTGAACTGGAGTTCGAAGAACGCTGGACCGGCGGCTTCATCTTCGAAAACGAATGGCAGAGCTTCCGCACCCGCAAGAACCGCGAGCTGGAACTCACCTCCGCGTCGCACACCTACACCAAGGCAGGCCGCTACACCGTGGCCGTGAAGGTGATAGACATTTTCGGCAATGACACCATGACGCTGGTGCCGGTGAGTGTGGGGTGAATGTGAATACTCGACTAACTCAGATAAGGAAGCGCACTTCGAACTATTGGGCTCCTAGATTGATTCAATGGCGGCTTCTTGTCGCAATTTTCACTAACCGACTTTGTGCTTGGATAGCTGGTGCTGTCGTCAGCCTCTTTGGATGCTCAATCGCCGCTAGTGTGCTCTTTATTCCCCAAATTCGTAGTGCCGCAGACGAATTTCAGCCCTTGGAAGCAATTCTTTCACAGCTCGGGGCGACGTATGGAACAATTCTCGCGCTCGTTCTGACGCTTTCAATTATTCCAATACAACGGGCTGGCGAGGTATGGTCACCGTCGATCATTCGCTTCTACCGTCGAGACCCAGTTACATACGTTACGTTCGTGTTGCTTGGCATTTTTTGTGTAGTGAGTTTCTTGCTCGCGGTGCGCGGACTTGCAGGGTTGCCGGTCAGCATCGTGCTTGCATTCTCTTTGGCAATTCTAGGTATCAGTCTTGACCTGCTTCGGTGGTATCACGGGCATGTATGCCAACTATTGGATCCGACTTATGCGGTGGGATTGGCTCTGAAGCATGTGAGGCAAGTTATAGATGAAGAAAAAACGCTTGTTACGCGGGTTGCCCGGCTTCAGCATCAGGTGCTCAGTTCAGCGCAACAAAGCCAATGTTCCGCCGAGGACATCGAAGCTACTATCTATCCTCTCATTCGCGGATATCCAAACTCCATCAATTCATGGATTAACGATCTAGCAGAGATAACAATTAAAGCGGTAGCCCGTGGCGAAAAGCTACTAGCCAAAACCGCGATATTCGCCATTGCCGACCTGACCATCCATTACCTGTCCTCTCGAAAGCACAATTTGACGCTAACGCAAGCGCCAGAAGCAATGTTTTTGGTAATGACATCGGATGTGAGCATCGTCACAGATCATGCTTACGAAGCGTTGCAGGAAGTAAGCCGCACGGCGGCGGTACAGAGTGATGAATCTACGGCTATCCGTGTGTCGGAGGCGTATCAGGCAATCGCCATTCATGCAGCTAAGCTAGAGGCCCGCGCTTTTCGCGAGCATACTGCGCCGCTAACGTTTGCTCCGATCTACTACGCTTTGGCTTGCGTCAAATATGCACAGGCCAAAGGGCTTGACGAGGTGGCGTTCCAGACAGCGGCCATCCTATCCAGAATTCCACGCGCGGCACCTAAGGATGTTGCGGAGACCGATATTCATATACCGGTAATCGATGGGCTCTTCGACATCGCGATGTACCTGTATGGGAAGCGCAGCCATGCGCTTGCAGAGGAGGTCAATGGTCATCACTTCACCATTCTTGCCCATATGCTTCAGCGGGAGGACTACTACTTCAAGGACACGCTGCGCCACGTGTTGGAAAAGATTGAGGTTCTAGCGCCGCTCGCAATTCTCAACGAAGCAATGGCAGGTCGCTTGAGCATGGTGCAGCCACTAGGGAAGGCATACGGACTGATCAATCAGACTTCGCTCGGCTACATCTTTGATCAGGCTGCTGCCACCTTGCCGAAAGTAGAGGCTGATCGCGAATGGATCAATCCTTACCATGATCTGATCGACATCTCAGACATTATTGCGGACCATCTGCGTAAGATCGCCGAAAACAATGAGTTCGGTGAAAGCTTCCTGATTTGGGAAATCGACAACCTCATCAAGCATATTGCGATCACGATTGAAAGGTTAATTGATCAGCCTCTTCGGACGGACCACGGCGACGAGAGCGCATTGATCGATAAGTTTCTTTGGATACTGGCGTTTTACTGGGTGGCGTTCAAGGGCAAGAAGAGCATTAGCAAGCGTCGGGCTGACGACTGCGGCGATTCTCTAGTATTTATCGGCCTACTATTTTTCGCACGAGGCCACCCAGAGGTACTCCGCGCAAGCATTTCGAACATTCGGTCCATCTTGGATTCCTATTGCGAAATTGCTCAACCGCCAGATTATTACGCCATCGGTGACATGTTTGCCCATTTGTGGGGTATCCGAATGGTTCTGGTCGCTAGGAACAATGCGGCGATTACTCAGGTAGTAGATCAGGCTCTAAATACCAAGCCGGCTGCTCTGACAGATGAGCGGTGGCAGGCAGCCCAGAACGCAATACTGCTTCGCCGAGGTCAACTTGAGGAGCGCTTGGCGGAAAGGACAGATCGCTTGCAGTCGGATAACGCTGAAGCACTTCTACGTCGATTGCTGCGAGAAGCGCAGTGAGCGGCAGCCTGCGGGCGCAATAACCGCAGGGCATTGCGCCGCATGTAAATAATCAAAATACTCCCAAGATGCGGGACAATAGGAACAGGAGGTATAAATTATGGCTGCCGACATCACGTTTGAACTTGCTTCGCTGCGTTTCGATGGCAAGCGGTTCGAAGGCCACGCGCTTGACGTGGAGTGCACGCAAGAACTGATCGCTTACCGTACTTTGATTCTTGAGTGCGCCAAGGAGTTGTGGCGGCGCAAGAATCAAGGTCGTGTGCGGCTTCCCAAAGGCTTCGAGGAAGGTTTCCGGTTGCAGTTCAACAGACTTGATCCGGGTTCTGCGGTCGTTCCGCTGCAACGAGTTCGCGTGGCTGACCAGTCTGAACTGGACTTTGGCAATTTGGATGAGTTCGACGAAGCAGCCGACTTGATAGACGCGGCGATCACCGCCGCGAACGAGGATCAGTTGTTGCCGGACGCGCTACCCTCCAATGTGATCCCGTTATTTCGTGATTTTGGTAAATCGTTGCGCGCCGATGAAGTGTTGTTTACCCGTTCGCGCCACGGCTCCAAGGATGCAGCCTACACCGCAAAAGCCCGTAAACGGCTGGCCGAATGGGTCGGGGAGACTTACGAGGATGTAGTGGATGTAATTGGAGAGGTTCGCATGGCCAACGTGGGGCCTGGAAATTTCACGCTCCAGCTTGAGAAAGCGGAGACCTTGGTGGGCGGACGCTTCAGCCCGGAACAGGAAGCGGAAGTTCTTGATGCGCTCCGCAATCACCGGGCTGTGCGTTTGCGCGTGCAAGGAACGGCAGAATTCGCAACAAGCGACCGGCAGATCAAGCGGTTTTCACGGGTGGATAAAGTGGAGACTGCGGTGCTGTCGGATCAGGAATTCGATGAAATGGCGGTTCCAATCTGGGAGCAACTGGCTGCAATCGGTGAATCGGCGCCTCTAGGTGCATGGGATTCTGTTCCGACAGACCTGTCGAAGCGCATTGATGACATTGTCTATCGCTCTGATTCGGGGGCCAAGTGAAAGTCGTGTTCGCAGACACCGGCTACTGGGTGGCGCTACTCAACCCGAACGACCCGCTACATGGGAAGGCTATCGCTACTTCAAAGGGGCTTGGGAAATTCCGGCATTTGACAACGGAGATGGTGTTGGACGAGCTCATGGCAGCACTTTCCCAGTTGCCTGTGCGAGCGCTTGTTACCCGCGGTGTTGAAGCTATTCGCGCGAACCCGAATGTGGAGGTCGTACCGTAAACTTCCATCCAGTTCCGGGAAGCTTTCGAATTGTATAAACGGATGGCAGATAAGGAATGGAGTCTCACAGACTGCGGGTCATTTGAACTTATGAAGGCGCGAGGAATCTCGGAGGCTTTAGCTCACGATCGGCACTTTGAACAGGCGGGTTTGATAGCGCTGCTTCGAAGCTGAATTGAACACGCTCCGCCGAATGATAGGCGGTAAAACGAACCGCGCAATGAGTAGACCTATGACAAACCGACTAGCCCTAGAAACCTCCCCAACTGTCGCAACGCTCGACGATCTTGCCAAGTTGGCAAACTACTCGCTCATGGACACGCTCAACTGCGACCCTGACGCGACAGCAAACGGAGCCGACCACGCGCCGCGAGAAGTCTTTACGGGCCACTATGTCCCCGTCAATCCCACGCCAATCAAAGACCCCGAGTACGTCGTGCACAGCAAAAGTTTTTTCCGCGAACTTGGCTTCGCCGACAGCATGGCGCAGTCAGCCGACTTCGTCCGCATGTTCTCCGGCGACATCTCGCACGTTCCGGAGCCGATGCGCAAGGTTGGTTGGGCGACTGGGTACGCACTTTCCATCTTCGGCACTGAATACGACCAGCAGTGCCCGTTCCAAACCGGCAACGGATACGGCGATGGTCGCGCAGTTTCCGTGCTTGAGGCCGTCATCAACGGTAGCCGCTGGGAAATGCAGCTGAAGGGTGGCGGCCGCACGCCATACTGCCGCGGCGCGGACGGTCGCGCCGTTCTGCGCTCGAGTGTCCGGGAGTTCCTGGCACAGGAGCACATGCACGGGCTCGGCGTGCCAACATCACGGTCTCTGAGTCTGTACGTGTCGAAAACGGAGACGGTCAAGCGGCCGTGGTACTCGGAGGGCTCGCACTCGCACGATCCCGACATGCTTATATCGGAGGCAGTCGCCATCTCGACGCGCGTCGCACCGTCGTTCATTCGGGTCGGCCAACTCGAGCTCTT
>NZ_JBDNGU010000138.1:0-12283 GCF_041689105.1 Polaromonas sp. | reverse complement strand
GCCGTAGCCCCGACTTGCAGCGCCGCGATCTCGATCTGGGCGTCAATGCGGGCTTCTTCAACCCGAATCTGGTCGGCTTTTGCCGCAGCATCAGCCAACTGCTTCTGTTTCTTGAGCTGCAACTCCCCTTTCTTGATCTCCAATTCTTCCAACTGCATCTGGATCATCGGGTCTTGCTGGTTCTTCTGCGCCTGCTGCTGCGCGGCCTGTGCTTGGCTCTGCTGCAGTAAGCGCTGCGACGCTTGTGAGGCCAACTGTGCGACGTGGGCCGCAACATCCGGGGCCATATTCTTGGTTTCTTCTTCCGTAGGCAGTATCAGGCCCAGCTGCTGTTCGATCTGCTTACGGTACTCGTACCCAATGTGCTCGTTAACGTGCGCCATCAGGGCCGCCATAATCGCCGGGGCCTGTGGGTTGTTCTGCATGAGCGCCAGAATCTTGGGGTTCTGCGACGCAGACATGTGCACGGAGATGTGCGCCTGATGGTCCTGTTGGATAAACGCCTTGACTGGTTTACTGGTGAGCAGGTTCTGGTTCTCCTGCACCGGGTCTACCGGTGTTTGGTCCTCTTCGATCGGCACCAGCTTCGCGGCGTTTTTGATGCCCAACACCTCGATCATCTGGCGGTGTAATAGCGGGAGGTCGTACAGCTGCGGGGCAGTCTGCGCTAACTGCAGTGCGGCTTGGTACTGCACGATCTTCTGCGCCATCGTCGCGGCGTTGGGGTCACTGACCGGGATGACCTCCACCATGTCATAGTCGCTCTTCTTGGCTTTGCGCCCGCCTTCTTCTGGCTCGTAGTCGTACTCTTCGGGGGTGTAGTCCGCGATGATTACCTTGAGCAACTTGAACTCTTGCCGCATCGAGTAGTGCATCCGCGCCTGTACTGCCCCCATCACCTTCAACATCCGCTCGAGAATGGCCAGTGTCGTGCCCACGGGGGCTTGTGCACTCATGTCGCTGACACTCATGTCGCCCGCTGATGCGAACTGCTTGCCTTCCTGCACAATGTTCTGGAACAGAGCGAACAAAACTTGGCTCGGCTCCTTGTACGGGAGTGGTAGTATATTGTCGCGGATGCTTCCTGAAGGCACATCTACGTCTCGGAACTCGCCCGGCTGGATCGGCGTGTCGTCGCCCTTGATCCGCAGACCCCGCGACTTGAGGCCGCCCGGCAAGTTAGACAACGTACCCGCGTCCACCAGCTGCCGAATAATCATGGTCGCACTCTTCGCGTACCCACCGATGAGGTGGATCAACCCATACCCGTAAAAGCCGAACCCGGGGATGTACTGGTAGTGGACAAAATGTTGCCGCTTGGTATTCAGCTCGTCCTCTTCATACCAATTGCGCCGGATCGCCAGCACTTTGCGGGAGCCCTTCTCCAACGTGACGACGTAGGGCAACGCAATGCCCGTCTTCACACCCTTCTTGTTCTTGTGCTCGAAGCCCGCCAAGTCTATATCCACGTGCATCTCGAGAATACGGAACCGGTCGTCCTGTATCGCCGACATACCCATCTCTTCAGCCTTCTGCTTCTCGATGTCATCGAGCTCCATGCTCGGCTCCCCGAGGTCTATATCTGCATAAAACCCGGCTTCTTGTAGCTTGAGCACCTCGTTCTGGGTCTTGCGCATCACGTGCGTAACGCGCTCGGCAGACTCCAAATTACTCGCCCCGTACGGCACCACGATGTCCTCGGCGGGGATAAACACCGCGACTTGGCGTCCCTTGGCCGGGTCGTAATAGACTTTCTTGAACGCGCTGCCCGCTATAGGCAGTGACCACAACAACTTCTCATGTTCAGGGCGGTACTCCACCATCACCTCGGTGAGCTGGTAGTTCATATCCTCACGAACACGTGTGGCTGCCTCTTCCTTCTTGGGGGTGTCTTTGCCAAGAATCTGCGTCTTCACAGGCCCCGCTGCGGGGAAGGTCTCCATGATCCCCTCGCTCTGGAACCGCACAACGCTTTCGGTCAACATGGGGTGGAACACACCACAAGCACCACTCCACGGATCTGTGCGCTCCTCATACTTCAAACCAAGCAACTTCAAGCCCTCAACATAGGTCCTGATCCAGTCCTTGCGATCCATGTTGTCTTTATCAAACTCGTCGATCAGGTCTGTCCCCAAGCTACTCAAATCACGCTCATCCATGAATTCCGCCAAGTTCGCCGCGAACGTGTCGGCGGTGTCCTCCCCATCGGGGGACAACACAACAGACAACTCCCCCATACTGATACTGACAGACTCAGGGTCCTCGATCTCTATCTCTATGGGTGCACCCATTTCCTCCATGGGCATACCTTGGGGGGCTGTGTATAAACTTTTGTCGATCGCCATGATATGTCCTACCTTTTAAATGTTGCCCGGTTAGTCTTCACGTCATACTTAAACGCGGAGACCGGCTTATCTGTTCGTTTAGAGGCCCGATCCTTGGCCCGCTCCTCGGCTGACATCGCGTTGCGCTTGGCGCCTGCTTCCGTGAATGTCTTGCCATCAGCTTTAAGGTGGCCACGGTCCCGCAAGATTTGAATAGCCATCTCCCGGTTACCCACCTGCGCGGCGAGCCGGTCGATCAGCTGGTTCTTACCCGTAAATTGCTGTGTAGTCATACTGTGTAGTACCTCTCTTTGCGATGGCCCTTAAACCACTTGACCTCTTCGGGCTCATCGGTCGGAAGCCGGAGAAACCCACCAGCCCTGAACCGCATGAGCGCGAGCGTCGTAGCGTCAACCAAGTCATCATGCTCGCCCGACGGGAACGCAGCCACCTCATCCACCAGCTCTTCCGCCCACCGAGTTCGTGGAATCCACACCTTGCCACTGGCGATTATGTCCGAGACCGAGTTCAAGCGGGCGATTTTGTCCTGCCCCTTGCCCGGCGTGTACTCTTGCACCGGAATCCCCATCGCCCGCAGGTCATAGATAAGCGGCGCCCCCGACGCCTTCTTCTCCACAATCAACGCATCAGGCTCATACTCCTTGTACTCCCTGAGCACGTCCCGCTTCAACTCCGGAAACTCCACCCGCTTCTTGTACGTATTGAGCAATATGATATTCGGCGCGAAGTTGTCCATCTCACACGCGAAAATCCCCCACGTCGTGCCCGCTGAATAGTCAGCCCGCTGTGTCTTCTCAAACGCCGTGTCCCACGACTGCAGTATAAAGTCACATTTCGGCGGCTCGTCCTTCTCCCACCACTTCCACCAATCCCGCTTGATAATCGCCGACTCATTGCCGATGGGGTTCTGCTGGTACTGCGCCTGCCACTTGGCGTTGGGCAACTCCTCTTTAAGCGCCGTCAGCTCCTCCATTGCCCAAAACTCTGGCCACAGCGGCTTGCCCGACGGCAGAATAGCCGGGAACTCGATCACATCCCACTGCTCGCCGCCCCGGGCAGCCGCCGCCTTGAGCACCTGCCCGGTCAAATCCCGGAGCGCCCACCGTGTCATAACAACAACAATAGCCCCGCCCGGCTGCAACCGCTGCCGTGGACCCGACGTATACCACTCCGTCACCTTGTCAAACACATCCGGGTTGCTCGCAGCGAGCGCCGCCTCCTGTTCCGAGTGCGGATCGTCAATAATCAGCACGTCCGCGCCCTTACCCGTCACCGTTCCGCCCACACCGATCGCGAAATAGTCGCCACCCTTGCTGGTATTCCACCGCCCGGCGGCCTTTGAGTCCTGCTGCAACTGCAAATTTGGAAAAATGTCCTTATAAACGTCCGAATCCACCAGATTTCGCACTTTACGACCAAAACCCACTGCCAATTCCGCCGTATTTGAGCACTGGATCACCTTCTTGTGTGGAAACTTACCCAAAAACCACGCTGGCAACAAATAAGAGGCCATTTCCGACTTCGTATGCCTCGGCGGCATGTTGATAATCAGCCTTTTACACTCCCCGCTGGCGATGCGCTCAAACGCCTTGGCCATAATCTTGTGGTGCCGCCCCAAAATGAAGCCCGGCCACACTTTAAGTGCAAACTCCATGAACTCGTTGCGGGCTTTGTCCTTCTCGCCCAGCTCCACCCGACTCGCCAGCTTCTTCAACACCTTTGCCTTCTCCTCCGGCGGCAAATTGGGCAAGTTCGCAATCAGCGACTCCAGCTCCTGCTCAATAGCGAGAACTTCCGTCTCTTCACGCATTGGGCACCGCCTCGCTTTGGGTTATGGCGGGCTCGGCGGGCATCATGGGCATGATGTCCTCAACTACCTCGACCACTTCAAGCTCCTTCGACAGCCCAAACTCTGCATCCAAATCCACATCTATCGCGCTCGCCCGGCCCCCATACAACCGCATCAGCTTCCTCACGTTGTCCTTGATTGCCTGATCCAAATCTGAGCTGTTGTTGTATGTAACGCTGATCTCTGTCTTCTCAGCAAACAACCCCACGTCGCTGATCTTGCCCAGCATCTCCGTCGCCTTGATCTCAATCTTTGGGTCGCCACACGACGCAAGGTCCAGCAACTTGTTCGTCACTACCAACCGCAGCTGTGAGGCATCGGCAACAAACTGATTGTTATATTCCCGCAACATGTTCGTAATGCGGTCTGCTACGGGCAGCTCGTAGAGAGCCAGTGCGGTTGGCGGGGCCGGAGGTAGGGGTTTGCGGGGGCGGCCCCCCTTGTTTTTCGGGGGCGCATCCGTTTTTGGGGCGCACGTAACTTGCTGAAACTGTTCCGCCGCACGGGCAGCGAACTCTTTAAACACCTCGTCCGCTTTGTCTTGCGCGTCAGGATCATCATCAACTTCGGCACCCAACGCCTTCAACACCTCGGCGGTGTTGGACGCAATCTGCATGTTCTCGCGCAGGGTCGATGCCCGCTCCGGCTCTAGCGAGTCCGGATACGGCACAGTCTTATCAGGTGTGATATGTAGGCTCATGGAGGAAAAGGGGCACTCCGGCGTTGAGGTAATGTGCGCAACTGTAGCAGGGAAAACATGGGGGCCGCAAGTTTTATTTTTGGGACTCCTTGCCGGGGGGTGTTTCTGGGGAGCTATGCCCGCTTTGCTGGGTGGGGAAAATATAGGGGGTGGGGGTGGCTAAAAATATATACCCCGGGGGGGGGCACTTTTTAATTTCGCCCGCCGGGTGTCCAACTCATAGTGTATGGTATTGGGACTCCGATTTTCCGTGTTTGGGGGGTGGGGGGTCTGGTTCCGGGGCTGGCTGTATCGTCGATGGGGTTGTCGGGCCAGATAATCGGGTGATTCTCACGCTGCGGATAATCAATAGGTCATGATATAGGCGCGAGTATCTCGGCGCCATGTATATAGATAATACCCTGTGCGGTTTTCCCCTATTATCTAGCAATCTGTCATAATACAAATATGGAACGGCGGCTGTCGTGCGCTCCATGGAATTACCCTTTGGTCGGGGGTATTTCCTTCTAATGACTATTCCTTATTTGGAGTGCTTTATGTCTAATGTTAATGTGTTGGTTGCTGCGCCTGTAAATGTCGCGGCTGGTGTCTTGGCTGTCACGGCAATGATGCTGCATGGGAAACCCGCTGCTCAGCTTGATGATAGTATCATCCAGCTCGGTTTCGATTCCTGCAAAGCTCATAGTGCTGGCGAAGCTGCTGAGCGTACGATGGCACAGTGCCAAACGGCGCTGTACGATATGGTGAACGGCTTGAACTATACTGCGTTCCAGTATGTCCGGGCACAATTCATAGTAGGCGGTGTGGATAGTGGCAAGTTAGCTGGAGCAGCTGAGCAAGTCTGGGACAAACAAGTCAATGGGATTGTGAAATCCTTTGACTTCAAGCGCCCAAAGTCTGAGGCGAAAGATGCCGTGCGTAAGGCTGAGCAGGCGGCGAAACGTGAGAAAGATTTCGGGCTGCTGAGTGACGCGGAAATTGAATCGAAAATCGATGCCCTGATAACCTTGGGCGATACTGCATCGTTGAAGTCGGCGACAAAGTATGCTGCTGAGGCTGATAAGAGGAACAAGCCGGTTCTTGATGCTGAGGCCGTTAGTCGCAAAGCGCTAGTCGAGAAAATCACGCTGCGTGTGCGTGAGGTTGCCAAAGCAAACTGTGCCAACGGCGATAACCTGCTGACTCAAGTCGCGCTGCTCTTGGGCTAAGCTGCTCTGCCCGCCATGTAATTCTGCATGGCGGGCTTTTTTTTGTCCAGCTTTTTTGGTGACCTCTGCCCGCTGTGCCCTGCGCACGGCGGGCAGTTTTTTTTGGCCCGAATTTTCTGGCCAGAAAATTGAGACCAGTTATATGAACGGGGTAGGCTTGGCGGGCGCGGCGGAATTACCCTTGGGCGAAGGGTATTTCCTAGCGGGCGTGGTTCTCTAGAATCACGCGATGGGTCGAAACCAGTTATATGAACGGGGTAGGCTTGGCGGGCATCGCGAGGTCATGCCCGCCTTATATCGTTTTATGTCTAAGAGCGCGAAGGTTTTCTGAGCGCGGAATATCCGCGTAACCGTAGGGTTATTGATAGGTCATGCCCGCCTCGCCTTAGATACCAGTTCCCCTTACGATCGTGTGAGGCTCGGAGGGGTGCACGGAAATACCCTTTGGCGAAGGGTATGTCTGTTTTGCACCACACTTTTGGGGGGCCGAGGTCGCCTCGACAGCCTCGCTAGTGTATAAAATGCGGGCAAAGCGGGCTTACTTTATCAAACACCGACCTGCCTCTTTTTTAAGCAGCGTTTACTGTATCAAAAAGTCCTCACAGTCAAGCCTTTGACTATCCTCGCGGGCGTCGGGTGGTGAAGCGGGCGAGAAAACAGGGCCAAAAGAGCCCAAAATGAGCCTAAAACTAAGGGTAAACCCTTATAAAAATCAATGGTAAATACACAGGCTATGTTATCATCCAGAAGCTTACTTTATCAAACATGCAACAGCCCCCAGAGGGGCAGACGCCCGTAAGTCCATGATAAATATAGCTTATTATTATTATTATTTTAAAGATATATATATATGATAAAGGATGTATTGCAATGTTCCAGAAATTTGAAACAGGAGAGCGGTTCTAGGAATTTGCCGTTTGTATAAGAATAAACTAGCGTTTGGCCTCCAGTTTCCCGCCGCCGCCCGCCCACTCTCCCTGTTCCAGAAATCGTGAACATTGCAATGTATTCTTTATCAAAGGCCCGCAAACCCGCATGGTTATTGACTTCTGCTTTTGCGTATGATACAGTAAACCACCCAAAAGACATTAACGCACTTGTTACGTTACCTTAGGGTAAACCCTAACCCACGGAACCCCAACACGTGGTTCTCAACTTTTTCTATGATTGGACCTACCATGACTAAGTACCGTGATGCCGAGGACCTCATCGGCAACTGCAAGATAGAGGAGGGTTGCATGATCTGGCAATATCGCAATCCGCTGTGGTTTCCGGGCTCGGGGGTCTCACCCCCTACCGCGCTCATAAGCCCCAACAACCCGCTGGCGAAGATGCTGAACACCAACTCGGTGGCCCGCATCTTGTTCACCTTGTGCCGGTTTGTGCCCGCCAGCAGCCGCCTCGTCAAGCGGTGCACCACTCCGTTCTGCGTGAATCCGTTCCACCATACGGAATCCCGCGCTGTTCTCCAGCAGCGTAAGGTGCAGATGCATAAGGGACGCGACCCAAACGCGCTCCTACCATCGCAAGAGTCCCGGCTCCATCTCATCCTGAACCTGCCCAAAGGCGTGACGCTGGCGTCGCTGGCGCCGAAAGACCCCGAGATTCTGGGTGTGCTTATGTTGTCAGCCAGCATCTCGGGCTTCGACGGCAAAGGTATCCACAAGTCCATGCTCCGCGACTTCGACGTACCGCAGGCAGACTCACGCAAGCCGGTGCTGACTATCCGCGCCCGCCCCGTCGAGAAGCCAGCGGTACCCGACGAGGGGCCCGAGGAGAGCATGGACGACTTCTTTGCGGGCATCGAACGGAGCCTCACAGCGCGTGGGATTGGGGTCAAAACCTAATAGGCGGCCTATTAAACCAAAGCGCAGAATTGGTGCCTAAAACGCGGAAGGGGTCTTGACATAGTCAAGTATCTGTGCTAAAATGTACTTTGTACATTGGTGATTGAGCGGGCACCTAGTACAGGCGCATCCCGCGCCGTGGAAATACCCTTCAGCGAAGGGTATTTCCTTAACTTAGTCTAACTACCTTTATTGGAGATTACAAATGAAACACCCACCAGAGACTCTACATGCTAGGGAATACGATAACGCTTACCAGTCACACATCAAGGAATAAATCATGTCAGAATTATCATTTGGCCGACAGGTCAACTTCACAGAGACCGTCGATATCATCCTCAACTCGGGGCAGAACTCGGTGCACTTGACGGGCGAACCGGGCATCGGCAAGACAGCTATCCAAGACGTGCTTGTCGAAAAGACGGGATATCGGAAGGTGTACATCGACGGGCCGAACACCGACGTGGGTCAGGCGGGTATGCCCATACCCAACCACGCGACGCGTACGCTGGACTTCTATCCCGCTGACCATTACGGGCTGCACCTCGACGCGCCGCAAGTCATCATGATCGACGAGTGGACAAAGACCGACGACTACGTGCGCAACACCCTGCACCCGTTGTTGCACGAGCGTCGGCTCGGCACATTCAAGCTGCACCCTAGTACTATAGTGTTCACAACGGGTAATATGGACGGTGATGGGGTGGGCGACTATGCCAAGGCGCACACGCGCAACAGGCAGACGTGGCTTACCTATATGAAGCCACCTGCCCCTGAGTGGCTGACTTGGGCGATCAACAACGGTATCTCGGGCGAGGTGCAGGCGTGGGTGACCGAGTACCCGCACTGTCTTGCATCCTACATGGACGGCGGGCAGAAAGAAAACCCGTACATCTTCAACCCCTCGGATGCCTCACAGACAGCGTTTGTCTCGCCGCGCTCGCTGGCCAAGGCTTCGCATTGGGTGGACGTGCGCGACCGCATGACGGAGAACTCCCTGATTGCCACGTTGGACGGCACCATCGGCATGGCGGCGTCGCGGGACTTGCAGGCGTACATCTCCCTTGCTGACCAGCTGCCGACAGCGGTGGCCATTGAGAAGAACCCCGACACGGCGTTGGTGCCTAGCAGTCCCGCTGCGCAATGCATCCTCGCGTTCAAGGCCGTGGCCCTCTGCACCCGCGAGACGTTCGCGGTGTGGCTGCGCTATGTCAAGCGTATGCCGAAAGAAGCACAAGCCGTGTTCATCAACATGGCGCTCGAGAGCAAGGCCAAGCGGGGCTGGGTGCTTGTGCATCCCGCGTTCGTCACGTGGGCCCGCGAGAACCAGTACATGTTCGCCGGACTTAAGGGATAAACCCTTCGTCGAAGGGTAATTCCATGCTCAATTTAACCAAGGAGAAATTGAATGACTGACACAGATACAAGCAAGTACATGTTCTTCATCGAACTGGAGGAGGGCGAGGTCGTTGAGTGGCGCGGGTTGACCCTCGCCAAGGCCAAGCAGATGAACGCATGCACATCACAAACATACCCGGGCAACGTGAAGCGGTTCGGGTGGGAAGTCATAAAGGAGACGTCATGCACGTGGCCCACATGCACGTAATCAACCAAGGAGAAAGAATATGACAACGACATACACACAGCTACAACTGCACCTGAGCAGGTACGAGTACAAGCGCGGGCAGTACACGGGGGACGCGCCAGCGGACTACCGCCGCCGAGCGAAGAATAACTTCCGGGTGAGGAAGTTTGTGAGCGAGGACGCGTTCGGTATCAAGTTTTACAACGCCAACCTCATCACGGCATACCCGAACGGGGACATCGTGATCGACTGCGCGGGTTGGGGTAACAGAGTAACCACAGGCGCGGCGATGTACTATGCACTGAGTAAGTTCGGGGCAGCGCCGATGGGCTTCGGCTCAGGGAAATTCATGGGGCTGAGCCAGTTGTTCTTGTCCCTGCCAACTGGGCGCGTTGTCTATTACGACGGCATACGCCTCAACGAGGCGGGGGAAGTCATCAGTGAGCTGCGCCAATTCAAGAGGAAGCAGATAGACAAGGTGAAAGTGAAAGCCCTCAACGAGGGCATGGCCGAGAGTGGGTTCAAGGATGTGTTCCGGTTGTTGCATAGCACGGTAACGCCGGAGGACGCGAGGTGCACTAACCGACCACCGCCAATAGTGGAGGTGCTGACTAGCAAAGAACACGCGGAGCACTGGCCGACTGTGATCGCGCAAGCGGCGTTCTTCAACTACAACCGCTGGTACCAGCCCGCTGTAGAGGGCACGGGCGCAGAGACATGGGCGCGGGTTATGAACGCGGCCAAGTCGAACATGTACGAGGTAATCGAGACGGACATAACCAAGATAGGAGAAATGAAATGAAAATAACCGTTGCACTGAAAAACACCGATTGGGTATTGTTGCGCAAGCAGAAGGCGTTCCTTCTGACCTTTGATGATGATCTGTCTAGTGGGTTACTCCACTTCATAGACGCTATCCAAGACGCAGCGGTGGCCGACGGTATCGCTACTGAGGTTGAAGTGTTCGGCCCACAAGAGGAGAGCTGAAATGAAACTAATAAAGTACGGTACTGAGTGGTGGGTCTTGCATGACGACGGGGCGATTGAGCGCCCGGGTCTAGGGGTGCCCAATGCTGCAACTTGGTGTGTTGTTGGCGCAGTCGAGCGCAACAACTTCGGGCATGCAACCAAGCACTACTCGCTGGTTGATGTGCTCACCAAGGATATCCCATGGCGGTTCCTGAACGGCAAGCAGCGGGTCTACATACGCGACCGCGACCACGGCACGTTGCGTGAGTGGCGCAACTCACATCATTTGATACACACAGGAGCACAAAATGTTAGCACTACGTAGCAAACTGACCGCTGAGCAGCGGGTCGAGCTTGTCCATGTGAGTCTGATGCGTCACAAGAGCTTTGCCTTGTTCGCGGGGCTGTTCATGGTGGGCAAGACGACCATCACGGACCGCCCGATCACGGCGAACACCAACGGGCGGGACGCGCAGTACGGGCGCGGCTTCGTCAGCGAGCTGACCGACAAGGAGCTGGCCTTTCTCATCATGCATGAGAATATGCACAAGTGCTATAGGCACTTAACTGTGTGGCGTGCGCTATACAAGGAGAACGGGCGCTTGGCTAACATCGCGTGTGACTACGTCATCAACCTCCAGCTGGTGACGATGGACCCGAACGAGACGGCTATCGCTATGCCACGCAATAAGGAGACGGGGGAACTCATCGGGGTCATCGACGCACGGTTCGCTGGTATGGACAGCAAGCAGGTGTTCGACATTCTCAAGGAGGAGTGCAAGGGTGGCGGTGGCAAGAAATCTAAGCCGGGCGGGGGTCAAAAGTCTGATCCGGGACAGGGAGAGCCCGGAGAGAAAGAAGGGGATGAGGGTGAAGAACCCAGCGATGGGAAAAACCCTGAAGGCGAGGGTAATTCCGCTGACGGCGGGCTTGGCACCCCTGACGGCGGCCTTGACACCCATGACTGGGACGGCGCGATGGACGGCATGAACGAGGACGAGAAGAAGGAACTCGAACGTGACATTCAGCAGGCGTTGCGGCAGGGCGGCATCTACGCAGGGCGGGTGGGGGGCACCATGCCACGTGAGATCGGTGACCTGCTCAAGGCCAAGGTCAACTGGCGTGAAGTCTTGCGGCGCTTCGTGCGCACGTCACTCAAGGACAGGGACTCCGTGTCGTGGCGCAGGGCGCACCGCAACTTCCTGTGGCAGGACGTCATCCTCCCTAGTATTCTAGGGAAACGGATGAAGCACCTCGTGATAGCCATGGACACGTCGGGTTCTATACAAGGGGAGCTGCTGACTGCGTTCCTGTCTGAGATGAATCAGATCGTGAAGGACGTAGGCGCGGAGCGCATCGACATCATCTATTGGGACGCGGCTATCGCGGGGCACGAGACGTACAAGGGTACGGACACGAGCATCGTGCATCGCACGAACCCTCGAGGTGGTGGGGGCACCGACCCGGACGTGGTCGTCGACTACATGCTGGCGAAGAAGCTGAAGCCTGACGCGCTTGTGATTCTGTCGGATGGATACATGCACAGCAACAAAACGAAGTGGGCGGGCATGACTAAGCCCACGCTGTGGTGCATCTTGGGTAACGAGGGGTACGAGGTGCCCTGTGGTCAGAAACTAATCATTAAGGAGAACTGAAATGGACAATCAATTTATTCTGTGTGTCGGGGACAAGCGGTTCCTGATGAATTTGGACGAGGCTATGCAGATAGCCACGACGCTCAACTCGTGCCAGCGCGTGGAGTCGGCCTACATAAGGAACG
>NZ_JBDNGU010000137.1:0-11925 GCF_041689105.1 Polaromonas sp. | reverse complement strand
CGCTAGACCAGGCCGGTGTCGAGACGGCCGGCACGGACGTCGTCGTTGGCCAGCAACCGGCGCAGGAACCCGATGTTGGTGGTGACCCCGACGATGGCTGTGGCGGCAAGTGCAGCGTCGAGCCGCTGCAGCGCTTGCTCGCGGTCGCCCCCGTGAGCGATCACCTTGGCCAGCATGGGGTCGTAGTCGGAACCAACGATCGAGCCATCATCGACACCCGAGTCGACGCGTACTCCCGGTCCACGGGGTTCGACCATCCGACGCACGACACCACCAGTCGGTAGGAAGTCGCGTGCAGGGTCTTCGGCGTACACGCGAGCCTCGACGGCATGACCGCTCGAAACGATCTCCTCCTGGGTGAACGGCAGCGCCCTCCCCTCGGCTACGTGAAGCTGCAGCGCGACGAGGTCGACCCCGTAGATCATCTCGGTGACCGGGTGCTCCACCTGCAACCTTGTATTCATCTCCATGAAGAAAAAGTTCATGGTGCCGTCCGGGCGCTGCTCAACAATGAACTCGACAGTTCCCGCACCGACATAGTTGACCGCACGGGCAGCAGACACGGCGGCTTCGCCCATCTGCTGGCGCATGGCTTCTGTCATGCCAGGCGCCGGCGCTTCTTCCAGCACCTTCTGGTGGCGGCGCTGCACCGAGCAGTCGCGCTCAAACAGGTAGACGTAGTTGCCATGCGTGTCGCCAAACACCTGGATCTCGATGTGGCGGGGGCGCTGCGCATACTTCTCCACCAGCACGGCGTCGTCGCCAAAGCTGTTGATGGCTTCGCGCTTGCAGGACGCCAGCGCCGCGTCAAAATCTTCTGTCTTGTCCACCGCACGCATGCCCTTGCCGCCACCGCCGGCACTGGCCTTGATCAGCACCGGGTAACCAATGCGGTCGGCCTCGCGCTTGAGCAACGCCGGGTCCTGGTCGCTGCCGTGGTAACCAGGCACCAGCGGCACACCGGCTTTTTCCATCAATTGTTTCGATTCGGCCTTCAGGCCCATGGCCTTGATGGCAGACGCGGGTGGGCCGATAAAGACCAGGCCGGCTGCACCGCAGGCCTTGGCGAACTCCTCGTTCTCGCTCAGAAAGCCGTAGCCAGGGTGAATCGCTTCAGCGCCGGTGGCCTTGGCTACTGCAATGATTTTTTCCCAGCGCAGGTAGCTGTCCTTGGGCGCGCTGCCGCCGATGTGGACGGCCTCATCGCACGCGCTGACATGTTTGGCACCAACGTCGGCATCGGAATATACGGCGACGGTCTGGATCGCCATACGTCTGGCGGTAGCGGCGACCCTGCACGCGATTTCTCCCCTGTTCGCGATCAATATTTTTTTGAACATGTCAGTCATTCTTTGAGAAAGGAGATTTCAGGGTGAAGGCCGGTGGCGGCCCGGTGTCGGGCTTGCCGCTGAAGATGCGCGTCACTCGGGCAAACAGCTGCCGCAAAAAACGCCAGCAGATGCGGATCAGCCACACGCTGAGGATCAACACCAGGACCAGCACAACAACAAACATCAGCGGGTGCGCAATCGCCAGCCACAGGCCGGCAGGCACCAGGCTGTCTTCCACCAGTGAGGCGCCCACATTGCTGAAAGGCTCGGGCGAGGTGTTGATGGCCGCACGGGTGGTGGCCTTGGCGGCATGGCTGGTGGCAGCCAGCGTGCCGCCTGCCAACGCCGCAAGAAGCGCCATCAAACCGCTGTCGGCACCGAACACGCCGGCCGCCAGCGCCGCACCGGCCGGAATCCGGATCATGGTGTGCACCACGTCCCACAAGGAGTCAAGGCCCGGGATCTTGTCGGCAAAAAACTCCACGGCCACCATGAAACCGCTGGCACCCAACACCACCGGGTGCGCCAGCAGGTGCAGGCCTTGCGGCAACTGGATCCAGCCCATGAAACCGGCCAGGCCGGTGAGCAACACCACCAGGTAAAGCCGGACGCCGCTGGCCCAACCCAGCGCGCCGGCAAGAGCTACCAATTGCGCAGTGTCCATCGGGTGCATCAGATGATCCAGTTCGGCTTGCGTTTTTGCAGAAAGGACTGCACACCTTCACGCCCCTCGTCGCTGACGCGGATGTCGGCAATGGATTCGACCGTCATCTGTATCAGCGCGGGCGTGATCTCCTGGTCCGCCACGTCCTGCACCAGCAGCTTGCAGAGCTTGACGGCCTCGGGGCCGGCGTTGACCAGGGCTTTCGCGAGTTCGGCGATCTTGGCATCCAGCCGGTCCGCTGCGACCACCTCATGCACAAAACCGATGCGCAAGGCCTCGGCCGCATCAAACCTTTCGGCTGTCAAAAAGTAGCGGTGCGCAGCACGCGCACCCATGGCGCGGATCACATAGGGGCTGATAGTCGCCGGGATCAGGCCCAGCTTGACCTCGCTGAGGCAATAACCAGCGGTGTCCACCGAGACCGCGATGTCGCAAGCCGCCACCAGACCGGTGCCGCCGGCATACACATCACCCTGCACTTTGGCAATCGTCGGCTTGGGGCAGGTGTAAACCACACGCAGCATCTCGGCCAGTGCGCCGGCATCGGCAACGTTTTCGTCGCGCGTGTAGTCGGCCATGCGTTTCATCCAGTTCAGGTCGGCGCCGGCGCAAAAAGCCGTGCCCTTGGCGGCCAGCACGATGCAGCGCACATCCGGGCGGCTGCCCAGGTCCATGAAACACGCCGTCATCTCGGCAATGACCTCGTCATTGAAGGCATTGCGCACCTCCGGCCGGTTCAGGGTGACCGTGGCTACGCCGCTGGCAGAGCTCAGTTCAAGATGTTTCATGGCTTTTGTTCCGTTTGTTGTTGCGTTCAAAGGCTTCAATAACGCTTGGCCGCTTCTTCCAGCATCACCTCGGTTGCGCCGCCGCCAATGGCCAGCACACGCGCGTCGCGCCACAGCCTTTCAATCGCTGTCTCGCGCATGTAGCCCATGCCACCATGGAACTGCTGGCAGGTCTGCACCACCTCGTTGACCAGCTCGCCGGTCAGCGCCTTGAGCATGGACACGTCCTGCACGATGTCGTGGCCCTGGGTCACGCGCCAGGCGCAGTGGTACATGAATTGCCGCGCGGCGCGTGTCTTGGCGTCCAGCATCGAGATGCGCTGGCGAATCACCTGCTGGTCCCACAGCGGGCCGCCGAAGGCCTGGCGCTGGCGCACATAGTCCAGCGTGAGCTTGAGCGCCTGCTGGCAATGGCCCACGGCCATCGCACCCAGCGCGATGCGTTCAGTCTGAAAGTTTTTCATCACCGAATAAAAACCCTTGCCCTCCTCGCCCAGCAGGTTGCCGGCGGGGATGCGCGCGTTGTCGAAAATCAGCTCGGCGGTGTCCGACGACAGCCAGCCGGTTTTCTTGAGCGCCCGGCCCACCGTGAAACCGGGCGTGCCCTTCTCGACAATGAACATCGACATGTCGCGTTTACCCGGGCCGGTCTTGGCCGCGACAAAGTACAGGTCGGCATGTACCCCGTTGGTGATGAACATCTTGGTGCCGTTGATGACCCACTCAGCGCCATCCAGTCTGGCACTTGTCCTGATGCCGGCAACATCCGAGCCGGCGCCCGGCTCGGTGATGCCTACCGCCGTGATCAGCTCGCCGGCAATCACCTTCTTCAAATACTTTTCTTTTTGCGCCGCATTGCCCGCGTGGTGCAGGTGCGGGCTGGCCATGTCGGTGTGGACCAGCACCGTAATGATGAAGCCGGCAAAGGTGGACTGCGACAGCGCCTCGGCGAACACCAGATTCGTCATGGCATCGCTGTCCGCGCCGCCGTATTTTTCTTCGTACATCAGACCGAACAGACCGGCCTGGCCCATGCGGCGCAGCACCTCGCGCGGCACACAACCCTGCTCTTCCCAGCCGGCGGCGTGTGGCTCTACCTCTTTGGCGATGAAGCGGCCGATCTGGTCGCGCAGCAGTTCGTACTCGGGCGTGTCGTAAGTGGAAACGTTGGACATGGGTTCTTTTTCCTTTAACCGACCTACATGCGGAAGACGCCGAACTTTGGCTCGGGGATAGGCGCATTCAGGCTGGCACGCAGGCCCAGCGCCAGCACGCGCCGCGTGTCGGCGGGGTCGATCACGCCGTCGTCCCACAGGCGCGCGCTCGAGTAATAGGGGTGCGACTGGTGTTCAAACTGGTCCAGCATGGGTTGCTTGAAGGCTTTTTCTTCCTCGGCGCTCCATGTGCCGCCCTTGGCCTCGATACCGTCGCGCCGCACGCTGGCCAGCACGGAAGAAGCCTGCTCGCCGCCCATGACACAAATACGCGCATTCGGCCACATCCAAAGAAAGCGCGGACTGTAGGCGCGGCCGCACATGCCGTAGTTGCCGGCGCCGAAGCTGCCGCCGATGATGATGGTGAATTTGGGCACTTGCGCAGTGGCCACGGCCATCACCATCTTGGCGCCGTGGCGCGCAATGCCTTCGGCCTCGTACTTGCGACCCACCATGAAGCCGGTGATGTTCTGCAAAAACACCAGCGGGATCTTGCGGTGGCAGCAGACTTCGATGAAGTGCGCACCCTTTTGCGCCGACTCGCTGAACAGGATGCCGTTGTTGGCGATGATGCCAACCGGCATGCCCTCGATATGCGCAAAACCTGTGACCAGCGTGGCACCGAAGCGCGCCTTGAACTCGTCAAACTCGCTACCGTCCACGATGCGGGCAATGATCTCGCGCACGTCATAAGGCTTGCGGGTGTCCACCGGCACCACGCCATAAACCTCATCTGCTGCAAATTCAGGAGCACGTGGTGCACGGCTGGCAGGGGCTGCAGGCACTTTTCTTGTGTAATTGGCGTTCAGGTTGGCGACCGAGGCCCGAGCCAGCGCCAGCGCGTGGGCGTCGTTCTGCGCCAGGTAGTCCGCCACGCCTGACAGGCGGGTGTGCACGTCGCCGCCGCCCAGATCTTCGGCGGTGACGATCTCGCCCGTGGCGGCTTTCACCAGCGGCGGGCCACCCAGAAAAATGGTGCCCTGGTTCTTGACGATGATGGTCTCGTCGCTCATGGCCGGCACGTAGGCGCCACCCGCCGTGCAACTGCCCATGACCACAGCGATCTGCGCAATGCCCAACGCACTCATGTTGGCCTGGTTGTAGAAGATGCGGCCGAAATGCTCGCGGTCGGGAAACACCTCGTCCTGGTTCGGCAGGTTGGCGCCGCCCGAATCGACCAGGTAAATGCAGGGCAGGCGGTTTTGCTGCGCCACTTCCTGGGCGCGCAAATGCTTCTTGACCGTCATCGGGTAATAGGTGCCGCCCTTGACGGTGGCGTCGTTGCACACGATCACGCAGTCCACCCCGCTGACGCGGCCAATGCCGGTGATCATGCCGGCGCACGGTGCGCTGTCGCTGCCGTCGCGGTCGGGGTACATGGCCAGCGCCGCCAGTGGTGCCAGCTCCAGAAACGGTGTGCCAGGGTCCAGCAGCATCTGCACCCGCTCGCGCGGCGGCAGCTTGCCACGCGCCACGTGTTTGGCCCGGGCTGCCTCACCGCCGCCGGCAGCGGCTTTGGCCACCTGCAGCTTCAGGTCGTCCACCAGCGTGCGCATGGCAGCGGCATTGGCCTGAAAGTCGGCCGAGCGGGCGTTGAGTTTGGTTTCCAGAACTGGCATGTGTCTCCTCAATACAAACAGGGCGCGCGTCAGGGCGTGTCGGGCCAGTGCGGGCATGGATGGCGGCTCGGAGGCCGCAATGACAATCCATTCAGTCCACACCTTAACGCCAAACACCGCAGCTTAGGCCCAAAATCCGCCAAGCGGCCGCCACACAGGTTGCAAATCGTGCCTGCTTCGTCGAAAATTGATGAATGCCCACCGACCGCCCGCCAGCGTCCGCAAACCCGTCCACTGCCGCCACGCCCATGGCCTTTGCAAGGGTGATCACCGGGGCTTACGAGCTGTATGGCCAAAGCCCCGCCGCCGCGCTGAAGCTGGCACAGATCACGCCAGCCCGGCTGCAACAAGCCAGTGCCCGCATCACCGCCCGCCAGATGGAGGTGCTGTCCGGCGCGGCGATGCAGGAGCTGGACGACGAGGCGCTGGGCGCCTTCTCACGCAAGCTGCCCTGGGGCAGCTACGGCATGCTGGCCCGGGCCTCGCTGAGTGCGCCCACGCTGGGCGTGGCGCTCAAGCGCTGGTGCCGCCACCACGGGCTGCTGACGGACGACATTGCACTCAAGCTGGTGACCACCAGCCAGGATGATCACAAGACCGCCACCATCGTGATCGAAGAGCGCGGCGACCTCGGCCGGGACGGGCAGGAGGCACGCGAGTTTTGCCTGGTGCATGTGCTGCGCAACATCCACGGCCTGGCCTGCTGGTACATCGACTCACGCATTCCGCTGCAGGGCGCGCAGTTTCAGTTTGCCGCGCCGCCGCACGCTGATGCCTATGCACTGATGTTCCCCGGCCTGCTGCGTTTTGGCGCCACGCAGACCGGGATCAGGATAGATGCACGCTACCTCGCCCTGCCACTGCGCCGTGACGAAAAGGCCTTGCAGCACATGCTGCGGCGCGCCCTGCCGCTGACCGTGCTGCAATACCGCCGCGACCGCCTGCTGGTGCAGCAGGTGCGCCAGGCGCTGACGGCCTGGCCCGACCAGGCGCACAACGCCGATGGGCTGGCGGCGCTGCTGAATATCTCCGCGCGCACGCTGCACCGGCAATTGAAAGAGGAAGGCGCATCGCTGCAGGCGCTGAAAGACGAGGTGCGCTTCGAGCGCGCCAGGGACTTGCTCAATCGCAGCGACAAGCCGGTGAAGCAGGTGGCAGCGGCGGTGGGTTTCAAAAACGAGAAAAGTTTTACCCGGGCTTTCAAGCAATGGATGGGGGTCAGTCCGGGGGAGTTTCGCAAGGGCGTTCAGGCGTGAGCGCTCGCGCGCGTGCCCAGCACGTGACTTAAACTGCCCGCATGACGGCCGCCGACTCCGACCCCCTCTTCTTCGACGTGGTGGTCGTGGGCGCCGGCCTCTCTGGCATCGCGGCAGGTCACTATCTGCAGACGCTGTGCGCCACACGCAGCTACGTGATTCTGGAAAACCGGCAGGCAATCGGGGGCACCTGGGACCTGTTCCGTTATCCTGGCGTGCGCTCCGATTCCGACATGTTCACCCTGGGCTACAGCTTCCGGCCCTGGGAGAGCGACGCCAGCTTTGCGGCGGGTCCGGCCATCCGCGACTACGTGGTCAGCACGGCGCGCGATGAAGGCATAGACCGGCACATCCGTTTTGGCCACCGCGTCAGCGCCGCCGCCTGGGACGCGCAGCAGGCCCGCTGGAGCGTCAGCGCCACCCTCAGCGCTGATGGCGCGCCCGCTCGCGACGTGCACTTTACCTGCCGCTTCCTGTTCTTTTGCAGCGGCTACTACGACTACGCACAGGGCTACCAGCCACCCTGGCCGGGCCGCGACGATTTTCGCGGCCGCATCGTGCATCCGCAGCACTGGCCGGCCGACCTGGACTACCGCAACCGCAAGGTGGTGGTGATCGGCAGCGGCGCCACCGCCGTGACGCTGGTGCCCGACATGGCGGCCAGCGCGGCCCATGTGACGATGCTGCAGCGTTCACCCAGCTACATCGTCGCCCTGCCGACGCGCGACGGTATTGGCGCGCTATTGCGGCGCTGGCTGCCAGGCCAGATCTCACACGCGCTGATCCGCTGGAAGAACATTTCGTTGGCCAGTGCGTTCTACCAGCTCTCGCGGCGCAGACCGGCCACCGTCAGGCGCCTGATTTTGCGGCAGGCCAGGCGGCTGCTGGGCCCCGCCTTCGATGTGGAGCGCCATCTGGCGCCAAGCTACAAGCCGTGGGACCAGCGCCTGTGCATCGCGCCGGACGCAGACATCTTCAAGACCGTGCGAGACGGCAAGGCTGATATCGTGACCGGGCACATCGAGTGTTTCACAGCAGGCGGCATCCGCCTGACCTCGGGAGAGGAAATTGCGGCAGACGTGATCGTCACCGCCACCGGCCTGCAGCTCAAGGTCCTGGGCGGCGTGTCGCTCAGCGTGGATGGCGCGGCGGTGGACATGTCAAAGTCCATCGTCTACCGGGGCGCGCTGTTCAGCGGTGTGCCCAATCTGGCGCTGGCCTCCGGCTACACCAATGCGTCGTGGACGCTCAAGTGCGAGCTGGTGGCGCGTTACGTCTGCCGCCTGCTCAATGACATGGAGGCGCGCCAGCTTGACGTGTGTATGCCGGTCAATGACGACCCGCAGTTGCCGACGCAGGCCTTCATCGACCTGAGCTCGGGCTATGTGCAGCGCTCTGCCCACCTGCTGGCGCGCCAGGGCCTGCGCCGGCCGTGGCGCATGTACCAGAACTACCTGCTGGACCTGCTGGCGCTGAAGTTTTCGCCGTTGCGTGATGGCGTGCTGCGGTTTTGGGCCAAACCTGCACCGCGCGATTAAGCGGTGATGCCCTTGTTGGGGTTGATCAGGTACTTGGTGCCCGTGGCGCGCTGGCCGTACGCCGCGATTTCTGCGGGTTGCAGCGCCTCGGCCAGCGAGATTTCTTTCGAATAACTGCTGGCAAAGGTGGTCTTCAGCTCGCTGGCCACACGCTGACGCAGGGCTTGCGCGGCCGCCGGGCTAATGCGCTGCAAAAACGGAAACAGCAGCCACCCACCCATGCCCCAGGTCATGCCAAAGTTGCGGTTGAACTCGGTGGGCCGTGTGTCCAGGCCGCCGTAGATGTACACCTGCTTGTGGGTGGTCGATCCGTAGCGGCTGTACTCGGTGGCGGTGCGGTTCAGCGCGGCTTCCATGCAGCCCAGAATCTGCCCGGCCAGCTTGCCGCCGCCCGTAGCGTCGAAGGCCAGGGTGGCGCCGGTGGCGACCAGCGCCTGCGTCAGGTCTTCGATGAAGGTGGGTACCGTGGCGTCGCAAACATATTTGGCACCCAGCGACTTCAACAGCGCCACTTGCTCGGGTTTGCGCACGATGTTCACCAGCTCGATGCCGTCCTTGAGGCAGATCTTGTTGAGCATCTGCCCCAGGTTGGAAGCCGCCGCCGTGTGCACCAGCGCCGTGTGGCCTTCCAGACGCATGGTCTCGACCATGCCGAGCGCGGTGAGCGGGTTGACAAAACACGAAGCCCCCTCGGCCGGCGTGGTGCCCGCAGGCAACAGCAGACACTGCTCGGCCTTGACGCAGCGGTACTGCGCATACATCGCACCGCCCAGCAGGGCCACCGTCTTGCCCAGCAGCGCCTGCGCGGCAGGCGCGCTGCCGGCCGCCACCACCACACCCGCACCTTCGTTGCCCACAGGCAGTGACTGGCCCAGCCGGCCGGCCATGGCCTTCATGGCTGCCTGCGGAATCTGCAGCGTCACCACGGGCTGGCTGGCCGTGCCCGCCAGCGCGGCAGTGCTGATGTCACCCGCGCCAAACAGCAGGCCAATGTCGGAGGGGTTGATCGGCGTGGCCTCGATCCGCACCACCACTTCATCGGCAGCAGGGGTGGGGGTGGGCACGCTGACTAGCGAAATTTCCAGCACGCCTTCGGGTTTGACCAGGGACTGGAGTTGAAGGCCGGTGGGGGTGGGGGGTGTGCTCATTGATGTTTATCCGGGTTGTCGATGTTTTCGTAGTTCATGACCTTACACGGTTCGGGCTGGGCCTGTCGAAGAGCCCTGCCGAAGTACTGACCCTTCGACAAACTCACTGCTGCGGGGCTCCACTCCAGCGTGGCCGGCAGCTACCTGACTGCGTGGGTGACGTATGCATCGTTGTTCAAGGCTTCACCTGTGGACCTGAAGTACACCGCCGGGCTGGACCCCGCGATTGCGAAACATCTGCGGGCGGTGGCATGGGAGACGGTGCAGGAGTATTTCAAGCCTTCAGCCTTTGATCTGTTATCCGTTCCCAGCATCCACCCGAGTCCTAGCAGCACCGCTGGCGGGGCTGCACTCGCAGAGGCCGGGGTTGTAGCCACTCAAGGTTGGGCGGTCTGAGCGGGCGAAGAATTTGTTGCTACCGGCGACAAAAACCGATCCAGCAGGTATCCCCAAGCCGAATAAGAATAAAATTTTGCATACTGTTGTTTTTTACAGTAGTATTGGAAGAATTTATTAGCAGCTTGTCAGCCAAGGCGCTTCTTTTCTCTAACGTGCAGCAATCCATGACTTCTTCTTACTCAAACGTTCTCAAGCCACTAGGGTTTTTTGAGTTTTTTTGCGGCGGCGGAATGGCAAGGATTGGACTCGGTGCCGGATGGAAATGTCTATTTAGCAATGATTTCGATCCCAAAAAAGGGATCGCCTACAAGTCAAACTTCGCTCCAGCCGAAGAGCTGCACGTCGGGGACGTAGCAAAAATCACCACGAGCCAGTTGCCAACTAGGGCACCGCTGGCTTGGGCTTCATTTCCATGTCAAGACCTTTCCCTCGCCGGCTATGGAAAGGGTCTGGCAGGCGAGCGGTCTGGAGTATTTTGGCCATTCTGGCGTTTATTGATGAGCTTGAAAGCAGAAGGTAGACACCCCCCAGTCGTGGCATTGGAAAATGTCAGCGGACTTATAACCTCACACGGAGGCAAAGACCTGACCGGGCTGATTTCTGGATTAGTAGAAGCTGGATATAAAGTAGGCACTCTTGAAATAGACGCAGCTTACTTCCTGCCGCATTCACGCCCTCGACTTTTCATAGTTGCCGTTGCTAATGGCGTGGTTTTGCCAAAAGGACTAGTCGCAAAAATTCCCAACCCAGCTTGGCACCGTAGGAAATTGCAAGATTTGGTCGAAGAACTTCCAGAAGCCGTTCGCAAGAACTGGATTTGGTGGAAGATTCCTATGCCCACGGCAGATGTTCCGAACTTATCTGAGCTCATTGAACACGATTTTTCCGACTCCACTTGGGACTCATTAGCAGTAACGGAAAAACTTCTGCGAATGATGACACCAGGTAACTTAGCCAAGGTTGCTGCAGCCCGTGAAAGCGGCGTACTTCACGTTGGGACGATCTACAAGCGAACACGAACTGGGGTTCAAAGAGCTGAGGTGCGGTTTGACGGACTGAGCGGATGCTTGCGCACCCCTGCGGGAGGTTCCAGCCGACAAATCGTGATGGTCGTGAAGGGCAACGAGGTCCGCTCACGACTTATATCGGCTCGCGAAACTGCACGACTAATGGGGTTGCCAGAGAGCTATACGCTGCCAGGCAAGTACAACGACGCATACCATTTGACTGGTGATGGTGTTGTAGTGCCCGTCGTAAATTGGCTAGGTCAGCATCTTCTTAGACCACTCGCATTATCCGCCCAGCATTTAATCGAGGAGGACGCCGGAAAATTGGCGACCAATTCCTCGCGCCCTTTATTTCACGCGTGAGTCATCGCGCGAATTAAACACAAACGGCGGAGGCAAGCGCCTTGTCGTCTCGAGCCAGGGAAGGCCGCAAGCACTGCTTCAAGCTCATATTCTTTCCAGCTCTTGGGTTCGCACTCCCAGAGCACAATTGGGATCCCACCCTGATTGATTAAATTTTTCAATGCATCTCGATCTCGTGCCATGTTGCGGGATTTCTTCGCATGACAGTGGGCAAACTTTTGTTTGGGCATGCGATTTCCCCTCGCGCAGTTGTGACCATGTCAAAAGCATCCGTTCACAAAAATCGCTTTTCGCGCTTCGGGATTACCACATCTGGGCTCCCCGGCAGCGTGGCGAAATGAAGGACATATCGATATCCCCCAGCATGCAGAGTACGCCGAACAACCATTTCCGGGGCCGTGTTTTTACGCTTCGCGGCATGCATGATGTGGCTGCGTTGTTCCGTAGTTACAATTTGGGCTCTTCGTTAATTTCACTGTGATTTTTTCCTCACGCCCAACCCAAATCCAACTTACCGCAATGAAACAGAATTCTTGCCCGGTAGTTGGTGAAGCTGCGAAACCCACGGGCATTGGCCTTGATGAGCTGGATGGCGCTG
>NZ_JBDNGU010000136.1:0-25342 GCF_041689105.1 Polaromonas sp. | reverse complement strand
GAGCGTGGGGGCCGACGAACGCAGCGAAGGGCCGCCCCGAGCAAGTTCAGCCCCCTCGGGGGGCAGCGACGACACGTCAGTGCGGAGCGTGGGGGCCGACGAACGCAGCGAAGGGCCGCCCCGAGCAAGTTCAGCCCCCTCGGGGGGCAGCGACGACACGTCAGTGCGGAGCGTGGGGGCCATCTCCCAGCGCGGCACCAGCCACGCGATGCCGGCCATGGACACCAGGATCAGCCCCGCCAGAATCCAGAACAGCGGCCGCCAGCCGGTCAGCGGCATCAGCCATTGCACCGGCAGGGTCGAGGCCAGCATGCCGAGCGAAGCCGTCATCAGCATCCACGAGTTGGCCCGCAGCAGCGTGGCTGGCTCGTACCAGCGACGATAACCCGTCAGCGGCGCCATCAGGCACGCGCTGACCCCCATGCCCACCACCACCCGCGCGGCCATCAGCCAGACAAAACTGGTCGCCAGCGAAAAAGCCAGGCTACCGATCACCGACAGCGCCAGAAACCACAGGATCACGCGTTTCGGTCCGTGGCGGTCCAGCCAGGCGCCCAGCGGCAACTGCATGGCCGCAAAACCCAGGAAATAACCGCCCGCCAGCAGGCCAAGGTCGCGCGCATTGAGCGAAAACTCCGCTGTCAGCACCGGCGACAAGGTGGCCGTGATGGCCCGCACCAGGGCCGAGCAGAAATACGCGGCGGCAAATGCCAGAAAAACAAGAATGCCTGTTTTTTTGTCGAGGTAGCCAGGGGTGTCAGCCTGCGCTGCGGTCATGGCACCGGCTCAAACTTGAGGCTGGAGAAAAAGGTTTCTGCCACCTCGGCGTTGATCGTATCGGCATACAGCACCACCTGGAACAGCTGCGCCCCGCGCGAAAAGTAGGCGGCGTGTCCAGCCACCGCGCGACCGTCAACGCGGCTCCCCTGCGCCTTCACCATGAGTGCCGGCGGGCCAGCCACCATGCCAGACGGGCGGAAAGGCACCACCTGCGTGCCGCCTGCGCCGGTGCCCACCGGGCCGGCCTTCATATTGACAAGTGTCAGTTGCTGCCATTCGGCCAGCGCAGCTTGCGCCCTGGAAACGTCGGCCAGTGTGGCCACCGCCACGGCGAAAGTAGCGCCGCCCGCGTCGCAGCCCTGCATCTGCAGCTGGGCCAACTGGCCGGCCAGCGCCACGCTTTTTTCAGCCTTGTCCGGCTTGCAGGGCAACAGCAGGCTCAAAGGGGTGTTGTCGGGACGGACTTCGCGCCAGTTGAAGGTCGGGTTGCAGGCAGCCAGTGCCATCAGCCCGGCCAGACCGGCCGCCACAAAAACAGCCCGTGTGGCGCGGGAAACGGGAATCGTAAGCATGCCCGGCACTTTACCGCCATTTATGCGCCAGCCGGGGGCTGGAGCCCACCCAAACCGGCGCGTCCCGCACCTTTGCACCCTTCTGGAACATCTTGCCGGCAAACTTCCGCACCAATCTGGGCATGCCGCTTGCTTCATGTTCTGCATGGACCCGCCTTTTCTCCAAGTCCCGCCGCCCCCGCCTACCCGTGCGGGCGCCAGGCTGCCCGCCACCGACCAGCCGCTCTGGCGCGACAAGCTGTTGCAGTTGCTGGAGTCCACCGGCGAAGGCATTTTTGGCATCGACATGGATGGGCGCTGCACCTTCATCAACCGCGCCGGGGCCGAGCAGCTCGGGTTTTCGCCCGCCGACGTGCTGGGCAAAAACATGCACGAGCTGGCCCACCACAGCCATGCCGACGGCGCGCATTACCCCGAGCGCTTGTGCCCGATCTTCAACGCCTTTCGCATGGCCCTGCCCTGCCGCATCGACACCGAGTTGTTCTGGCGCCGCGACGGCAGCGCGTTTGCGGTCGAATACTCGTCCTACCCCATCGTGGACGGCGGCGTAGTGCAAGGCGCGGTGGTCACCTTTGTGGACATCTCGGCGCGCAAGCGGGCCGAGGAAGCCTTGCGCCATGCCAACGACGTGCTGGAGCAGCGTGTCAGTGAGCGCACACAGGCGTTGGCAGGCGCACTGCAGCAGCTGCGCGAACTCTCGGCTTACACCCACACCGTGCGTGAGGAAGAGCGCACCCGCATTGCCCGCGAGGTGCATGACGAACTCGGCAGCCTGCTGGTGGCGCTCAAGATGGACGTCGGCTGGCTCGACAAGCGCCTGGGCGAGCAGCAGCAGCGTGAGCCCATCGCCGCGCAGGCCATGCGGTCCACCATGCAGGCCAAGTGCCAGAACATGAGCCGGCTGATCGAAGCCGCCGTCGACAACGTAGGCCGCATCATCACCGACCTGCGGCCCAGCATCCTGGACCACCAGGGCTTGTGGGCCGCACTCGACTGGCAGGCGCATGAGTTTGTGCAGTCTGCCGAACTCGCCCTCGACTGGCAGATGGACGTGGACCAGGCTGCGCCGCTGCCCGAGCCCTCGGCCATGGCAATTTTCCGCATCTTTCAGGAAATGCTCAGCAACGTGGGCCGGCACGCACAGGCCAGCCAGGTCGCGATACGCATCCGGGCCACGGCTGACGACATCAGCATCAGCGTGCGCGACAACGGCCGCGGTGCCGAGGCCAGCGCCTTCGAAGCCGCCAATGCCTACGGCGTGATGGGCATGCGCGAACGCGCGCGCCATCTCGGCGGCAGCCTTGAAATTACAAGCCAAATCGGCCTCGGGGCCTTGTTCCACCTGCGCATACAGCTACCAAAAGCATAGCAACTACAACCGTCACAGCACCTATGGCCACCCTCAACATACTGATAGGCGACGACCACCGCATTGTGCGCGAGGGCCTCAAACAGGTGCTGGCCGACGCACCCGAGATCACCGTGGTGGCCGAAGCCGAGACCGGCCCCGACATCCTGCAGCAGGTCGAGGCCCTGGGCGGGCCTGCCGGCCTGGACGCCGTGCTGCTCGACATCGCCCTGCCAGGCCGCGACGGCATGGACGTGTTGCAGACGCTCAAGAAAGCCTGGCCGGACCTGCCGGTGCTGATGCTCAGCACCTATCCTGAGAAGCAGTACGCGGTTCGCTGCATCAAGCTGGGCGCAGCCGGCTACCTCAACAAAAGCGCCCACCCCGACGACATGATTGCGGCCGTGCGCAAGGTGGCGGCGGGCGGCCTGTATGTGTCGGCCGTCACCGCCGAGGCGCTCGCGAGTGCCGTCGGCAGCGGCGGCGCGCGCAACGGCGCCGAAGCCCTGTCGCACCGCGAGCACCAGGTGTTTCGCCTGCTCACGGCGGGCAAGTCCGTGGGCGAAATTGGTGCACAGCTCGGGCTGGCGTCCAACACGGTGAGCACCTACCGTCTGCGCATCCTCGAAAAAACCGGCGTCAAGAACGATGTCGAGCTTGCGCTGTACGCTGAAAGGCACGCCAGGTCGTCTCCGGCGGTCTGAGCCCGGCCTTCAGGCCTGCGGTTTGTAGGGCGCGCCCTACACCGCGTCATGCCACACACAACGCATTTCAGGCAGACCCGGGCCAAGGCGGCAAAGTGGCGCGCCCCTTGCAAGGTGGATGCTTCTTCAACTGAAAGGTGCGTGCCATGTCTGACCGTTTCTCCCCCTACGACGCCGACCGACCCCTGATGCTCAAGTGCAGTTGCGGCGGCGACCACGCGCCGGCGGATCACCACCCGGCGATGAACGCTGACGGCGCCGCCGCCGAACTGCGCAGCCGCAGCCTGACGAGCGAGTTCGAGGCGTATTCCAACGAATTCATTGAAGCCACCCTGGTCAAAGCCCTGTTCCCGCAGGACGCCGTGCGCCGCCGCTTTCTGCGCGCCGTCGGCAAGGGCACGGCCATGGCCGCTATCGCGAGCGTGCTGCCCGTCGGCACCATGCAGGCCATGGCGCAAGACAAGGGCAAGCTTGAAAAAACCAATCTCAAGATCGGTTTCATCCCCATCACCTGCGCCACGCCGCTGATCATGGCGCACCCGCTGGGCTTTTACAGCAAGCAGGGCCTGAACGTCGAAGTTGTCAAGACGGCAGGCTGGGCGCTGATCCGCGACAAGATGATCAACAAGGAGTACGACGCCACGCACTTCCTGTCACCCATGCCGCTGGCGATGTCGATGGGTGTGGGCTCCAACCCGGTGGCCATGAATGTGGCAACCATCCAGAACACCAACGGCCAGGCCATCACGCTGGCCAACAAACACAAGGACAAGCGCGACCCCAAGATGTGGAAGGGCTTCAAGTTTGCGGTGCCCTTTGAGTTCAGCATGCACAACTTTTTGCTGCGCTACTACGTGGCCGAGGCCGGCCTGAACCCCGACACCGACATCCAGATCCGCGTGGTGCCGCCGCCTGAAATGGTGGCCAATCTGCGCGCCGGCAACATCGACGGCTACCTCGGCCCCGACCCTTTCAACCAGCGCGCAGTGTACGAGGAGATCGGCTTTCTGCACATCCTGACCAAGGACTTGTGGAACGGCCACCCCTGCTGCGCCTTTGGCACCTCCACCGAGTTCATCCAGAAGAACCCCAACACGTTTGCTGCGCTGTACCGCTCGGTGTTGACCGCCGCCGCCATGGCGCGCGACCCGAACAACCGTGAGCTGATCGCCAAGGTGATCTCGCCGCAGGCCTACCTGAATCAGCCCGAAACCGTGGTGGCCCAGGTGTTGACCGGCCGTTTTGCCGACGGCCTGGGCAACATCAAGACCGTGCCAGACCGCGCCGACTTCGATCCGATCCCGTGGCAGTCGATGGCGGTGTGGATGCTCACGCAGATGAAGCGCTGGGGTTACGTCAAGGGCGACATCAACTACAAGCAGATCGCCGAAAAAGTCTTTTTGCTGACCGACGCCAAAAAACGCATGACCGACCTCGGCCAGAAACCGCCCGAGGGCGCCTACCCCAAGTTCACCATCATGGGCAAGGTGTTTGACGCGGCCAAGCCGGACGAATACCTCAAGAGCTTTGCCATCAACAAGATGGGCTAACCGCCTGTGATTTTTCCTTTTGCTTCTGCACTCTGTCATTGCGGGCCTGACCCGCAATCCATGACGGCATACCGTTGCGGCTAACGCATGGACCCCGGATCGCGTCCGGGGTGACAAGCCTTCGCGCCATCGCCAACAGGCACAGCACACCTCTGACAACCCAATGAACTTCTTCAAAACCCTGAACTTCAAGGCCACGCTGGTCTCGGTATTGCTGCTGCTGGTGTTTCTGGCGGCTTGGCAACTCGCCACCATGCCGCCCCCCGGCGGCGCAGCCGGGCCTGCCGTTTCAGCCGAGCGGGCCGAATACCTGAAGATGCTGGGCAAAGACCCCGGCACGGCCAAGGCCGGCGGCTTTCCGACGCCACTGCAAATGGGCCAGACCGCGTGGAAACAACTGTCTGACCCGTTTTATGACAACGGTCCCAACGACAAGGGCATCGGCATACAGCTTGGCTATTCGCTGGCCCGTGTCGGCCTGGGTTTTCTGCTGGCCTGCCTGGTCGCCATTCCGCTCGGTTTCCTGATTGGTATGTCGCCCCTGATGCGCCGCGCGCTAGACCCCTTTATCCAGGTGCTCAAGCCGATCTCGCCGCTGGCCTGGATGCCGCTGGCGCTGTACACCATCAAGGACTCCTCGGCTTCTGGCATTTTTGTGATCTTCATCTGCTCGGTCTGGCCCATGCTGATCAACACCGCCTTCGGTGTGTCAGCCGTCAAGCGTGAGTGGCTCAACGTCGCCAAGACGCTGGAGGTCAAGCCGCTGCGCAAGGCTTTTCTGGTCATCCTGCCGGCCGCCGCACCGACCATTTTGACCGGCATGCGCATCTCGATGGGTATTGCCTGGCTGGTGATTGTGGCCGCCGAGATGCTGGTGGGCGGCACCGGCATTGGCTACTTTGTCTGGAACGAATGGAACAACCTGTCGCTCACCAACGTGATATTTGCCATCGTTGTCATCGGCGTGATGGGCATGCTGCTGGACATGATGTTTGCGCAGTTGCAGAAATGGGTGACCTATGCTGAATAAGTCCTCGGTGCCAGGCGCTGCGACGGAGCGACCGTTTTTGCAGGTCGAAGGCCTGGCCAAGTCCTACCCGGGTACCACCGAGCCGGTGTTCGACGAGGTCAACTTCAGCATTGCGCGCGGCGAGTTTGTCTGCATCATCGGGCACTCGGGCTGCGGCAAAACCACCATCCTCAACGTACTGGCAGGGCTGGAGACCGCCAGCGCCGGCCATGTTTTCATGGACGGCCGCGAGGTCGCCGGCCCCAGCCTGGAGCGCGGCGTTGTTTTTCAGGGCCACGCGCTCATGCCCTGGCTCAGCGTGCGCAAGAACATCGCCTTCGCGGTGCGCTCCAAATGGCCGGACTGGACCTCGGCCCAGGTCGATGCCCATGTGCAGAAATACGTGGACCTGGTCGGTCTGTCGGGCGCCATCGACAAAAAACCCGCAGCGTTGTCCGGCGGCATGAAGCAGCGTGTCGGTATTGCGCGCGCCTTCGCCATCGAGCCCAAGATGCTGCTGCTCGACGAGCCCTTCGGCGCGCTGGACGCGCTGACACGCGGCACCATCCAGGACGAGCTGCTGGCCATCGTGCGCGAGACGCACCAGACGGTTTTCATGATCACGCACGACGTGGACGAAGCCGTGCTGCTGGCCGACAAGATTCTGCTGATGAGCAACGGCCCGCAGGCGCGCGTGGCCGAGGTTGTGCGCAACACCATGCCGCGCGACCGCCAGCGCGCCACCGTGCACCACGACCCGCAGTACTACCCGCTGCGCAACCACCTGGTGGACTTTCTGGTGGCGCGCTCCAAAGACCTGTCGCATGGCCGGGCACCGGCGCATCCGCCAACCGTGGAGCCCGGCCGCGGCGTGCTGGCCAACGCGACGGCCTCCGCCACTCTGAGAGCCGTCGCATGAGCGCCACGGAAGCCCCGCGCCCGCCGCTACCACCGTTCACGCTGGAAACCGCGAAAGAAAAAGTGCAGAAGGCCGAAGACGCCTGGAACAGTTGCGACCCGGACCGCGTGGCGCTGGCCTACACCGAAGACTCGGTCTGGCGCAACCGCGCCGACTTCTTCTCGGGCCGGCCCATGATCCGCGAATTTCTCAAACGCAAGTGGGCCAAGGAACTGGACTACCGGCTCAAGAAGGAACTCTGGGCCTTCACCGACAACCGCATCTCGGTGCGCTTCGAGTACGAATGGCACGACGACGCCGGCTTCTGGTTCCGATCCCATGGCAACGAGCAGTGGGAGTTTGACGAACTGGGTTTGATGCGCCGCCGCGAGGCCAGCATCAACGACGTGCCCATTCAACAAGCCGACCGCAAATTCCACTGGCCGCGTCCCGTCGCGCCCTGAACTTCAAGCCTTTTTTTCTATCTTCAATTTTTCAAACACAGGAGCAAACCGCATGAACCGCATGGAAGTCACCGAAAAAATCATCACCGCCAAAGTATCCAAGGGCCTCACCTGGGAAGCGGTGGCTAAAAAGGTCGGCCTCAGCAAGGAGTGGGTCACAGCCGGTTGTCTCGGCCAGATGACCTTCGACGAGAAACAGGCCAAGATCATCGGCAAGATTTTCGGGCTCAATGCCGAAGAGCAGAAATGGTTGCAGGTGGTGCCGTACAAAGGCTCACTGTCAACACCGATTCCGACCGACCCGCTGATCTACCGCTGGTACGAAATCGTCAGCGTGTACGGCACAACGATCAAGGAACTGATCCACGAAGAATTCGGCGACGGTATCATGAGCGCGATTGATTTTTCGATGGACATCGTGCGCACGCCCGACCCCAAGGGTGACCGCGTGAACGTGGTGTTGTCGGGCAAGTTTTTGCCGTACAAGCAGTATTAATACGCCGGGCCGGTCCAACGGCTTGGCCTTGACCAACCGGCCAGTTGAGCCAGGGGGCTATGCCCCTTGAGGCCAATTTATTTGCACCTTGCGACTTTTTGCAAGGCAGTCGCGGAGGTACAAATTGATCAGGCTCTGGTAGGGGACGCCAGCCTCCTCAGCCATGCCTTTGAAATACTCCACCACGTCCTGCGACAGGCGCATGGTGACGGATTTTTTCAATTTTGAGGCGTATGGATTTTTGCGAGACTTCAACTTTGACAAGTCGTATTCAGCTTTCATGGTTTGCCACCTTGGTAAAACGCGCTTTCGCGCTTGCTTGCTTTGCGGGCCGAAATGATCCAGATGACCGCACCCTGTTCGCGCTCGCAATGACAGACGATGAGCAGCTTGGCCACAGAGCTCATGCCCAACATCAGGAAGCGTTCTTCTTCTGATGAATGCTCTTCATCGAAGAACTGCACGGCAAACTCATCGTAGAAGACCGACTTGGCGTCCTCAAAAGAGACATGATGCTTCTTGAGGTTTGCCGCAGCTTTGGACGTATCCCACTCGAACTCAATCATCCATACATTGTAGGGATGACTTTTTCTGCGTCAAGGCGCCAATTTTGAGCTCATTGCCTATGTCGGCGCCCACCCGCCCACTGATCTACCGCTGGTACGAGGGCGCGCGCTGCCAGGCCGAAACTGCTAGACTGCGACCCATGAATGCCCGTGTTGATCACCTCATTGACGAAGCCCTTGCGCTTGCACCGGACGAACGTTCGGCGGTGGTGATTGCGCTGCTCGACAGCCTGGACGGCGAAGACGCAGCCACTGTTTCCAGGGCTTGGGCCAACGAGATTCGCCAGCGCAAAAATGACTTGCGATCTGGGGCGGCACTAGCAGTGCCCTGGGCCGAAGCCCGGTCCCGCCTGAACGATCTGTGAGCGCCTTCATCGTCGTTCTCGCTCCAGCAGCGGAGAGCGACATCTCCGATGCCATTTTTTGGTACCGCGAGAAGAATACGCTGGCTGCCGACGGCTTTCGCGCAGAGGTGTTCGACATCATTGAACACATTGCGGATGCCCCGCTGAGCAGACCTGCTGACGAGGACGGAAACCGCAACCGTGTGCTGAAGAGATTTCCGTATTCTGTGTTCTACGACGTGATTGGCAGCACCGTGACGGTCATGGCTGTTGCCCACCATCGACGCAGGCCGAACTACTGGCGAGCGGTCAGACGCTGACGGGATGGGGAGCACTGAGAATATGCCAGGTGAGAGACCTGCGCCCTTTGTACCCCACGAAGAGTTAGGCGACGGCATCATGAGCGCGATTGATTTCTCGATGGACATCGTGCGCACGCCCGAGCCCAAGGGAGACCGGGTCAATGTGGTGTTGTCGGGCAAGTTTTTGCCGTACAAGACTTACTGATGTTGCGTTTGTGCCCAGTGTTCGCTGAGGCAATCGATTGCAAAAAGCGGAGATAGCGTGACTTCTAAACGCTGCCAGCCCTGAACCTATATCCGACCTTTTGATATCAGATTCCAGTAGTGTTCGCCCAAGACCGTAAGTCGGCAAGGTTTTGAATTCATGGCCGCGAAATACATGTGATCTTCGCCTACGGGCTTGACGAGATTAAGGCGATTCAACTTTTGAAGGATAGCGAATTTTCTATTGTTTTCTGGATCTGGAGCTATTCCATGATTAGGAGCGGGTGGTTGTGGCTCAAAGCTGGGGTCTAGCGAAAAATCTGAACCTGGAGTTTGGAACAGCTCGGTTATTTGCTTTAAGTCGGTTAGTTGAATTGGCGGTGCAACTTTGCGCAGCGAAGTGAATGCTTTGACGTTAGTTTTAAATATGGGTCGTTGTTCCCAGGCACCTAACGACTGGTCAATATGGGCGTAGATACTGCCAGGAGTTATGTCGCCTAACAGGTTCGCGGCGCCTCCGTTCAATGCATCTACAAATAATGAAGTGAACACTCCTGAGCCGTTGACTTCTTGGGCGTATTGATCTTTGCTTGACGCGGTCAGAATGGTCATGCCTTCGCTCAGAAGAGCCTTGTCACCTAGAGATTTAGGTGTTCCTGCGACGCCTGAGTGACAGCTATCGAGAATGAGTATTTTGTTCTTGGCTTTGGATCCATTTGCAAAATTAAGCAGTTCCTCAAGGGGAAGGCCGTCATCCCCATCCGCGCAATCCGAGGTGACCAAGTAACCACCAGCATCCTCGACGTGCCCATGGCCGGCGAAGTAAAAAAGAGCCACTTCGCTGTCGTCAGCAAACAGCGCCGCTACGTCATCTTTCAATTGTTTTCTGCTAATCGCTGTATTTGCGTCCACCGCCGTAACCAGCTTCACATCGAAATTCAACTGGCCATCCATGTGCCGCATGAGCACTTGACTAACAGCATAGGCGTCGTTAACACAGCCGTATAGAGGCCCTACATCGGGATAGTAGTTAATCCCCACAACAAGCGCCTTTTTCATGATTTGTTCTTACCTTCGCTCGTCATCTGCGTCACAGCGGTTGCGATCCCGTCCCATGTCCAAGTAATAACGCGATTTCTGGCTAGGCCCGAAGGTAGCGTGCTTATTGACGTGGCTCCATCCACATATACGCCAAAGATTGGAACGTTCAGTGCTTTTGCCATGGCGATTTCTTTATCAACGCCAGTAGCTGTGGCCATATGCCTGCCTACTAATACGATCATGAAATGCGTCATATTGATTTTGGCTCTCACAAGCGCCTCCCACTCAGATTGCAGCATGGGGGCCTTGGCCGACCAGTCTTCATGAGAGAACGGCGTTTTTGAATGCCAAGCTTGTCCTGCAAAAAGGAGCTTGTGATCACGGTTATGGTCAACGTCGAAGCTGATAAAAGCGCGGGGCTCGGCCATGATTTTTCCTTGGTTAAAAATTTCAGATTGAAAATTCACTATGAGCGCAGAGTTGCATGGTGTATGTACCGTTAGACCGCGCCTCCATGACGGCCTTAGGTATCCTCGGATGCGCTGGCTCAGTGCAAGGCTCAAGTCATCTCATCAAATTTAATCCTAGCTTAGGCTGTCATTGGAATCTGCGCATCCTACATTCGGAGGAGCGTGTATTCCCTAGGCTCATCTACTGCTGATGAGGTTCTGTCGGACGTTGCTGCTAGGGCGCGCAGCGACATTGGCATCCGGATTTTCTGCGAGGAAGACTTTCTCCACACAGGTATCGATGCGACTCCAAAGCAGGGCGTGGTGGAAAAATCTAGGCGGGCCGCCCCGTGCCGTCCATCGCCCGCGCGACTCCTATGTCGGGTAACAGGGTTGTCGCAAGCGCGCCGCTTCAAAAGGCCCGCAAGGGCAGGCGGCAAAATCCCCCCATGAACTCCCTAGACGGCAGGCATCCGCATTCTCGACCTCTCCCGCGTGCTTGCGGGCCCCTGGTGTACCCAGACGCTGGCCGACTTGGGCGCCTACGGGATCAAGATCGGTTGACGGGGCACCGGCGACGACACGCCCAAGGCTACAGGTCAGGATCGAATGCCAGACTTTTCGATATTCCCTTGAGAATATTTATAGGCATATAATTGTTCTTATAGGAATATTAAATGCGTATCCAAGTTGATGAAACCATTCCCTGTTTTACCGAAAATTGCTCTCAATGAGTTGGGGTCGCGCATCTCACAGGCAAGGCGCGTCCGCGAAATGACACAGACGGATCTCGCACGCGCTGCGGACCTTGGTCTGAGTACGGTGGTAGACATTGAAGCGGGAAAGCCGGGGGTGAGTGTGGGCGCTTTGGCCAAGGTCATGGAAACATTGGGGCTTCTGGGGCAGCTGGATGAGGTCCTGGACCCGCATAAGGATCCTCGGTTCACCGAGCAAGCTATCCGCAAACTACCCCAGAGGGCGCGAGGCTGATCATGACCTCGACCCCCATCTGGACTTGGCTGCCTGATGCCACGGAGCCTACGCTCACGGGGGATTTCGAGCTTGAAAAGGATCGCGGTGTCGTGAGGTATACGCCGGCGTACATGGGCAGGCCCGACGCCGTCGCACTGGACCCTGTTGTACTTCCGTTTACCAAGCGCATCAAAGGTACGTCAGTTCAATCAAACAGTGGTATCCCAGGCGTCATTCTGGATGCTGCACCTGCGGGCTACGGAGCCGACCGCTTGAACGCGGTGGCAAAACGGGAACTGAACGTCCTGGAGTTATTGCAGGCAGGCCTGGCTGATGGCGCCGGAGCCATAGAGGTCTGCGCCGATATAGAGCGAAAAATTGCCACATGGCGCCCCCCCGCGATCAAAGATCTGATGGATGTGATCGGGGAGCTGGAGGACACTGCGCCTGCGAGTCGGGCGATCCGACGACTGCTTGAAGACGAATCGACCAGTGCTGGAGGAGAAAGACCCAAAATCACCGTTCAGGATGGCCAACGTTTATGGCTGGCAAAGGTGCAAGACCGAGGCGATGTTCCTCATCTGCCGGCAAAAGAATTCGTGGTGATGGATCTCGCGCGAGAAGCTGGCCTTTCGGTTCCCAAAATCCAGCTTCTGGGCGACGAGAAGCGAAAGGTTTACCTGATCGAGCGATTTGATCGAGGGGGCAGTCCATTCAAACCCACACGGATGCACTGCGCCAGCGCACACACCATCCTTGGCCTGGATGGATCAGGCGATCACGATAACCCGCGCCGCTCTTACCTGGTGATCGCCGATATGCTCAGGCGCTGGCAACCAAAGGCCGGACACGTCGAAGACCTTCATGAGCTGTGGCGCAGGATGACGTTCAACGCTTTGGTCGGCAATACCGACGATCACCCACGCAATCACGCATTTATTTTGTCCAACGGCGTCTGGCGCTTGTCTCCTGCGTTCGATATGACGCCACAGCCAAAAGCGGCCGGGCTATTGAGCCTTGCATGCGACGAGTACGGAAGTCGTGAGTGCACGCCGGAGCGTCTGCTGCGATCAGCGAGCCACTTCGAACTGGATATGGAAAGCGCGGTGGCTTGGCTGACTCGGGCTGCGACCTTGATTGCAAGCGAGTGGGCAAAACGAATGTCCGCGGTGAATGTTGATGCTGATGCCATTGAATATGTTTCCCCGGCGTTTAAGCTAAGTCACGCGCTGGCTGAAAACCCAGAAGCTATTTACAAGGCAGCTGAAGCAGCTTCCGCCAGACCAGACAGGCGACATCGACGATAAATCCCGCGACCTTTTTCGTGTAGACCTCTTTCTGCCACCTTGAGCTAAAGCTAAAAAGCAAAATACCCCCATGAACTCCCTGGACGGCATCCGCATCCTTGATCTCTCCCGCGTGCTCGCGGGCCCCTGGTGTACCCAGACGCTGGCTGACCTTGGGGCCGACGTGATCAAGATTGAACGCCCCTGTACTGGCGACGACACGCGCACTTGGGGGCCGCCGTTTTTGCAGGACAGTGCGGGGACTGATACCGCCGAGGCGGCTTATTACCTGGGCACGAATCGCAACAAGCGCTCGGTCACCTGCGACATTGCCAAGCCCGAAGGCCAGGCGCTGATCCGAGATCTGGTGAAACACTGCGATGTGTTTGTCGAGAACTTCAAGGTTGGCGACATGGCGCGTTACGGGCTCGATTACGAATCACTGAAGAAGATAAATCCGAAACTCGTTTACTGCTCGGTCACGGGCTTTGGCCAAACCGGCCCGTATGCCGAGCGCGCGGGTTATGACTACGCGATTCAGGGCATGGGCGGGCTGATGAGTGTGACGGGCGAGCGTGACGACCTGGGTGGCGGGCCGCAAAAAGTGGGTGTGGCGGTGTCTGACCTGATGACGGGCATGTACGCCACCGTTGCCATACTCGCCGCGCTGCGCCATGCCGAAAAAACCGGCGAGGGCCAGCAGGTGGACATGGCGCTGCTGGACACACAGGTCGCGATGCTGGCCAACCTCGGCGCCAACTATCTGGTCAGCGGCTCTGTGCCGGGCCGCGCGGGCAATGCACACCAGAACATCGTGCCTTACCAGGTGTTTGAAGTGGCGCCCTCGGCTGACGGCAACAAAGACCATTTGATTCTGGCCGTGGGCAACGACAGCCAGTACGCCAAGTTTTGCGCAGTGGCGGGCCGGCCCGAGCTGGCGAGCGACCCGCAGTACACGAAGAACCGCGACCGCGTGCGCAACCGCGTGGTGCTGGTGCCGCTGCTGGAGGCGGTGATGCGCACACGCACCAAGGCCGACTGGCTGGCGGCGCTGGAGGCGGCCAAGGTGCCTTGCGGCGCGATCAACCACCTGGGTGAGGTGTTTGCCGACCCGCAGATCGCCGAGCGCGGCATGGTCACGCAGTGGGAACACCCGTTCAAACGCGACTTGCGTCTGGTCTCCAGCCCGATCAAACTGAGCGCCACGCCGGTACGCACGCCAAGCCACGGCGGGCTACCGCCGCCACTGCTGGGCCAGCACACGCAAGAGGTGCTGCGCGATGTGTTGAACTACTCCGACGCGCAATTGTCTGACCTGAAACGCAAAGAGGTGATCTGATGGCAAATTTTGTACTGGTACATGGCGCCTGGCACGGCGGCTGGTGCTGGCAACGCGTCACTGCTGCGCTGCAGGCGCAGGGGCACCGCGTGCATGCCGTCACGCTGACTGGCCTGGGCGAACGCGCTCACCTGCTCTCGCCAAGCATCACGCTGGACACCCACATTGACGACGTGATCAGCGCCATTGAGGTGGAAGAGCTGCACGACGTCATTCTGGCCGTGCACTCCTACGCCGGCATGATTGGCACCGCAGTCGCAGACCGGCTGGGTAAACACCTCAAACACCTGGTCTATGTCGATGCGGTGGTCCCCAAACCCGGAGAAAGCTGGAGCAGCACGCAGTCAACGGCGGCGCAGCAGCAGCGGCTGTCGGCCGCGCAGTCGACAACGCGCTTCAGCTTTCCGCCACCCGACCCGGAAGTGTTTGGCCTGATTGACGCCGACCACGCCTGGGTCAAGCGCCGGCAAACGCCGCACCCCGGCAACACCTACCAGGCGCCGCTGAACTTTGATGTGCAGCGCGTCGCCGCGATTCCGCGCACCTTTGTCAACTGCACGCAGCCGGCGCTGGCCACCATAGAGCCGAGCCGTCTGCGCGTGAAGGATGCGAAGTTCTGGGACGGCGCCTGGCTGCCCAATTCCAGGATCGTCGAGATCAAGACCGGCCACGACCCGATGATCAGCGAGCCCGCCGCCTTGGCAAAAATACTGATGGCCTGCGCCGCATGAACACGCTGGGCCGCCGCCACTTCACGGCTGCGCTGGCGGGTGGCCTGCTGCTGCCAACGCTGGCGCTGGCGAAAGACACCGCCCTGCCGGTGCCGGCCTCGCTGCCGGGTGCGGCGCAAACGGCAGCCACCAAAAAAGAGCCGCTGGTCATTCTGGTCAGCCTGCCCGGCTGCCCGTATTGCGAGGTGGTGCGGCGCAACTACCTGCTGCCGGCGCGCAACGAGTCTGGCCTGCAGGCCTGGCAGCTCAACATCAGCGACCGCAGCACGCCGCTGGTCGGCTTCGACGGCAAGGCGACCACGGCCGCCGCGCAAATTGCAGCCTGGAAGGCCGGCTTCACGCCAACGGTGCTGTTTCTCGGCCCGACGGGCCAGGAGCTGGCAGAACGCTTGGTCGGGCTGGGCTCCAATGACTTCTACGGCGCCTACCTGGACGATCGGCTGGCAACGGCGCGCAAGGCGCTGGCCCGCTAGACGCCCGGCCCGCAGCAACACGCACCATGAACAAGGCCGAGTCCCTGCAGGCCGCCATCCACGAGGAAGTGAACCTGCAGGCGTACAACGGCGCCTGGCCGGCGATGTTTGTGGCCGAGCGGGACCGCCTGCTAGGGTTGCTTCCGCTGAGCTTTATCGACATCGAACACATCGGTAGCACGGCCGTGCCCGGCCTGATAGCCAAACCGGTCATTGACATGTTGGCCGGCGTGGCCTCCATGGCCGAGGCCCGCTCGCTCAGCCCGGTGCTGCTGGACGCGGCTTACACCACGTCGGCCGAATTCAACGCCGCGCTGAGCGACCGTCAGTGGTTCATGCGCTGGGCGGACGGGCACCGCACCCACCACCTGCATGTGGTGGTTCATGGCAGCCCGGCATGGGCGCAGCACCTGCGCTTTCGCGACGCCCTGCGCGCCGACCCGGTGCTGGCGGCGGCTTACGCCGCACTCAAGGCCGAGCTGGCCTTGCGTCACCCCGACGACAGGGAGGCCTACACCAGCGCCAAGGCGGAATTTGTTCGCTCGGTGGTGGCCCCAGGCTGAGCCTGCTGCGGCTCGGCCAGCGATTGTGTTGCTCTGTTTTTGATAGCTGCTTGCACCCGACAGGCAAGGGCTGGGGGCCGATTTCTCTCATAACTGTCTGCGCGCGGCCTGCAACCGGGCCAGGTCAGCGTTTGTGCGCTTGTTGACCGGGGTTGCGACTTTGCAGCCAGCATGTCGCTACCATCGGGGTCACCACTGCGCAAGCACACCACCAAAGCCGCCCATGCCGACACCCCTCACCGCGTTAGCCGTGCGCCGCACCAGGCGGGGCTGGCGCATCATCCGGGCATCGGCGTGGCGCTTGTCCCGGCGTCCATGGGGCCTTGCGCTGGGCGTCCGTTACGCCGCCCAAATCAGTTTTGTGCGGGCGCGGCTGTCACCGGGCAGCTACCTCGGGCTGCAACTGACCCTGGGCGCGCTGGTGATGGCTGGTGCCGCATGGCTGTTCGGCGGGATTGCCGAAGACGTCGTGACCGGCGACCCCCTGACCCTGGTTGACGTCGCCGTGGCGCAATGGTTTCACGCACACGCCACACCCACACTGACACAGGTGATGCTGCTCATCACCCACCTGCACGACCCCCTCATGGTGATCGCTGGCATGGTGCTGGTGGCCGCGTATCTGGCATGGAAGAGACGCTGGTACTGGCTGGTCTGCCTGAGCGTTTGCGTTCCTTCCGGCATGTTGCTCAATGTGCTGATGAAATACGCCTTTCAGCGCGCGCGTCCCAGCTTTGACCATCCACTGCTCACGCTGTCTACCTACAGCTTTCCCAGCGGCCATGTCGCGGCAGCAACGCTGTTTTATGGTGTGATCGCGGCCATGCTGGCGGCGCAGACGACTACGTGGCGCAGGCGGGTGCTGGTCGCGCTGCTGGCGCTCGCGATGGTGACAACGGTCGCGGTGACACGGATGTACCTGGGTGTGCATTACCTGAGCGATGTGCTGGCCGCCTTTGCAGAAGGGCTTGCCTGGCTGGCCCTGTGCCTCACGGGCATACACACCTACTGGCAATACCGCATGGGCGCTGTCAGGGCAGCCGCACAAAAATAACTGGCGCCTGGCTCCCAGATGCCAGTTTTTTGATCGCTGCTTGCGTCCGTGAATCGGAGGCTTGCGGCGAGTTTTAGCAACAACCCAACCGTCGGAGCAGCTATTTCATAGCGCCAAGCACCCTCTTGAGGATCGCGCTGCCGGTGCCGACCGGGTCTTGGCGGATCTTTTTTTTTCCTCGCCGATGATCAGGTAGAGCCCGTCCAGCGACTTGGCAGTGGCTTGGGTGACCACGGGCAAAAACTTCATGCCCAGCGGGGGGCGGGTTTTTTCGGCGAAAAAATTCGTGACCGAGGTTTCTCCGCCCTGCACGATGTTTTTGGCGTCGTTGAAGTTCATGCTGCGTACTGCGCTGACCAGCAGGTCCCGGCCCATGGGCACCGCGGCTTCGGCAGCGCGGTTGGTGGACGTGACCAATTCGTCAATGCGTTTGCCCTGGCCGAAATTTTTCAGGATTTTCGACGCGTCTTCGATGTAACCAGGCAAAGGAATGCGAACTTTCGGGTTGCCCAGGTATCCATCTGTCTTGCCCAGCAGGGCGATGGCCGCCAAAGCGCCTTATTCAAGGGCTTTTTTCAGGCCGCTGGACGCTTCTGCGTTGGTCAGGTCGCCCAGTGACAGGGCGTGAGCCCGCTGGTATGTGGTCAAGATCAGCACGCCCAGTGCGCTGAGGCCAGCCTGGTTAAACTTGCGGCGTTGCATGATGAATAACTCCAGAAATATGAACCCCGTTTCCAACGCAGTACGCCGGATGGTTCTGGCTTTCGCATTGGCTTTGGGCACACTCGCCAGCGTGGCCGGTTGCGGCGGCGCGCAGGTGGCGCCGGAGTCGACCTTTGTGCTGCTCGACGGCAGCAAGCAGAGCACCGCCGGCATGAAAGGCAAGGTCACGCTGGTCAATTTCTGGGCGACCAGCTGCGTGACCTGTGTGGCCGAGATGCCCCAGATCATCTCGACCTACGACAAATACAAAGCGCGCGGCTACGACACGATCGCCGTGGCCATGAGTTACGACCCGCCCAGCTACGTCGTCAATTTCGCGCAGACACGCCAGTTGCCTTTCAAGGTCGCCATCGACAACACCGGCGCCGTGGCCAAGGCCTGGGGCGACGTGCAACTGACACCGACCACCTACATCGTCAACAAACGCGGCGAGATCGTCAAACGTTACGTGGGCGAGCCAGATTTCGCGGCGCTGCACCAGCTCATTGAAAAGTTGCTGGCTGAAAGTTGACCCCCACGGTCGCTCACTGCGTGTAGCTCCCTGACTCCCGAGGAGGCCGCCCGCCTGCAGTCCGGCAGAGCCGGTCCTGCTGCTTGAGCTTGAAAGGGCAATAGAAAAGGCCGGTTGCTGAAAGCAACCGGCCTTTTTCGTAGCGCTTACAGGAAGCTCCGCAAACCACTCTTAACCAGCAAAGGCTTCTGGAGTTACGCGAAGCGCGCGACCGTGGGGTTTATTTGTCCCGGTACGCGTCGTGGCAGGCCTTGCAGGTGCCGGCGGTAGACGCAAAAGCGGTCTTCAGCGCGTCGAGGTTGCCGGTCTTGGCCGCCGCGGCCAGCTTGGCGGTCTCGGCGACCAGCTTGTCGCTGTTTTCCTTGAACTTGGCCTGCTCGGTCCAGATCTCTGGCTTGGCTTTGGTATTGGCGCCCCCTTCCGTGCCGGGACCGAAACCCGCCCACGGCAGTTTGGCCATGGTGGCAACAATCTCGGTGTTGTCCGAGGCGACTTTGGCATCAAACGGTACCCGCCCATTGGCCATGGCACCAACACGGCCGAAATGGGTCCCCATCACGGACAGCGCGCTCTGTCGGTACTTGATCGCGTCTTCGGGCTTGGCAAACTGGGCCGAAGCCGGAGCGGCAAAGGCAAGCAGCGTGACCGCTGCAGCAATAAAGGTAAAAGCTTTCATGTTTTTCCTCGTGGTTTATTGAGTTATCGTGCAGGCAACGCGGCGGGCCATCACCACACATCTGGAGTTTGGCAGGAAGTGATTAGTTCCGCTGGAACTTATGCTTTACGGGTAAGCACCAAGCGGCAGGACGGTCCAGGAAGGCTACCGTGCCGGCCATACAACAACCACGAACCGGGGGGCGCAGATGGACAACAAGGGGACACTGATCAAGGTGCGGGTCTGGGACCTGCCCACACGGATTTTCCACTGGGCGCTGGTCGCCGGCGTGATCGGGCTGGCGATCAGCGGGACCATCGGTGGCAATGCCATGGTCTGGCATTTCCGTTTTGCGTATGTGGTATTGACGCTGTTGCTGTTTCGCATCGTCTGGGGGCTGATGGGCGGCCGTTGGTCCCGTTTTGGTGCGTTCATCTATTCCCCGCAAAGCGTTTTCAACTACCTGAGGGGCCGCGGCAAGCCCGAACACTCGGTGGGTCACAGCCCGATAGGCGCCGGCTCGGTGTTCGCCATGTTGGGGGTTTTGCTGGCACAGGTTGGCACCGGTTTGCTCAGCGACGATGAAATCGCGTTTGCCGGCCCACTGACGCGTTTTGTGTCCAACGCCACGGTGAGCCTGGCGACGAACTACCACAAGAACATCGGCAAGTGGATTCTGCTGGCGCTGGTGCTGCTGCACATCGCCGCGATTGTTGTTTACCTCTGGCGCAAACACAACCTGGTCGGCGCCATGCTGCACGGCGACAAGGAACTGGTCGCGCGGGTGCCGCCCTCGCGCGACGATGCGGCCTCGCGCACGGCCGCGCTGGTGGTGCTGGCTGCCTGCGCGGGCGTGGGGTACTGGATCAGCACGCTGGCTGCGCCGGCCTTCTGAGACAGGCGCTGCGGGTGGCCGGCAGTAAAAAGCGCCGCCGCAAAAGCCGATACACTGATCCGACATGAGTTCTGACAAGCCCGCCTCCGCGCGCCCACCCGCCCTTGTATTCATCACGCCGGACACCCCGGCGCTGCTGGAGGCGACCCGCCAGATCTTCGGCGAGTATGCTTTGCAGCTCGGCATCGACCTGTGCTTCCAGAACTTCGACGAAGAGCTCACCGATCTGCCGGGCGACTACGCCGCGCCCCAGGGCTGCCTGCTGCTGGCCATGGTGGGCGGCGAGATTGCCGGTTGTGGCGCCCTTCGGCCCCTGGACACCGTGGATTACCCGAACGCCAGCGAAATGAAGCGCCTGTATGTGCGCCAGGCACACCGTCGCTCCGGCCTGGGCCGGCAACTGGCCGAAGCGATTCTGGACGCTGCGCGTATGGCCGGTTACCGCAGCGTGCTGCTGGACACGCTCAGCGATATGGAGGCGGCGCGTGCGTTGTACGAGGACCTCGGCTTCAAGGACATCCCGCCCTATTATCACAACCCGATAGCGGGTGCTCACTACTTGAAAGTAGATTTGGAGTAAGAAGCGGCTCTGACTCCTATCGGACAGGCGCAAGCAGCTCTTTTTTCGATAGCTGATTCCAAATCCGAAACAGCATGGCCAGTGTCTGCCGCGCATAAAAATGCCGCCGGTCTTGCGACCTGCGGCATTTTTGGCGAGCTGGCGGGTGAGCGCCTACTCAGCAGTTCTTCAGTGCATCAGCCCTTGGCTTGCGCCAGCAAGGTGCCTGCGTCGCTGACTTCAAATTTGCCCGGACCTTCGACGTTGAGTGCGGCGACCTTGCCGTCCTTGATCAGCATCGAATAACGGTTGCTGCGCACGCCCATGCCACGGCCTGTCAGGTCCAGCGTCAGGCCGGTAGCCTTGGCAAAGTCGGCGCTGCCGTCAGCCAGCATGCGGACCTTGCCATCGGTCTTTTGGTCGCGCGCCCAGGCGCCCATGACAAACGCATCGTTGACGCTGACGCACCAGATCTCGTCGACGCCGACGGCCTTCAGCTCCGAAAACTTCTCAACGTAACCAGGCACATGTTTGGCGGAGCAGGTCGGCGTGAAAGCGCCGGGCAGTGCAAACAGGGCAATTGTCTTGCCGGCCGTGGCCTTGGCCACATCCACCGGGTTGGGGCCGATGCTGCAGCCGTTGCCTTCAACTTCGGAAAATTCCATCAACGTGGTTGCGGGAAGGGTATCGCCTACTTTGATCATGTGTCTGCTCCTCTGGGGGTTGTTGATAAATGGGTTCAAGTGCCATTTTCAACGATTGTCCGAAGCCTTTCAAAAGCGCAGGACAAAAACAAAAGCGGCCCACAGGGGGCCGCTTTTGATGAGGGGAAAGCTCAAGTCTGTAAGACTTAAACGATCGCTGCCTTTTCCAGCAACTTGGTCACGACCCAGTTCTTGGTCTTGGAGATCGGGCGGCTTTCGGTGATCTCGATCAGGTCGCCGGTCTTGTACTCGCCCTTTTCGTCATGGGCGTGGTACTTGCTCGACAACGAGACGATTTTCCCGTAGAGCTCGTGCTTGACACGACGCTCAACCAGCACCGTCACCGTTTTGGTGCGCTTGTCGCTGACCACACGGCCAACCAGGGTGCGCTTGAGGGATTTTTTAACTTCCGTCATTATTTCGCTCCTTCGCGGGCGTTGGTCTCGGCCAGAATGGTCTTGGCGCGAGCGATGTCACGGCGCGCAGAGCGCAGCGTGGCGGTGTTGGTGAGTTGTTGCGTGGCTTTTTGCATGCGCAGGCCAAAGTGGGCTTTTTGCAGCTCTTTGACTTCGGTTTGCAGACCGGCAACGTCTTTTTTACGCAGTTCAGTAGATTTGGTCATGGTCATTTCCGCTTACTGGCCGATCATGCGGCTGACGAAGGTCGTGCGCAGCGGCAGCTTGGCGGATGCCAGGCGGAACGCTTCGCGGGCCAGCTCTTCAGGCACACCGACGATTTCAAAAACGATCTTGCCGGGCTGGATTTCAGCCACGTAGTACTCGGGATTGCCTTTACCGTTACCCATACGCACTTCAGCAGGCTTTTGGGAAATCGGCTTGTCCGGGAAGACACGGATCCAGATACGACCGCCACGTTTGACGTGACGGGAAATCGCACGGCGTGCGGCTTCGATTTGACGGGCCGTCAGACGGCCACGGTCAGTGCATTTGAGACCGAAGTCACCGAATGCCACCGAGTTACCTCGGGTGGCGATGCCGGTGTTGCGGCCTTTTTGCTCTTTGCGATATTTTCTGCGCGCGGGTTGCAGCATTTGTATTCTCCGTAGTTAGACCGATTACTCGGTCTTGGCACCGTCAGCTGCTGCAGCTGGCGCGGCTTTGCGGACGCGCTTAACGGTGGTTTTCGGTGCGTCGGCACCGGCCGCCGCTGGTGCGGCACCCGTTGCTTCTGCGGGTTTGTCGCTGCCGTCAGCAGGGGCCGTATTGACACCGCCGACAGGGCCGCGCGCTGGGCGTGCGGCTCCACGGGGTGCAGGACGGTCCGTGCGGTCGCCAGGACGTGCATCGCGGCGCGGGCCGCGTGGCTTGCGTTCTTCGTCGGAAGGTGCGGCATCCAGCTTGGCGCCCGGCGAATCGCCACGGCCCAGGTTGTCGCCCTTGTAGACCCAGACCTTGACGCCGATCACACCGTAGGTGGTCTTGGCTTCAGAGGTGCCGTAGTCGATGTCGGCGCGCAGCGTGTGAAGAGGCACGCGACCTTCGCGGTACCACTCGCAGCGTGCGATCTCGATGCCGTTCAGGCGGCCCGACGACATGATCTTGATACCCAAGGCACCCAGACGCATGGCGTTTTGCATGGCGCGCTTCATCGCACGGCGGAACATGATGCGTTTTTCAAGCTGTTGGGTGATGCTGTCTGCGATCAGCTTGGCATCAATTTCAGGCTTGCGAACTTCTTCGATGTTCACGGCGACCGGCACGCCCAGCTGGCGGCTCAGTTCTTTTTTCAGCGCTTCGATGTCCTCGCCTTTTTTGCCGATCACGACGCCCGGACGTGCCGAGAAAATCGTGATGCGGGCATTCTTGGCAGGACGCTCGATCAGAACGCGTGACACCGCAGCATTTTTCAGCTTTTTCTTCAGGTACTCGCGAACCTTGATGTCTTCGGCGAGCATGCCGGCGAAGTCCTTGTTGCTGGCGTACCAGCGACTGGACCAGTTGCGGCTGATGGCAAGGCGGAACCCGGTTGGGTTGATTTTTTGTCCCATATCCTGTCTGCCTTCTTAATTGCCAACCACAACGTACACATGGCACGTCGGCTTGCTGATACGGTTGCCGCGGCCCTTGGCGCGTGCGGAGAAACGCTTGAGCGTGGTGCCTTGTTCGACGTAGATGGTTTTCACCTTCAGCTCGTCGATGTCAGCGCCATCGTTGTGTTCTGCGTTGGCAATGGCAGACTCAACCACCTTCTTGATGATTCCCGCAGCTTTTTTCTGCGTGAAGTTCAGGATGTTGAGCGCCTGGTCCACTTTTTTTCCGCGGATCAGGTCGGCGACCAGACGGCCCTTGTCGACCGACAGACGAACGCCCCGGAGGGTTGCACGTGTTTCCATGGTCTTTCCTTACTTTCTCACAACTTTTTTGTCAGCCGGGTGACCTTTGAAAGTCCGGGTGAGTGCGAACTCGCCCAACTTGTGGCCAACCATTTGATCGGTGATGTAGACCGGTACGTGTTGCTTGCCGTTGTGCACGGCGATGGTCAGGCCGATGAAGTCGGGCAGGATCATGGAGCGACGCGACCAGGTCTTGATCGGCTTTTTGTCTTTGTTGGTAACGGCTTTATCAGCCTTGGCTACCAGATGCTGGTCGACAAAGGGACCTTTTTTGAGTGAACGTGTCATGGGTTTGCCTTACTTCTTGCGACGCGAAACAATCATCACTTGCGTGCGCTTGTTGTTGCGGGTGCGGTAGCCTTTGGTCAGGTTACCCCATGGATCGACAGGATGACGGCCTTCGCCGGTCTTGCCTTCACCGCCACCGTGCGGGTGATCGACCGGGTTCATGACCACACCACGAACGGTTGGGCGAATACCCATCCAGCGCTTCACGCCGGCCTTGCCCAGACGGCGCAGGCTGTGCTCTTCGTTGGCGACCGCGCCAATCGTGGCGCGGCATTCAATGTGGATCTTGCGAACCTCACCGGAGCGCATGCGGACCTGGGCGTAGGTACCTTCGCGGGCCAGCAGCGTTGCCGAGGTGCCGGCTGAACGTGCAATCTGCGCGCCCTTGCCGATTTGCATCTCGATGCAATGAATCGTCGAGCCCACCGGGATGTTGCGGATTGGCAGGGTGTTGCCGACACGGATCGGGGCTTCGGCACCGCTGATCAGCGTGGCGCCAACTTCAAGGCCACGCGGGGCGATGATGTAGGCGCGTTCGCCGTCGGCGTAGCAGATCAGCGCAATATGGGCCGTGCGGTTGGGGTCGTACTCAATACGCTCGACCTTGGCCGGAATGGCATCCTTGTTGCGCTTGAAGTCCACCACACGGTAGTGGTGCTTGTGACCGCCGCCTTTGTGGCGAACGGTGATGTGCCCGTTGTTGTTACGGCCAGACTTCTGGAATTGTGGCTCCAGCAGCGGCGCATAAGGCTCACCCTTGTGCAGGTGATCCCGGGAAATCTTCACCATCCCGCGCATGCCGGGAGAGGTGGGTTTCATTTTAATGACAGCCATGATTACGCAGCCTCCCCACCGATGTTCAGCTCTTGACCGGGTTTCAGCGTCACATAGGCCTTGCGAATATTGTCGCGACGGCCAGTGGATTTGCCAAAACGCTTGGTTTTGCCTTTTTGGTTCAGTACCGATACAGCCTTGACGTCCACTTTGAACATCAATTCCACAGCGGCCTTGATTTCAGGCTTGGTGGCGTCCTGCAGCACCTTGAACAGCACCGCGTTGGATTTGTCCGCAACCATGGTGGCTTTTTCAGACACGATGGGGGCGACCAGCACCTGCATCAGGCGGCCTTCGTCAAATTTTGGTTTGGTAACCTTGGTGTTCACGGCGCTCATGCAAACATCTCCTTGAGTTTGTCCATGGCGGCCTTGGTGACCAGAACCTTTTTGTAGTGCACCAGCGACAGCGGGTCTGCGTAGCGCGGCTCAACCACAAGAATGTTCACCAGATTGCGTGAAGCCAGGTACAGGTTTTCATCGACTTCGTCAGCGATGACCAGCACCGATTTGAGGTTCATGGCCTTGAATTTGTCGGCCAGAACTTTTGTCTTGGGCGAGTCCACGGTCAGCGAATCAACCATGGCCAGGCGGCCTTCACGGGCCAGCTGGGAGAAGATGGAGGCCATGCCGGCGCGGTACATCTTCTTGTTGATCTTCTGCGTGAAGTTCTCGT
>NZ_JBDNGU010000135.1:0-5358 GCF_041689105.1 Polaromonas sp. | reverse complement strand
GATATTGCCGACTACATTGTTGGCTTTTACAACGCAACAAGGCTGCACTCAAAACTGGGCAACATGTCACCCAACGCTTTCGAGCGTAAATCGACATCTGAAAAACCTAGCGAACTGTCCGAAATTACTTGACCACCACATAGCTATGGCAACGACGAACAACAACGCCAGGCGGGAAAAGACGCGTTTTCATGTTTCTTTATTTCTGAGTTGCAGTACTAGGGTGGGGACGAGCGATGACGCTTCCCGCGCGCCCCTCCCCTTCCACCCAAGGTTCACCATGCGACTTTCCAACTTTCTGCGGACCCACTCGGCGCAAATCCTGACCGCCTGGGACGAGTTCGCCGCCACGGTTGCCCATGAAGGGCGCAGCCTGGACCAGAAGGCCCTGAGGGACCATGCGGGCCAGATACTCACTTCGATTGCGGAGGATCTGGAAACGCCGCAAAGCGACGCCGAGCAGGAAGAAAAATCCCGGGGGGAAGGCCCGCGCAGTGCCAGTGCCCTGGACACGGCCGCAGAAACGCACGCCGACACACGCATGGTGTCCGGGTTTGCCATCGACGCGATGATCACCGAGTACCGCGCCATGCGGGCAAGCGTGATTCGACTCTGGACCAGCGCTGGCGGGGGGCGCGATCACGACAATGACATGCGCGACCTGATCCGCTTCAACGAGGCCATGGACCAGGCAATTGCAGAGTCGGTGGCGCGCTACACGGACCAGACCAAAAAATCGACCGACCTGTTTATCGGCATCCTGGGGCATGACATCCGCAACCCGCTGGGTACCATCTCCATGTCCGCGCATTTGCTGGTTCGGTCGGGTCAATTACCGGCGCAGGCGGCTGAGGCCATTATCAACAGCGTGGTCCGGATCAAACAGGTGATCGAACATGTGGTGGACTTCACACGGGCGCAATCAGACGGCATCATGCCGATTGCCCCGCAACCCGGTGACCTCGTCACCCAGTTCGGCAAGATTCTGGAAGAAACTCGGGTGCGCAACCCCAAGACGGTCTTGCGCCTGAACAGCCGGGGCGATTTTCATGGCAGCTGGGACGAAGGCCGCATGGGGCAACTGCTGTCCAACCTGCTCGCCAATGCCATCTCCTACGGCGCGCCTGGCGAGCCGGTGACGGTGCGTATGTGGGAAAGCAAGGACCAGGTATTTTTCTCGGTCCACAACCAGGGTAAAGCGATTCCGGTCAAGGAGCGCGAGCAGATATTCAAGCCCCTTGTCAGGGGAGTGGTGCTTGAGCAAGAAGAGCGCAGAGAGCCCAGCGGGCTGGGACTCGGCCTTTTTATCTGCCAGGAAATCGTGCGCGCCCATGGCGGCAGCATGGGTGTCGAATCGGATGCCTCCACTGGCACCTCCTTCATCGTCAGCCTGCCGCGCACGGCGGGCACTAAAGTCGCAGCCCTGGCGTAAACGGTCAGACTTGGCCTGAAGCCCGGCGGAAGCGTTCTTCCTCCTGCAGCCTGAGCACACGCCGCTGCACCTTGCCGGTGGTGGTCATGGGCAGGGCGTCGATGAATTCAATTTCCTTCGGGTACTCGTAGGGCGCCAGCAGCCCTTTGACGTGGTTTTGCAGCACCACCACCAATTTATGGTCAAACTGGCCTTCAGCTCCCGCCTGACGGGCGCGAGCAGCTATAAAATCAGGAGCAAGAACGACATAGGCCTTGACCAGCGCGCCGCGTTCGCGGTCCGGCTTGGGCACCACGGCGGCGTTGGCGACGGCCGGGTGCTTGACCAGGCAGTTTTCGATTTCACCCGGGCCGATGCGGTAGCCAGCCGCCTTGAACACGTCATCCGCGCGGCCCTGGTACCAGAGGTAACCGTCCGCATCGCGTATGGCCAGATCACCGGTACGGCACCAGTCGCCGGTGAACTTGGCCTGCGTGGCCGCTTCCTTCTTCCAGTAGCCCAGAAAAAAGATCGGATCTGGATCGCCATGGACGTCAAAGCGGTTGACCGCCACATCGCCAGGCACACCGGCCGCACATTGCCTGCCCTCGTCGTCGATCACCTGAACCCGATGGCCGGGGTAGCCCTTGCCCATGCTGCCGGGCTTGGCCGGCCAACCGACCCAGCCGCCGGGCTGCCCCAAGGCGGGTCGCGCCCCCCCGGGGGGCAGCGACGACACGCCAGTGCCGAGCGTGGGGGCCACATTCATCGAACAGTTGCCGACCACGTAGTTGATCTCGGTCTGGCCAAACATCTCATTGACAACCACCCCCAGCTCATCGCGGCACCAGGAAAACACCGTGTCACCCACAGCTTCACCGGCGCTCATCATGGCCTGAAGCTTCAGCTTGAACCGCCGACGCGGCTGCGGAAAGGCTTTCATCATGGCCTTGAGCGCGGTCGGAAACAAAAAGGTGTGTGTCACGCCTTGGTGCTCCATCAGGCTGAAAGCCAGTTCGGGGCTGAAGCGCCCGTTGAAAGCGACGATGGGACGGCCGAAATAAAGCGTGGGCAGCAAGGCATCCATCAGGCCGCCCGTCCAGGCCCAGTCTGCCGGAGACCAGAACACCGCATCAGACACGGCGTTGCTTTTGCCATCAAACCCAAACCAGTTCTGGCTGCAGACAAAACCCGGCAAATTGCCGATCAGCGCGCGGTGCGCCAGCAACGCGCCCTTGGGCGGTCCGGTGGTACCACTGGTGTAGATCAGGATGGCCGCCTCGTCGGCTTTGGTCTTCACGGCGATGAAGGCCCGCTGGTGGCTGGCCAGCGCCGATTCGTAGTCAATGTCCCCCTGGCCTGCGGCCTCGCCCGCGGCGATCACCGTGCGCAGCGCCGGGCAGCTGGTGCGTATGGCTTTGAGGCTGGTGATGGCGCTTTCATCACCTATCGCCAGTACCGCGTGGCTGTCCTGCAAACGGTATGCCAACGCGTCGGGGCCAAACAGCATGGACAGCGGCATGGCGACCGCACCCATCTGGAATACCGCCATATAGGCCACCGCCGTTTCAAAACGCTGCGGCATCACAATGGCCACACGGTCACCCCGCTGCACGCCCAGCTGGACCAGCACATGGCTGAGTGCATCGGCCGCCTGCTGAAGCTGGGAATAGGTATAAAAAGTGCCTCCAGCCCTTGGCTGATGGTCGCGGATAGCTATTCTTTTCGTAGCATCCGGCGCATCGGCGTCCGCGTCGGCCCAGCGCCGGCAGCACACCTGAGCGATGTTGAAATAAGTGTCCACCTGCCAGCGGAATCCCTCGCAGAGGGCGGTGTAGCTGTCAGGGGCAGGCGCGGCGGGTTTGTCCCTGCCTTGACTGCGCCGCAATGGAAGTCTCTTTATCATCGTGTCAATGTACAAAGAAAAACGCCTTTCCCGCAGCGAGTTTGTCCCTATACGCGGCATCAATTACCACGTCCTTCACTGGGGCGAGGTGCCAGGCAGCCTGCCACCCCTGGTGCTGGTGCACGGCTGGATGGACGTGGCAGCTTCTTACCAGTTTGTGGTGGATGCCTTGCCCGAAGCGTTTACGCGGGGTCGCAGCATCATCGCACCCGACTGGCGCGGCTACGGAAAAACCGGCGCCAACGGCGCTGACAATTTCTGGTTTCCCGACTACCTGGCCGACCTGGATTTCCTGCTGGACCATTACGCGCCCGGCCAGTCGGTGGACCTGGTGGGCCACAGCATGGGCGGCAATGTGGCCATGTTGTACGCCGGCGTGCGGCCCGAGCGCATTCGCAAGCTCATCAATCTGGAAGGTTTTGGCATGCCAGCCACGCGGCCCAGCCAGGCACCCGGGCGCTTTGCCAAATGGATGGACGAGCTCAAAAGCCTGCACAAGGGCGAGATGGCGCTTAAACCTTATAACGATGTCGATGGCGTGGCGAGGCGGCTGATGCGCACCAACCCGCGGCTGTCCCAGGACAAGGCCGACTGGCTGGCGCGGCATTGGGCCAGCCCGGATGCCCAGGGGCAATGGAACATTCTGGGCGATGCAGCCCACAAGATTACCAACGCGCAGCTTTACCGGGTTGATGAAGTGCTGGAGATCTACCAGCGTATCAGCGCGCCCACGCTGGCCGTTGAAGCCTCGGACGACTCCCTCGGCAAATGGTGGCAGGGCAAATACGCCCTGGCCGAGTACCACGAGCGGCTGAAAGCCGTGCCGCAGGTCAGTACCGCCGTCGTTCAGGACGCCGGCCACATGCTGCACCACGACCAGCCCGAGGCGCTGGCCACCCTGATTGAAAACTTCGTGACGGGATGACGGCCTACATGAAAAGTGGCGGTTCTACGCCACACTAAGGCTTTTTGCGCCTACGAGGCGGAGCCAAGATGACCGAGCCAATCTATAACCCGCAGGACAACTTTCGCCGTATTCTGACGCGCAACGTCAGCCTGCCGCTCGGCATGGGCGCGCTCAGCGCCGCACTTTTTTTCGGCCTCATCTTCTTTCTCCTGTCGACACTGAACTGGGTGGACCGCACCCAGCACGTCATCAACAAGGCCAACGAAGTATCCAAGCTCCCCGTCGAAATGTCGGCTGGCATGCGCGGCTTCCTGATCACCGGCGATGAAAACTTTCTGCAGCCTTATGACGTCGCCAAGGCACGGCTGGATGGCGAGCTGGACGCCCTGATCCAACTGGTCAGCGACAACCCGGCCCAGGTTGACCGTCTCAAGCGCATTGGCGAGCTACAGTCCCAGTGGAACGAATTTGCGCAAAAGGGCATTGAGGTACGCCGCAACAAGCAGGAATTCCAGGAGGCCATCCGGGCCGGCTTGGGCAAAAGGCTCACCGATGAAACGCGCCGTGAGTTCCGCGGCTTCATCACCACCGAACAGTCGCTGCTGCAGGAGCGCACCGAAGACGCGCGAAGCACCACCGTGTGGATCATCGTCGGCTATCTGGTCTTTACGCTGGGCGTCAGCGGTTTGCTGGCCTTTTTTGGCCGCCGCGAGCTGCTGCGCCTGTCGGAGACCTACGACGTGGCGCTCAAGCGGCAGGCGGACGATGCCGAAGTGCTGCAGGAAGTGGCCTGGCTGCGCAGCGGCCAGACCCGGCTGGCCGAGCAGATGATTGGCCAGCAGGCGCTGGCGCCGCTGGGCCGCAGTTCGCTGGACTTCCTCGCGCATTACCTGGGCGTCGCGGTCGCGGCCCTGTATGTGCGCGAAGACACTGGCAGCCTGCGGCGCATCGCCGCCTATGGCTTCAGCAAGGACAACGAGGACAGGCCGCAGTCGTTTTACAGCGCCGAAGGCCTGATCGGCCAGGCCGCGCTCGAAAACCGCGTGTTGCAGCTCGACGACCTGCCTGACAGCTACCTGACCATCAGCTCCGGCCTGGGCCAGACCGCGCCACGTCATGTGTTGATTGTTCCGG
>NZ_JBDNGU010000134.1:0-2443 GCF_041689105.1 Polaromonas sp. | reverse complement strand
GCGAAGACCGTTGCCAAACGCCTGAAGGCTGCGCGCGAAGCGTTTGTTGATGTGGTGGAATTTGTCGCTGGCAACACCAAGGCTTCGCCGAACGCGGTGTTCTCCGGCAGCGTGCCTTACCTGATGCTGGCCGGCAACCTGGTGGCTGGCTGGCAGCTGGCGCGTTCACTGCTGGTGGCCGAGGAAGAACTGGTTGCAGGCAACGATGTGGACTTCATGAAGGCCAAGATCATCACCGCCGTGTTCTACGCCGACCACCTGCTCAGCAAGGCACCCGGCATGCGCGACAGCATTGTCGAAGGCGCCGACAGCGTGACTGCGCTGGCGCTGGAAGCCTTCTGATAACTTGTCATTGCGAGCTTGATCCGCCATCCATGTAGGCGCGCCAGCGTGGACCCCGGATCAAGTCCGGGATGACAATTTTCCTTTAACCAACCATGCACACCATGTCCAGACTGCCTGCTCCCCTCGACAAGCTCCCGCTGCCCATCATCGGTTCGCCGCTGTTCATCATCAGCAACCCCAAGCTGGTGATCGCCCAGTGCATCGCCGGTGTAGTGGGCGCGATGCCCGCGCTCAACGCGCGGCCGGCGGCACAGCTTGAGGACTGGCTGGCCGAGATCACCGAGACCCTGACTGCCTACAACCAGGCCAATCCGGACAAGCCGGCCGCGCCGTTTGCCATCAACCAGATCGTGCACAAGTCCAACGACCGCCTGGACCACGACATGGAGATGTGCGTCAAGTACAAGGTGCCCATCTACATCACCTCGCTGGGCGCGCGTGAGGACATCAACGCCGCGGCACACAGCTACGGCGGAGTTGTGCTGCACGACATCATCAACAACAAGTTTGCGCGCAAGGCGATTGAAAAAGGCGCTGACGGCCTGGTGGCTGTTGCCGCCGGTGCGGGTGGCCATGCCGGCGTGAAAAGCCCGTTTGCGCTGATCCAGGAAATCCGCCAGTGGTTCGACGGCCCGGTGGCGCTCTCGGGCTCCATATCGACCGGCGGCGCTGTGCTGGCCGCGCAAGCCATGGGTGCTGACTTTGCGTACATCGGCTCGGCCTTCATCGCCACCGACGAAGCCCGCGCCGCAGAGGCCTACAAGCAGTCCATCGTGGACAGCAACAGCGACGACATCGTCTACTCCAGCCTGTTCACCGGCGTGCATGGCAACTACCTCAGGCCTTCCATCATTGCCGCGGGCATGGACCCGGACAATCTGCCGGAAGGCGATGTGAAGACCATGAATTTTTCGGGTGGCGAAGGCAGCAAGTCCAAGGCCTGGAAAGACATCTGGGGCTGCGGCCAGGGCATAGGTGCCATCAACAAGGTGCAGAGCACGGCTGATTACGTCGCACAGCTCAAGCGCGAGTACGCTGAGGCGCGTCAGCGCATCGGCGTTTAACCGGCATCTGCGCTCACGGCCATGGCGACCACGCAGCGCCTGCCTGGCGTCGATGCCCTCAAGGGCCTGGCGTGCTTGATGATCATCTGGCACCACCTGGCGTTTTATGGCCCTATGTCGGATGTGGTTTATGGCGTGGCGCCAGGGCTGATGGATTGGCTCTACACCTATGGCCGCATGGCGGTGCAGGTGTTTCTGGTGGTCGCTGGTTTTCTTGCCGCCAGCAGCTTGGCGCCCGCCGGTGTTGCTGTATTCCAGCGGCCAGGCCAGTTGCTGCTGCGCCGTTACCGTCGGCTGGCGCTGCCTCTTGTGGTGGCTCTATTCATCACGGCGCTTGTTGCGGCGCTGGTGCGGCCGTGGCTGGCGCATCCCTCGGTGCCCGACGCGCCCACTGTTCTGCAGGTACTTGCCCATGTGCTGATGCTGCAGGATGTGCTGGGCCAGGAAGCGCTGTCGGCGGGCATCTGGTACGTGGCGATTGATTTTCAGTTGTTTGTCCTCAGCGTGGCGCTGCTCATGCTGGCCCGCAGAAGCGGGAGCCTGGCCGTGCAGGCCAGCGTCGGCGGTGTGCTCGTTCTGGCGGCAGCTTCGTTGCTGGTCTTCAACCGGCGTGCCGGGCTAGACATGACGGGCCTGTACTTTTTCGGTTCTTATGCGCTGGGCATGCTGGCTTGGTGGGCCTCACGCAGCGCCAGGCCGGTACGATGGCTGCTGGCGATGACCTTGCTGGGCGGGCTGGCGCTGGCGCTCGATTTCAGGGGACGACTGGCTGTGGCGCTGGTGGTGGCGCTGGGGCTGTTCTGGCTGCAACGCGGCAACCGGGCCACGCGCTGCTTGCAGGCACCGTGGCTGCTGATGCTCGGACAGATGTCGTACTCGGTGTTCCTGATCCACTTCTCCGTGTGCCTGCTGGTCAATGCGGTGATCACGTATGTCTGGCCCACACAGGTGGTTGCCAATGCGCTGGGCATGCTGGCGGCCTTTGGCCTGTCGCTGCTGGCGGGCAAGGCGCTGTACCTGGGCGTTGAAGCCCG
>NZ_JBDNGU010000133.1:0-18677 GCF_041689105.1 Polaromonas sp. | reverse complement strand
TTTACGTCAATGCCGGCACCCAGATTGCACGGATTGACTCGCTCCAGTCCATCGCCTCTCCGGCGCTGATCGGGTCTTTTGTGCTGCTCGGCGTGTTGCCGCTGATCGTCAACAAGGTGTTGCAGTTTTTCAAACGCCGCAAGGTGTATGCGCGCTGGAATCACCTGCGTCCGTCGCGTTTTGACCGCAACCTGATCGTGATCGGGGCTGGGGCTGGCGGCCTGGTGTCGGCTTATATCGCTGCGGTGGTCAAGGCCAAAGTGACGCTGGTAGAAGCCCACAAGATGGGCGGCGACTGCCTGAACTACGGCTGCGTGCCTTCCAAGGCGCTGATCCGCAGCGCGAAGCTCGCGCAACAGATGAAGCATGGCGCGCAGTATGGGCTGAGCGACAGTACGCCCGTCTTCAGCTTCAAGGCGGTGATGCAGCGGATTCACGCAGTGATCCGCGCCATTGAGCCGCATGACAGCGTGGAGCGCTACACCAGCCTCGGGGTCGAGGTTTTGCAGGGGTATGCGCGCATCGTCAACCCGTGGACGGTGGAGATCACGCTTAACGCAGGCGGCACCCAGCTACTGACGACGCGCAGCATTGTGATTGCAGCTGGCGCGCGGCCCCTCGTGCCGCCGCTACCGGGACTGGAAGAGGCAGGCTACGTGACCAGCGACACCTTATGGGACGTTTTTGCCGAACTGGACGAAGTGCCGCAGCGTCTGGTGGTGCTCGGTGGCGGGCCCATAGGTTGCGAGTTGGCGCAGGCTTTTGCGCGCCTGGGCTCGCAGCTCACGCAAGTGGAGATGGCGCCGCGCCTGATGTTGCGCGAGGACGAAGAGGTCTCAAGCATGGCGCGTGATGCGCTGGCCGCCGATGGTGTGCAGGTACTCACTAGCCACAAGGCCTTGCGCTGCGAGTTGGCCGACGGCGTGAAAACCCTGGTCGTCGAACACCAGGGCGTGGAGAAGCGCATCGTGTTCGACCAGCTCATCTGCGCTGTCGGGCGGGTCGCCCGGCTGGAGGGTTACGGGCTGGAGGAGCTCGGCATTCCCGTGCATCGCACGGTGGAGACCAACGACTACCTGCAGACGATTTACCCCAATATCTACGCCGCTGGCGACGTGGCTGGGCCGTACCAGTTCACCCATGTGGCGTCACACCAGGCCTGGTACGCGGCGGTGAATGCGTTGTTCGGCGAGTTCCGGCTGTTCAAGGTGGATTATTCGGTGATTCCCTGGACCACCTTCATTGATCCCGAAGTAGCCCGAGTCGGGCTGAGCGAACAGGACGCGAAGGAAAAAGGCATAGCATTTGAAACGACGCGCGACAACATAGACGACCTGGATCGGGCCATCGACGACAGCGAGGCGCGCGGTTTTGTCAAGGTACTGACGGTGCCCGGCAAGGACACCATTCTTGGCGTGACGATTGTCGGCACGCATGCTGGGGACCTGCTGGCCGAATATGTGCTGGCCATGCGGCACGGCCTGGGGCTCAACAAGATCCTCTCGACCATTCACACCTATCCCACACTGGCCGAGGCCAACAAATACGCGGCGGGCGAATGGAAGCGCGCACACCAGCCCAAGCGCCTGCTCGAATGGGTACGCCGCTATCACGACTGGAAGCGGGGTTGACGTGATGCAGTCAACCACACTCACCGGCGCAGGGTTGGTCCTTCTGCTGGGCCTGCTGGGCCTGCTGGGCCTGCTGGCGGCGTCCGCCGTTCCGGCCCAGACGCAGGTCCCCGCGCTCGCTCCTTTTTCTTCGGCCAGCGGTGACCAGCCGCCTGCACCCTGGCGCGTGGTGGGCGTGCCTGGCGGCAAGATACCGCTGACCAGCTATGCGCTGGCCGACATCGAGGGCCGCAAGGTGTTGCGCGTTGAAGCAATCAAGTCTTACGGCAACCTGGTACATCCGCTGCCGGCCTGGGTGCCTGATGCAGGATTCCGGCTGCGTTGGCGCTGGCGGCTGGATGAGCCGTTGCGCGGCGCCGACTTACGCCGGCGCGGGGGTGACGACAGCCCGCTCAAGGTGTGTGCGCTGTTTGACATGCCGCTTGACAAGCTGGGACTGATCGAACGCAACCTGCTGCGCCTGGCGCGTGCGGCCAGCGGCGAAAAGCTGCCGTCTGCCACGCTGTGTTACGTCTGGGATAGCGCGCTGGTCCCAGGGACGCTGCTTTCCAATGCCTACACGACGCGCGTGCGTATTATTGTGGTCAACAGCGGCGAGCAGCGCCTCGGCCAGTGGGTCAGCCATGAGAGAGACCTGGCCGCCGACTTCAAACGGGCGTTTGGCGAGGAAAGCGACACCTTGCCCCCGCTGCAGGCGGTTCTCGTGGGGGGTGACGCCGACAGCACCGGCGGCCGTAGCCTGGGTTGGGTGGGGGACGTGACGCTCTCCCCATGATGCGGACTTCCTCACAAGTCCTGACTTGCAACATCGGATTCTGGTGGGCGCCCGATGCATGAAGGCTGAGCATCCACAAGCAAAAAATCCCGCCAGAAGCGGGTTTTTGGAGGTGCAAGGAGATTACTTCTTCGCTGGTTCCGCCTTGGCACCGGCTTTGACTTCAGCCTTGGCGTCGGTCTTGGGTGTCACTGCAGCCTTGACATCCTTGGCGGTTTCTTTGACAGCGTCTTTGGTAGCGACAGCAGCGCCTTTGACCGCATCTTTGGTGGCCACGGCCGCATCCTTGGCTTTTTCAGTCACCGGCTTGTCGGCTTTGGCATCGGCTTTTACCTCAGCTTTGGCGGTGGCTTTGTAGCTGCTGCCGTTGACGGTCATGCCATCAGCCGAAAATTTGGCGGCGCTATCGATGCCCACGCCCTTGACGCGGGTGACAAAATCATTCCAGTCCTTGAAGGGCGCCTTCTTGCGCTCTGACATGATCAATGCAGACTTGACGGGACCGATGCCCTTGATGCTGTCAAGTTCGGCCGTGGTGGCGGTGTTGACATCGACGGCTGCAAAAGCCATGGCGACATACATGGCGGCGACGAAGGCCAGCAGTTTTTTGAACATCAGGAAGGTCCTCATAGATTGTTGAAAGCGGGTGAGCTCCCTGCGAATCAGGAAGTCCCGCCTTTAACGGTTGCACAGCCGCTGGCGTTGACCGGGCTGCCAGTCCGTCTGTCGACGACCTGAAAGCGGTTCAGGCCGCCTTGGCCAGTACATGCATGTAAGCAGACACACCTGTCTGGACGTCGGCAAACGTAAGGTTGCAACCAACAGCGCGCAACGCCGTCAAATCGGCCTGGGTGTAGCTCTGGTACTTGCCGACCAGCGCAGGCGGAAAGTCGATGTAATCGATCAGGCTGCCGTAGGCCGCTTCCTCCAGACTCAAAGGGGCATCGCCCTGTTGCTGGCGCAGCGTGTTGACGACGGCCAGTGCCACGTCGTTGAAGGGTTGCGCCTTGCCGGTACCCAGGTTGAAGATTCCGCGGGCGTCGGGGTGATCCAGGAACCACAGGTTGACGGCGACCACGTCATCGATGTACACGAAGTCGCGCATCTGCCCGCCCGGGCCGTAGCCGCCGTACTCGCCGAAGAGTTTGACCTTGCCTTCCGCTCGGAACTGGTTGAACTGGTGAAAAGCGACGCTCGCCATGCGCCCCTTGTGCTGCTCGCGCGGACCGTAGACGTTGAAGTAGCGAAAGCCGGCCACCTGTGTGGCCGCGTTCTCGAAACGCGGCCCCAGCTCGCGCCGCAGTTTCTGGTCGAACAGCAACTTGGAGTAGCCGTAGACGTTGAGTGGCTTTTCGAACTCGGGGAATTCACGAAACGTGTCGGAGCCGCCATAGGTGGCCGCAGATGAGGCATAAATCAGCCGCGCTTCCTGCGCCTGGCAGGCTTCAAACAGCTCACAGGACAGGGTGTAGTTGTTGTCCATCATGTACTTGCCGTCAGTCTCCATGGTGTCGCTGCAGGCGCCTTCATGGAAGACGGCTTCGACATCGCCAAACGCGGCTTCGGCAAACAGGTCGTAGAAGTCGTCAGCGTCGATGTAGTCGGCGATCTGCAGGTCGGCCAGATTGTGGAATTTGTCGCCATTCGTCAGATCGTCCACCGCAATGATGTCGTCGATGCCGCGCGCATTGAGGCCCGCGATGATGTTGGCGCCTATAAACCCGGCTGCGCCGGTGACCACGATTTTCATGACGGTTTCCCTTGAGTCTCAGCTAACGGTGAACAGCTCGTCGTACGCGACCGTTGCCGTACCGAATTTTCCGACCACAATGCCGCCCGCGCGGTTGGCCACCGGCACCGCTTCGCGCAGGCTCAGGCCAGCGGCCAGCATGGCTGCCAGTGTGCCGATCACGGTGTCGCCAGCGCCAGTGACATCGAACACCTCGCGTGCCAGCGCAGGTACGTGCAGCTGGCCCTGCGCATCGAACAGGGTCATGCCTTCCTCGCTGCGGGTCAGCAGCACGGCTTGAAGCTTGAGCGCTTTGCGCAGGTTCTGCGCCTTGGCCTGCAGGTCAGCCTCATCGCGCCAGGCACCGATGACCTGTTCGAGCTCGGCGCGGTTGGGTGTGATGGCCGTGGCATGTTGGTAGCGCGAATAGTCCGAGCCCTTGGGGTCGACCAGTACCACTTTGCCGGCGGCATGGGCCTGCGCAACCATCAGGCCAATATGAGCCAGCCCGCCTTTGCCATAGTCAGAAAACAGCACGGTGTCGTGCTGCGGCAGCAATTTTTCGAACGCGGCCGATTGCGAAGCCAGCACTTCGTTTTCCGGGGTGTTCTCAAAGTCCAGCCGCAGCAATTGCTGTTGCCGCCCGATCACGCGCAGCTTGACCGTGGTCTTGAGCTTCGGGTCGCAGCCGAAGCAAGGCGTGATGCCGGAACTGGCCACCAGGGCTTCGAGCTGACGACTGGCCTCGTCGTCGCCGACCACGCTGAGCAGCGAGGAGCGGGCGCCCAGCGTGACAATGTTGTAGGCGACGTTGGCGGCCCCACCCATGCGTTCTTCCTGGCGCGTGACACGCACGACAGGCACAGGCGCCTCGGGTGAGATGCGGTCCACCGCGCCATACCAGTAGCGGTCCAGCATGGCATCACCGACCACCAGCACACGGGCCTTGGCGAGCTGTTCACGCGATAAGTTTGAAGGTGTTGTCATGTTCGCAAATTCTTATTCAAGCAGACGCCGCGGAACTGGCTTTGCCAGGCCGCAGGTGTCGCCCCCTGCTAGGGGGAGGAGGCGAAGCCTCCATGGGGGTGTGCAATCTCATAACTCTTCAATGCGCCGCGCCGGGTAGCTGTCCCAGGCCTGGCAGCCGGGGCAGTGCCAGAAATGCTGGGTCGCCTCGAAGCCGCAGGCCGCGCAGCGGTAACGCATGAGAGACTTGGTGGCCTTGTCCAGCGTGCGTTGCACCAGAGCTTGCTGATGTGCGTTGCCGAGTTTTTCACCGGCAATCCATTTGGCTGCGGCCACCAGAGAGACCTCACGCTCCAGATGCTGCACATACCGGTCGCGCGGTTCATTGGGGCCCGCATCGAGTTTGATGATGGCCTCAACCAGGTCAATGGACGGCATGTCTGCGTAGCTGGCCAGCAGAAGGTTCAGGGCCTCTTGTTGCTGTCCGTTTTGCTGGGCGATGTTTCCCAGTAGCCCGGCAGCCAGCGGCAGGGCCTGGGGCGCGGCTTTTTTGAGCTTGAGCAGGGTCGCAAACGCATCACTGTGGCGGCCGAGCTGGCTTTGCAGCTTGGCCAGGTCGATCAGGGGACGTGGCGAGGCCGGCGCCAGGCGCACTGCCTGCTGCAGTGTCTCCAGCGCCTCGCCTGTGTCGCCCGACGCGCTCGCCGCCAGCGCCTGCTCGCACAGGTAGTGAGCCTGCCGGCTGCTGAAGCTGCCGTGGCTCGTACTGTCGAGCTTGCTGGCGATTTCGGTGGCGTGGGTCCAGTCGCGCGAGCGTTCGTAAATCGACAGCAGGGCCAGCCGGGCTTCTTCCTCGTAGCTGGTGCCTTCGAGTTTTCTCAGCGCGATCTCGGCGCGGTCGAGCAAGCCAGCCTTCAGAAAGTCGAGCGCCAGCGCATGCTGCGCGCGGTCGCGCTCGGGTTGGGTCAGGTCGCCGCGCGACATCAGGTGCTCGTGCACGCGCACAGCGCGCTCGTACTCGCCGCGCCGGCGAAACAGGTTGCCGAGCGCAAAGTGCAGCTCCGACGTGTCAGGATCGTTCTGTACCGCTTCGATGAAGGCATCGATGGCCTGGTCTTGCTGCTCGTTAAGCAGAAAATTGAGGCCGCGGAAGTAGGCCTTGGGCGCCTGCCGGTTTTCTATGCGTAATTGCCTCAGGTCCAGACGGGAGGCCAGCCAGCCCAGCGTGAAGGCAATCGGAAAGCCGAGCAATACCCAGGTGAAGTCAAAGTCCATGGTGCATGGTGGAGGGGTTCTCGCTGTGGGTGCTCTGGATGTTCAGGCGCGCATTCCTGCGCTTTGTCCACCAACGCGGGATCATCATCAAAATGCCGGCGGCCAGGCCAACAGCAAAAGTGACCAGCACCACGAGCACCAGTGGCGCCTGCCAATGCGTTCCGAAAAAGAAATTGACGGAAACCGCTTGCTGGTTGTTCAGCGCGAACGCAAACAGCGTAAAAAAAATGGCTGCTTTGAGCAGCCACATCAGGTATTTCACTTGGTGTCCCCTTGTGGTCTGGCGATTGTAGCCAGCCGCGTCGGAGCAGACCCTATTTTGGCCCGGAAACCAGCATTTCCTCGGTGCGGGCATCCACCGCTTCGCGCAGGGCCTTGCCTGGCTTGAAGTGGGGTACGCGTTTTTCCGGAATCGCCACGCTTTCGCCGGAACGCGGGTTGCGTCCCATGCGGGGCGGGCGCCGGTTGATCGAGAAACTGCCAAAACCCCGGATCTCGATCCGGTGGCCGCGCACCAGCGCATCGCTCATGGCGTCAAGAATCGTCTTGACTGCATATTCGGCGTCGCGGTGCGTCAGCTGGCTGAATCGGGCGGCCAGCTCTTCGACAAGATCGCTTCGGGTCATAGGTATAGGGGGACAGCGAAATGGCGTGCCGCTGCGCAGAGCCGGCACGCCATTCGCAGGGTCCGTTTACTTCTCGGTGTTGTCCAGCTTGGCGCGCAGCAGCGCCCCAAGGCTTGTCAGACCGGCACTTTCGCGCGAGGACTGCTGGCTCAGGGAAGCCATGGCTTCCTGCTGGTCGGCGTTGTCCTTGGCCTTGACCGACAGCTGGATGTTGCGGGTCTTGCGATCCACGTTCACCACAACGGCCGACACTTCGTCGCCTTCTTTGAGCACGTTGCGCGCGTCTTCAACGCGGTCACGGCTGATTTCGCTGGCGCGCAGGTAGCCGATGATGTCCTCGCCGAGGTCGATTTCAGCGCCCTTGGCATCCACAGTCTTGACCTTGCCAGTCACAATCGCGCCCTTGTCATTGATCGACACAAAGGTGGTGAACGGGTCGGAGTCGAGCTGCTTGATGCCCAGGGAGATGCGCTCGCGGTCCACGTCGACAGCCAGCACAATCGCTTCAACTTCCTGGCCCTTTTTGTAGTTGCGCACGGCGGCTTCGCCGGGCTCATTCCACGAGAGGTCGGACAGGTGCACCAGGCCGTCGATACCTGCAGCCAGGCCCACAAAGACGCCGAAGTCGGTGATCGACTTGATCGGGCCCTTGACGCGGTCGCCGCGCTTGGTGTCCTGTGCAAACTCTTGCCACGGGTTGGCCTTGCACTGTTTCATGCCCAGGCTGATGCGGCGTTTGTCCTCGTCGATCTCGAGGACCATGACTTCGACTTCGTCGCCCAGTGCCACGAGTTTGCTCGGTGCCACGTTCTTGTTGGTCCAGTCCATCTCGGACACGTGGACCAAGCCTTCGATGCCGGGCTCGAGTTCCACAAACGCGCCGTAGTCGGCGATGTTGGTGATCTTGCCGAACAGGCGGGTGCTTTGCGGGTAGCGGCGGTTCACGCCCATCCAAGGGTCGTCGCCCATCTGTTTGAGGCCCAGCGAAACGCGATTTTTCTCGGTGTCGAACTTCAGGATCTTGGCCACAATTTCCTGGCCAGCCGTCACCACTTCGCTTGGGTGACGCACGCGGCGCCATGCCATGTCGGTGATGTGCAGCAGGCCGTCGATGCCGCCGAGGTCAACGAAGGCACCGTATTCGGTGATGTTCTTCACGATGCCCTTGACGGCAGAGCCTTCTTTCAGGGTTTCCATCAACTTGGCGCGTTCTTCGCCCATGCTGGCTTCGACAACGGCGCGGCGGCTCAGCACCACGTTGTTGCGCTTGCGGTCCAGCTTGATGACCTTGAATTCCATGGTCTTGTTCTCGTACGGAGACAAGTCCTTGATGGGGCGGGTGTCGATCAGCGAGCCAGGCAGGAAGGCGCGGATGCCATTGACGAGAACGGTCAAGCCGCCCTTGACCTTGCCGCTGGTCTGGCCGGTGACAAATTCGCCGGATTCCAGGGCTTTTTCCAGGCTCATCCACGATGCCAGGCGTTTGGCCTTGTCGCGGGACAGCAAGGTGTCGCCATAGCCGTTTTCGACGGAGTCGATGGCCACGGAGACAAAGTCGCCGACCTGGACTTCGAGTTCGCCCTGGTCGTTTTTGAATTCTTCGAGGGGGACATAGGCCTCGGATTTGAGTCCGGCGTTGACGACAACGTGGTTGTGGTCGATACGAACGACTTCAGCGGTGATGACTTCACCGGTACGCATTTCAGAGCGTTTCAGCGATTCTTCAAATAGGGCGGCAAAAGATTCTGACATTGATTTTCCTAGTCCACAGCACAGGGTTCCGACGGCACCATTGCTATCGTTTTTAGAGCTGACTGCGGCGGTTTGGTGCGGGTGACCGCGGTTAAGTTAATGATCCTGCCAACCGTGCACTGGTGTGCCTACAAAAATGTACGGGGGTCAGAAGGGCCGGGTACTTTGCCACAGTTGCAACACGTGGGCGACCGATTCTTCAATCGACAGCTCGGAGTTGTCCAGCAGCGCAGCGTCGTCAGCGGGTTTCAAAGGGGCGGCCCGCCGTGACATGTCACGTGCATCCCTAGCCTCCAGATCCTGCTGAATCCCGGCGATTGTAGCCGAAATTCCCTTTGAAATCAATTGCTTATGGCGACGTTCGGCACGGTGGCGGGCGCTGGCTGTCAGGAAAATTTTGAGCGCAGCGTCCGGGAAAATCACTGTGCCCATGTCCCGCCCGTCAGCGACCAGCCCTGGCAAGCGCCTGAACCCGTGCTGCAGGTCCACCAGCGCCAGACGCACGGAGGGCAGGGCGGACACGCGCGAGGCGTTCATGCCGGCTTCCTCGGTGCGTATGGTGTCGGTCACGTCCTGGTCACCCAGAAAAATCTGGCCGTCGATAAAGCGCACCGGCAACTGCCGCGCCAGGGCCGCAATGGCGGCTTCCTGAGCGGGTGCGATGGCCAACCCGGCCTGTATCGCCGCCAGTGCGGTGATGCGGTACATCGCGCCGGAATCCAGAAAGTGGTAGCCCAGCCGTTTGGCGACCACAGCAGCGACCGTGCCCTTGCCGGACGCGGTCGGGCCGTCGATACAGATCACGGGCACCAGGGCGGGCTCGGTCTGGACCACCAAAAACAGGCTTTCGAAGTAATCCGGAAAGGTTTTTCCGACGCAACGCGGGTCCAGAATGCGCACCGGTAGACGCGCCGGGTTAAAGGCTGCCAGCGAAAAACACATGGCGACACGGTGGTCGTCATAGGTATGGATGGGCGCGGCTTGCCACTGGACTGGTGGTGTTACTGTCAGGTAGTCGGTCCCTTCCTCAACGCTGGCGCCGAGCTTGCGCAACTCGCAAGCCATGGCGGCGATGCGGTCGGTTTCCTTGACACGCCAGCTGGCAATGTTGCGCAGCGTGCTGGGGCCGTCGGCGTAGAGTGCCATCACCGCCAGCGTCATGGCCGCGTCAGGGATGTGGTTGCAGTCCATGTCTATCGCCTTGAGGGGCCAGGCGCCGCGGCGGATGGTCAGGCTGTTAGCGCTGGCGTCGATACGCGCGCCCATCTGCCGGGCCGCCTCGATAAATCGGATATCCCCCTGTATGGAAGCTTCTCCCAAGCCTTCAATTGTTATGCCATTTTTGTCCCCAGCCCTTGCTGCTATTGCGCCAAGCGCTATGAAATAGCTAGCAGATGAGGCGTCCCCTTCGACGTGGATATCGCCTGGCGAGCGGTAGCGACTACCGGCAGGGATGGTGAAACGCTGCCAGCCCTCGCGCTGCACCTGAATGCCGAAGCGGTCCAGCAGATTCAGCGTGATTTCGACATAAGGCCGGGAGATCAACTCGCCGACGACTTCGATGTTTATGTCGCGGCTTGCCACCAGCGGCAGCGCCAGCAGCAGAGCGGTCAGAAACTGGCTGGATACGTCGCCGCGTACCCGGATCGGGGCGTCTAGCGCCAGTTGGCCGGTGCGGATGCGCAGCGGCGGAAAACCCTCCTGGCCCATATAGTCGATGGCGCAGCCGAGCTGCCGCAGGGCATCGACCAGGTCGCCGATCGGCCGTTCGTGCATGCGTGGCACGCCCGAGAGTTCGAAATCCCCGCCGAGCAACGCAAGCGCCGCAGTCAGTGGCCGCATGGCTGTGCCGGCGTTGCCCAGGTACAGCGTGGCCTGTGCCTGGACCGCCCGCCCTCCCAGGCCGTCTATCACGGCGGTGCTGCCGTTTTCCTGGACACCGCAGCCCAGCTGGCGCAGCGCAGCAAGCATCACGGCGGTATCGTCGGAGGCCAGCAGGTCGTGCACCGTAGTGCGGCCTTCGCTCAGCGCTGCCAGCAGCAACACGCGGTTGGAGATGCTTTTGGAGCCGGGCAGGTGGACGGTGCCCCCGGCACCCGTCAATGCTGGAATGTCCAAGAAGGCGGTGTCGAACATGGGCGCGGTCTATTTATGCGATTTCGGGGAGCTGATCCGCCAGTTGGCGCGCGTGTTGCTGGCCTTGTCGATCTGCTCTTCCAGCGCATCTCCATTCGCGGCGGCGATCAGTTTTTCCAGGTCATTCAGGGTGTTCTGGAAGATATTGGACTGCTCCAGCAGCTCTTCCTTGTTGGCGACCAGGATATCGCGCCACATCTTGGGATCGCTGGCTGCGATGCGGGTGAAGTCGCGAAAGCCCGGCCCTGCCAGTGAGAGATAGTCCTTGCCCTGCGGCTGGCCAGAAATGCTGTTTATCAGCGCGAAGGCGATCAGGTGCGGCAGGTGGCTGACAGCGGCATACGCAGCGTCATGCGACTGGGGCGACATTTTCACCACGTTGCAGCCCAGCGCCGTCCAGACGTTCACCGCCTTTTCAAGCTGGACCGTGAATGTGCGTTCAATCGGGGTCAGGATGACCTGCTTGCCGAAGTAGAGGTCCGCATCGGCATTTTCCACGCCAGACACTTCTTTGCCGGTGATGGGGTGGGCCGGCACAAAACAGCCGAGATGGTCGTGCAGCACGCGCCGCGCGGCGTCCACCACGTCACGCTTGGTGGAGCCGACGTCCATGATCAGCGTGTTGGACCCGACCAGGTGGCGGATCGCCTTGAAGGTGGCTTCGGTGGCTGAAACCGGCACCGCCAGCAGCACGATGTCGGCGCCAGACACCGCCAGCAGGGCCGAGGGCGCTTCCACGTCGATGACGCCCATCTGCCGCGCCCGCTCTGTGGTGGAAGGGGACTTGCTGTATCCGACAACACGCTTGACCAGGCCGGCACGTTTGAGCGCCAGCGCGAAAGAGCCGCCCATCAGGCCACAACCTATCAGTCCCAGTTGTTCAAACATGACCGGGCGCCTGGGAGATATGTGGAGTTTTCATTATTTCTTAATCAGCTATGGGATAGGTACCCAGCACTTTATAAAACGCACAAAGCTGCTGCAGATCTTTCAGGGCCGCCGCCACATGGGGCTGAGAGGGGTGACCCTGCAGATCGATGTAAAAAAAGTACTCCCACTGGCCCGAGCGCGCAGGCCGCGACTCGAAACGCGTCATCGATACGCCGTGGGTTTTCAGCGGAACCAGGATGTCATGCACCGCACCTGGACGATTGGGCACAGACACAATCAGGCTGACACAGTCCTTGCCTGATGCCTGCGGCGCAGCCAGCACCTGCGGCAGGCAGATCACGGCGAAACGTGTGCGGTTGAAGGCGTCATCCTGGATCGCGTGGGCCGCGATGTGCAGGCCAAACTCCGCGCCAGCGCGTTCGCTGGCAATCCCGGCCCAAGTCGGGTTGCTGGCAGCCAGCCGCGCGCCCTCGGCATTGCTGGAAACGGCGCGCCGCTCGGCGTCGGGCAAATGGGTACCAAGCCAGCCCTGGCACTGCGCCAGTGCCTGTGCATGCGCAAGCACAACCTCAATGCCCGCCAGTGAGTTGGACCGGCGCAGCAGGTTATGGCGCACCAGCAGGCTGGTTTCTCCCACTACATGCAAAGGAGAATTGAGGAACAGGTCGAGTGTGCGAGTCACCACGCCCTCGGTGTTGTTTTCAACCGGCACCACGCCGAATTGGGCCGTGCCTGCCGTAGCGGCCCGAAACACCTCGTCAAAACTGGCGCAGGGCTGGTGTTCAATGCTCGAACCGAAAAACTGCACAGCCGCTTGCTCGCTGAAGGTGCCGGCCGGGCCCAGATAGGCCACCCGCTGTGGGGCTTCGAGGGCTCGGCAAGCCGACATCACTTCGCGCCAGATGTGGGAGATGCTGTCGCTTTTGAGGGGCCCGGCGTTGGCCGTCTGCAGGCCCTGAATGACCTGCGCTTCGCGCTCCGGCCGAAAAACCGGCGAGCCGTCCTTGCGCTTGAGCTCGCCGACCTCATTGGCCAAAGCCGCCCGCTGATTGAGAAGTGCCAGCAACTGCTGATCCACCGAGTCAATCTGTTGCCGTAGCTGTTGCAGATCCCGGGTCATGAATGATGTGTCTGAAACGGCGGCACCGGGCACGGGTCAGGGCTCATTTTTTGGCAGGTTTTGCCGGCGCTGCAACGGGCGGCTTGGCTGCGGGTAAAGGGCCGGCAATTTTTTCGGCTACGGCGGCAAACTGCTTGGCACGCGCCTGAATTTCGGTGCGCGACGACTCCACCAGCTTCTGGACAAACACATTGACCAGGACGGGTGTTGTGGCCTTGTATTTTTTGACGGCAGGAGATTCGAAGAAGGCGGTCAGTTGTTTCAGTTCGTCCAGTGTGAAGCGATCCATGTAGGCCGGTACCAGCGCATCGCGGCTGACCATGGCCACCTTGCTGGCGATGATCTTGTTCGCATCGGTTGCGAATTTGACGATCTCGGCGTTGATCTCTTCGCCCACTTTGGCCTGTTTGGCCTGGGGTGTTATGAGCTCCAGCCGCGGCTCCCAACTGCTGATCACGTCCTGCGACGCGCTGGTGGCGAGTTGATCGACCAGGCTGTCCAGGTCGGGGCCTTGTTGCAAGGCCACCAGGCGGGTGGCCCATTCGAGTTTTGGGTCGTTGGTCTGTGCCTGGCTGGAGGCCGAGAAGGCGCAGGCGGCCATGACCACTGCTGTCAGTATTGTTTTCATTGATTGGGTTCCGGGTTGGAGGTGGGGTTGGCTGAATCTGTGCCGGCTTCGAGATCGTTGTCATCCAGCGCTGCATCATTTTCGACGATACGCTGCAAGCCACTGAGCTGGGAGCCTTCGTCCAGGCCAATCAGGGTCACGCCCTGGGTGGCACGGCCCATCTCGCGTATTTCGCTGACACGGGTGCGCACCAGTACACCCTTGTCGGTGATCAGCATGATCTCGTCGTCCACATGCACCAACGTCGCTGCAACCACTTTGCCGTTGCGTTCGCTTTGCTGGATGGCGATCATGCCTTTGGTGCCGCGGCCGTGGCGGGTGTATTCCTGGATGGAGGTGCGCTTGCCAAAACCGTGCTGGGTGGCGGTCAGAACGCTTTGCTGCTCGTCCTCCGCCACCAGCATGGCGATCACGCCCTGGCCGTCGTCGAGCATCATGCCGCGCACGCCGCGGGCGTTACGGCCCATCGGCCGGACGTCGTTTTCATCAAAACGAACGGCCTTGCCGCCGTCGGAGAACAACATCACGTCGTGTTTGCCGTCGGTCAGCGCGGCGCCAATCAGGTAGTCGCCATCGTCGAGGTCAACCGCAATGATGCCGGCCTTGCGCGGGTTGCTGAAGTCTTCCAGCGGCGTCTTTTTGACTGTGCCCATGCTGGTCGCCATAAACACATACTGGTCTGCCGGGAAGGTGCGTTTTTCCCCGGTCAGAGGAAGCACCACGGTGATTTTCTCGCCTTCCTGCAGCGGAAACATGTTGACGATGGGGCGGCCTCGCGAGCCGCGCGAGCCGGCCGGCACTTCCCATACCTTGAGCCAGTAGAGCCGGCCGCGGTTGGAAAAACACAGGATGTAGTCGTGCGTGTTGGCGATGAAGAGCTGGTCCACCCAGTCGTCTTCCTTGGTCGCCGTTGCCAGCTTGCCCCGCCCACCACGCTTTTGTGCGCGGTATTCGGACAGGGGCTGGCTTTTGATGTAGCCGGTGTGCGACAAGGTGACCACCATGTCGGTCGGCGTGATCAGGTCTTCGGTGCTGAGGTCGAAGGAGCTGTGCTCGACCTGGCTGCGGCGGGCGCCGAGTTTGGTCTGACCGAATTCATGGCGTATGACGGCCAGTTCTTCGCCGATGATGGTCGAGACGCGCTCGGGACGTGCCAGGATGTCCAGCAAGTCGTCGATTTCTGCCATGACCTCCTTGTACTCGGCAACGATCTTGTCCTGCTCGAGCCCGGTCAGGCGCTGCAGGCGCATCTGCAGGATTTCCTGGGCCTGGGTTTCGGACAGGCGGTACAGGCCGTCGTTGCCCATGCCGTATTCTTTTTCCAGGCCGTCTGGGCGGTAATCGTCGGCATTGACCACGCCGCCGTCGGCGCGCGTGCGGGTCAGCATCTCGCGTACCAGGCTGCTGTCCCATGGCCTGAGCATCAGCTCGGCTTTGGCCACCGGCGGGGTCGGCGCGTTGCGGATGATGGCAATGAAGTCGTCAATGTTCGCCAGCGCGACGGCCAGGCCCTCCAGCACATGGCCACGCTCGCGCGCCTTGCGCAAGGTGAAGACGGTACGGCGCGTGACCACTTCGCGGCGATGTGACAGAAAGACCTGGATCAGGTCTTTCAGGTTGCAAAGTTTCGGCTGGCCGTTGACCAGCGCCACCATGTTGATGCCGAAGGTGTCCTGCAACTGCGTCTGCTTGTACAGGTTGTTGAGGACGACTTCGGGCACCTCGCCGCGCTTGAGCTCGATCACCAGTCGCATGCCTGACTTGTCGCTTTCGTCCTGGATGTGGCTGATGCCCTCGATTTTTTTCTCATGGACCAGCTCGGCCATGCGCTCCTGCAGCGTTTTTTTGTTGACCTGGTAAGGGAGCTCGTCAACGATGATGGACTGGCGCTGGCCCTTGTCGATGTCCTCAAAATGGCAGCGCGCGCGCATGACCACTTTGCCGCGGCCGGTACGGTAACCGTCCTTGACGCCGTTGATGCCGTAGATGATGCCCGCAGTGGGGAAGTCCGGCGCCGGAATGATTTCCATGAGCTCGTCGATGCTGGCCTGCGGGTTCTTCAGCAGGTACAGGCAGGCGTCGACAACTTCGTTGATGTTGTGCGGCGGGATATTGGTGGCCATGCCCACCGCAATGCCGCCGGAGCCGTTGATCAGCAGGTTGGGTATGCGTGAGGGCAGAACCAGCGGCTCTTTTTCGCTGCCGTCATAGTTGGGGCCAAAATCGACGGTCTCCTTGTCGATGTCCGCGAGCATTTCCTGGGCGATCTTGGCCAGCCGAACCTCGGTGTAACGCATGGCCGCAGCACTGTCGCCATCCACCGAGCCGAAGTTGCCCTGGCCATCGACCAGCATGTGGCGCAGGGAGAAGTCCTGCGCCATGCGGACGATTGCGTCATAGACGGACTGGTCGCCGTGTGGGTGGTATTTACCAATCACGTCGCCGACGATACGCGCTGATTTCTTGTAGGGCCGGTTCCAGTCATTGTTCAGCTCATGCATCGCAAACAGTACGCGCCTGTGGACCGGCTTGAGGCCATCGCGGGCATCTGGCAAGGCTCGGCCGACGATGACGCTCATCGCGTAATCAAGGTAGCTGCGCCGCATTTCCTCTTCAAGACTGATGGGGAGGGTTTCTTTGGCAAACTGGGTCATGAGAGGCCTGAATTGGATTTGGCGATGCGCTCGAGGAGCCAAGCCCACTGATTTTAAGGCCTGAGTTTAGGTTAGCCCGGGTGTGGCACGCTCGCAACAGAAAACAAAGAATCTTGATTCTGTGTCGGACGAAGCCGATACCGCGCTTGAACCGCGAATGAGCTATGGCACAATAACTGTAACGCTTTGAGTGATGGTCACTCACGGCGTGTATTCAATCGCAGCAAGTCTGCGGCTTTTCTCTAGAGGAGAACCATGAAGAAACTCAACAAAGTGGCAATGTTGTTTGCTTCCGCAGCGCTTGCAACCGCCGCTGGTGCACAAACAGTCGACAACTGGAAAAACGGTACGAACGAACTCGTCTGGAAAAACGGCACGAACGAATTGTGCTGGCGCAATAGCGTCTGGACACCGGCTACTGCCGCTCCAGGTTGCGACGGCGCTATTGTCCCGGTAGTACCGAAAGCAATGCCTGCTCCTGCTCCTGCGGCAGCAGTTCCTGCCAAGCCAGCACCTGCCAAGCCGGTTCCCCCTCCTGCTGCTACCAAAGTCACTTACGCTGCTGATGCGTTCTTTGACTTCGACAAGTCCGTGCTGAAGCCTGAAGGCAAAGCCAAGCTTGACGATCTGGTCGGCAAGATCCAGGGCATCAACCTTGAAGTCATCATTGCTGTTGGTCACACCGACGCAATTGGTTCCGACTCCTACAACCAGAAGTTGTCGGTTCGCCGCTCTGAATCCGTCAAGGCTTATCTGGTGTCCAAAGGCGTCGAGAAAAATCGCGTTTACACCGAAGGCAAAGGCGAGAAACAGCCAGTTGCTGACAACAAGACCGGCGAAGGCCGCGCGAAGAACCGTCGCGTGGAAATCGAAGTGGTTGGTACCCGCGCCAACAAGTAATCCCTCGCGGATCGCTTAAAAAACCGCGCCACGGCGCGGTTTTTTTATGTCCGGGCGATAATCGAATGATGCACACCACTGAAAACGCAGACCCGGCCGAACTGGCCAAATTTTCTGAATTGGCCCACCGTTGGTGGGACACCGAAAGCGAGTTCCGACCGCTGCATCAGATCAACCCCCTGCGCCTGGGCTGGATTGAGAGCCTGGCGCCACTCAAGGGCAAGCGGGTTCTCGACATTGGCTGTGGCGGTGGCATTCTGGCGGACGCCATGGCCAGACAGGGTGCGCAGGTGCTGGGCATCGACTTGGCAGGCAAGGCGCTCAAAGTCGCCCAGCTGCATGCGCTGGAGGCCGAAACGCAAGGCGTCGAGTACCGTGAAATCAGCGCGGAGGCGCTGGCGCTTGAGCAACCTGCCGGCTTCGACGTGGTGACCTGCATGGAAATGCTCGAACACGTGCCGGACCCGTCCTCGGTCGTCAAGGCCTGCGCGACGCTTGTCAAACCCGGTGGACATGTGTTTTTCTCGACCATCAACCGCAATGCCAAGGCCTTCTTGTTTGCCATTGTGGGCGCAGAATACATCCTGAACCTGCTGCCGCGCGGCACCCACGAATACGCCAAACTCATCAAGCCCAGCGAACTGGCTGCTTATGCTCGCAGCGCCGGGCTCAATTTGCAGCAAACCCGGGGCATGGAATACAACCCCTTGACCCGGCACTACTGGCTCAGCGCGAATACCAGCGTCAATTACCTGCTGGCCACGCAGAAGGCCTGATATGTTCGACCAGATTGATGCCGTGCTTTTTGACCTGGACGGTACGCTGATCGATAGCGCCCCGGACCTTGGTGCCGCCGCCGACAAGATGCGAACAGACCGCGGTCTGGCTTCGTTGCCGCTGGCCGACTACAGGCCGATGGCCGGCGCTGGCGCCCGCGGCATGATTGGGATTGCTTTTGGGTTGACGCCTGACGATGCCGGTTTCAGCGACCTGAAAGAAGAGTTTTTCGTCAATTACGAAGCCTGCATGACTGAGCGCACCTACGCTTTTGATGGGGTGGTCGAACTGATCGCCCAAATCGACAGGGCCGGTCTCAAGTGGGGTGTGGTTACCAACAAGTCGCAGCGGTTTACCTTGCCGCTGACGCGACAGATGCCCCTGTTCGGTACGGCGCAAACCATCATCAGCGGCGACACGACGCCGCACGCGAAGCCGCACCCGGCGCCCCTGCTGGAAGCCGCCCGCCAGCTCGGTGTTGAACCCGCACGCTGTGTTTATGTGGGTGACGACGAGCGCGACATCGTGGCTGGCCGCGCCGCCGGCATGCCGACAGTGGCCGCAGCCTACGGTTACCTCGGTGCGCTGGCTGATACCCGTCACTGGCAAGCCGACGCCACGATTGTTTCGCCAGCCGCGCTCTTGAATTTGCTGCGAATGGCGTAAACTAGTCAGCTTGGGGCTGCATTGGTTTCGACGTGGGTTCGGACGCGGTGTGGTGCATGTCGAGCTGAGTGTGCTCGTAAAACTGATTCAAACAAACTAACTGCAAACGACGAACGTTTCGCACTCGCTGCTTAATTGCCAGTGAGCTTTA
>NZ_JBDNGU010000132.1:0-19506 GCF_041689105.1 Polaromonas sp. | reverse complement strand
CGCAGTGCGTATCGGCTTGCTGATCTGCGAGGACGCCTGGTTTGAAGAACCGGCCCGGCTGGCCAAAGAAGCTGGCGCCGAAATGCTGGCGGTCATCAATGCCTCGCCCTTCCACGTGGGCAAGGGCGGTGAGCGGGAATTGATGATGCGCGAGCGTGTGCTGGCAACGGGGTTGCCCATGGTGTACGCGCATCTGGTGGGCGGGCAGGACGAGATTGTTTTTGAGGGCCACTCCTTTGCCCTGCAGGCTGACGGCACACTGGCCGGTCGAGCCGAAAGTTTCAGCGAAAATCTGTTTGTGGCCCAGGCGCAGCGGACGCAGGCAGCTATAAAAATAGTAGCAGCTGTCGCGCCCGAGCGCAGCGCCGAGGCGGACCTGTGGGACGCGCTGGTGCTGGGCGTACGTGACTACCTGGGTAAAAACGGGTTTCCGGGCGCCATCCTGGGCCTGTCGGGGGGCATCGATTCGGCGCTGGTGCTGGCGATTGCGGTGGATGCTCTGGGCGCCGACAAGGTGCGCACGGTGATGATGCCTTCACCCTACACGGCCGATATCTCCTGGATAGACGCCCGTGACATGGCGGCACGTTTGAAGGTGCGTTACGACGAGATTTCCATCATTCCGCAGTTCGAAGCCTTCAAGGCATCGCTGGCCGGTGAGTTCAAGGGCCTGCCGGAAGACACCACCGAAGAAAACATTCAGGCGCGGATTCGCGGCGTGTTTTTGATGGCGCTGTCCAACAAGTTTGGCTCCATTGTGCTGACCACTGGCAACAAGAGCGAGATGGCCACCGGCTACTGCACCTTGTATGGCGACATGGCGGGCGGGTTTGCGGTCATCAAGGACTTGCTGAAAACCACGGTGTTCCGGCTCGCACAATGGCGCAACGAGAACGACCCCTACGGCACCGGCAGCAACCCGATTCCGGAGCGCATCATCACGCGCCCGCCAAGCGCCGAGCTGCGCGCCGACCAGACCGACCAGGACAGCCTGCCGCCCTACGAGATTCTGGATGCGATCTTGCAGCGCTACATGGAAAACGATGAAAGCATTGAAAGCATCATTGCCGCCGGGTTTGACCGTGCCGTCGTTGAGCGTGTAACCCGGCTGATCCGCATCAATGAGTACAAGCGCCGCCAGGCACCCATAGGCATTCGGGTTAGCCACCGAAGTTTCGGCAAGGATTGGCGCTATCCTGTCACCAATAAGTTTCGGCAATGAGGCCCCCACGGTCGCTCGCTTCGCGTAACTCCCTGCCCCCCGAGGGGGCCGCTGCGCCTGCGGTCTGGCGAAGCCACTCCCGCAGCCCCGGCTGAGCTGGGAAGGGGTCACTTCCGGAGCTGTATGACAATACTTAAAACCAACGGAGATATTCAGTGAAACAAATTACCGCCGTCCTCAAACCCTTCAAACTCGAAGAAGTCCGTGAAGCCCTGGCCGAGTGCGGCGTGACTGGCCTGACGGTCACCGAGGTCAAGGGTTTTGGTCGCCAGAAAGGCCATACCGAACTCTACCGAGGCGCTGAATATGTCGTGGACTTCCTGCCCAAGGTCAAGGTCGAAGTCGTGGTGAAAACCGAAGACGTGGACCGCTGCGTTGAAGCCATCGTGCGCGCCGCGCGCACCGGCAAGATCGGCGACGGCAAGATTTTCATCACCAGTGTGGAGCGTGTGGTGCGTATCCGTACCGGGGAAGAGGACGAATCTGCAGTCTGAACCTACTGGCCCCCACGCTTTTCACTTCGTGTAATGCGCTGCCCCCCGAGGGGGCGCATTTTTCCTTGGGGCGGCCCGGCGGAAAAACCGGCCCGGATATTCCTCCACCGACCCTGAGCTAAATCTGATCCAGCCGCTGGCCCTCGGGCGCCATGCCCGCGACCTGTACCAGCTGCTTCAGCAAGGCCTCGGGCTCGACGCCGACATGGATCAGCTCCATCTGCCAGTCGCTCATGAAGCCGTTTTGCACTGACGTGCGCAAAAAAGCCAGCAGATGGTCGTAATAACCGTTCAGGTTGAGCAGGCCCACCGGCTTGGCGTGGTAGCCGAGCTGGCGCCAGGTCCAGACCTCGAAAAACTCTTCCAGCGTGCCTATGCCGCCCGGCAGGGACAAAAAGGCATCGGCGTGTTCGGCCATGATGCGTTTGCGCTCATGCATGGTGTCCACGATGTGCAGCTCGGTGCAACCGGTGTGCGCCCATTCCTTTTCAACCAGGGCCTTGGGAATCACGCCAATCACGCACCCGCCGGCCGCCAGCGTGGCGTCAGCCACGATGCCCATCAAGCCATTGCGGCCACCGCCGTAGACCAGTTGCCCCTCGTGCCTGCCTATCCAGGTGCCAACCTGGCGCGCGGCGTCGGCAAAGAGCGGGTCCACGCCCGGACGCGAACCGCAGTACACGCAAATCGAAAAAGCCGGCGTCATGCAAGCAACCGGTGGAACAACGCCAGCGCCCAGGTACCGGCGCACAGCAGCAGACTCAACAGCACGGCGGCGCTGCCCATGTCCTTGGCGCGTTTGGACAGGTCGTGCCACTCGGGGCCGATGCGGTCGATGGCGGTTTCTATGCCGGTGTTGAGCAGCTCGATGATCATCACCAGGATGACGGAGCCGGCCAGCAGCACGGTTTCAACCCAGCTGCGGCCCAGCCAGAAAGCCGCGGGCAGCAGCACCAGCGAGGCGATGGCCTCCTGGCGGAAGGCGGCTTCCTGCCAGCCTGCGCGCAGGCCGGCTACCGAGTAGCCCAGTGCGTGCCAGACGCGCTTCAGGCCCTTGCGGTCTTTCTGGGGATTCACGGGCGGAGCGGCGGGTATGTCGGTTTGACCCGCATGAAGCAGGGGGGAAGAAACTTGTTCAGGCATGCGCCCATTGTCGCGCCGCTCTGTGGCAGTTTGACGTGAGGCTGGCATGGCGGGCTGGTCTCAAACCGGCTTGGCCTGGGCCGCTGGCGGCAGGCTGCTCACCAGCCGGGTGCCGGCCATGGCGTCATGCCAGAACTGCCTGTCCGGATGAAAGCGCGCCAGGATGGCCCAGATGGGCACCCAACCCAGGGCGAGGACGGCGGCTTCCCTGCCGGGCAGGCCGAACAGCCAACTGATGACCAGCGGCGGCAAAAACCACAGCCAGCTCAGCACGTAGCGCAGCAAGGCGCGTTGTTGGGTGATGGGCGCGCCCAGACGGTCCACCACGCGGATGTTCCAGGTTTTCATGGCCAAGGTCTGACCTTTGGCCCAGAACCAGACGAAATAAATACCGAACACCACAAACAGGAAGGCCTGCAGCACGTGGCGATTGTCCAGTGCATTGCGCGTCTGGCTCAGCGTGCCGAACAGGTAACCGGCGATAAAAACGACACCGAACATCAGCAGGCCTTCGTAAAGCCAGCAAGCCATGCGCCTGCGCAGGGACGGTGTCATGACGTGTGGGGTGGCGTGAACTATCAATTTTGTAGCGACCAGGTGACGGCGGATAAGGGCCGCAGCACGAAATGACCGTGAATCCGGCCTTGTCCTGGCACAGGACCTAATGCGGCTGGACCGGCGGCGTGCCTTGCACGGCAGCAGGGCTGGGCGCCGGGGCCGTGCCAGGCGGGTTGTCAATCGGCTGCGAAACCATAATTTTAGGCGCTGCTTTGGCCTTGGCCTGATCGGCAGGGGACGGAAGGGTGGCCAGCTTCTGCCGGGACACAGGTTTGGAGGCCGGAGCCGCGCCCCCAGGTTTGGGCGGCGCCTTGTCAGCGAGCTTTTGTTTTTCTTCGCTGCTGAGCGACTGGTAGGTATCCCACATGGCCTTTTTCTCTTCGGCCGTCAGTTCTTTGGACAACTCTTTGGTTTTTGCGAAATTCAGTCGGGCCTGGGTCCGCTGCTGCGGACTGAGGGCCACCCATTCCTTCATGCGGCCCTGCATTTTTGCCTGCTCTTCAGCGGACAGGGCGGGGTAACTTTTGGCCATTTCCAGCCATTTACGCTTGTGGTTCCGGCTTAGCGACGGCCAGGAGGGGGCCAGCGGCTGCAGAATGTCGCGCTGCGCGGGGTTCAGTTCGCTCCACGCCGGGCTGGAGGAGGTCTGGGCAACCATGGTTTTTGCGGGTTTAGCAGGGGCCAGTGCCGCGGTCTGGGCGCTGGCGCCCGCAGAAACAAACAGGGCCAGGGACAGCGCCAGATGACCTGCCAGCGGCACGCAGGCGGCCTTGCGCAAGTCAGCCGAGCGAAAGGGGCGGTTAGTCGTTGACACAGTCATGGAGGAGGTCTTCAGGGGGCGCGCCGAGGCCGGCTCAAAGCGTGGTTTTGAGATATTGCACAAAACCGGGGTCGGAATACGCGTCAGGCGGCAGATCGTCGGTCAACAAGGCCGAGTCCACCTCGGCCAGTTCCTGGACCTGCCTGTCGGTTTGCAGGGTATTGATGGCGAGCAAGCCCACAACCAGAGCGATCAGGGGCAGTATTGAGCCGATCCGGCCCCACAGGCCAAAACCATCGTCCGAACCCCAAGTCAGGACTGAACCCGCGCCAGCGGAGGCGGTCACGGCTATGGTCTGCACTTTGGCGATCTTTCGCGCTGCTACCGCCTGGGCGCGCCCGGCGCGCAGGCGCTCGGAAATGTCGTAGGGCAGGTCGGCGGTGCCTGCAGACAGGTAGGCGGCGGCTTTCAGGCCATAGCGGTCCTGCAGGATGTCGGTGTGGTACTGCGGTGAGCGATTCATAGTGTTATTCCCTTGGCGGCCAAAGCTTTGCTGAGTGCACGGACTGCGCGCGAACAATGCGTTTTCACGCTACCTTCGGAGCAACCCATGGCAGCAGCCGTTTCGGCCACATCCATTTCCTCCCAGTAACGCATGAGAAAGGCTTCTCGTTGACGGCCTGGCAGTTCCTTGATCTCCAGCTCTATTTCCCGCAAGATTTGCGCCCGCTCGGTTGCGTCTTGTGCACTTTCAGTTCCCTCTGAGCTGGTGGACGACTCTAAAGTTTCAAGCAGATCGAAATCTCCGTCGTCTCCGGCGGATTCAAAGTCGCTCATATTGGAAAACAGCGCGTTGCGGGTCTTGCGGCGGCGGAACCAGTCCAGCGTGGTATTGGACAAAATGCGCTGGAACAGCATGGGCAGTTCGGCTGCGGGCTTGTCACCATAGTGATGGGCCAGCTTCATCATGCTGTCCTGAACAATGTCAAGCGCTGCCTCATCGTCCCGGACGTGGTAGACGCTGCGCTTGAAAGCGCGTTTTTCAACGCTTTTCAGGAAGTCAGAAAGTTCTTGTTCGGTTGCCAACGGTTTTGATTTCAGGTTTGTCCCAGCACTGTCATTGTTTTATTTGTTTGCCGGACGCTTTCTGGGGCGGCTGGCACGACAGACGTGTGCCAGCGAGGGCTGCTGGCTGCAAAATTATCGCATCAAGCACCTTGCCAGCCGCACTCCAAAGGAACTCCAACTGCACTTTACTGGTGTTTGCGCCTGTCGCTGGCCAGCTGGTGCCCTATAATTCCTCTTGCAATTCAAATAGCAAACGGGTCATGACCCGGCGGTTTATGTTTCCGCCCATGGTTTTGGCCTCAAGTCTCGACGCTGCTCCACAAGAGCGGGCGAAGCGGCACCCAAGGTATTTCGTTAGAGAAATTCACAAAGGTTCATCATGGAAATCACAAAGGCCGAAATCGCTTCGGCAGCAGCGGCAGCATCTGCCGCTTCAAACCCCCAAGAACTCCGCGGCGCGGAAATCCTCGTGAAAGCGCTGCAAGCCGAAGGCGTCAAGCATGTCTGGGGTTATCCGGGCGGCGCTGTCCTGCACATCTACGACGCTTTTTACAAGCAGGAAACCATCCAGCACATTCTGGTGCGCCATGAGCAGGCTGCGGTGCACGCGGCCGACGGTTATGCGCGTGCCACGGGTGAGGTCGGTGTGGCGCTGGTGACCTCTGGTCCCGGCGTGACCAATGCCGTCACCGGCATTGCCACGGCCTACATGGACAGCATCCCGCTGGTGATCATCACCGGCCAGGTGCCCACGCACGCCATCGGCCTCGATGCTTTCCAGGAATGCGACACGGTCGGCATCACGCGTCCCATCGTCAAGCACAACTTTCTTGTCAAAGACGTGCGCCACATGGCTGAAACCATGAAGAAGGCTTTTCACATCGCCCGCAGCGGCCGGCCCGGCCCCGTGGTGGTGGACATCCCCAAGGACGTGTCCTTTAACAAGACGCTGTACACCGGCTACCCGCAGAGCATTGAAATGCGCTCCTACAACCCGGTGCGCAAGGGCCATGGCGGGCAGATCCGCAAGGCACTGCAACTGCTGATGACGGCCAAAAGGCCCTACATCTACACCGGCGGCGGCGTGTTGCTGAGCAATGCGTCACAAGAACTGCGCACGCTGGTGGACATGCTGGGTTACCCCTGCACCAACACGCTGATGGGCCTGGGCGCCTATCCGGCCAGCGACAAGAAGTTTCTTGGCATGCTGGGCATGCACGGCACCATTGAAGCCAACAACGCGATGCAGCATTGCGACGTGCTGCTGGCCGTCGGCGCGCGTTTTGACGACCGCGTGATCGGCAACCCGAAACACTTTGCGCAAAACGAACGCAAGATCATCCACATCGATATCGACCCGTCGAGCATCTCCAAACGTGTCAAGGTGGATATTCCCATCGTTGGCGATGTCAAAGACGTGCTGACCGAACTGATCGCGATGATCAGGGAGTCCGGCCTCAAGCCCGACGGCAACGCGCTGGGCGGTTGGTGGGAAACCATTGAAGGCTGGCGCAAGCGCGACTGCATGAAGTACAGCATGGGCAAGGGCGATGTGATCAAGCCGCAGTACGTCGTCGAAACCCTCTGGAACATGACCAAGGACGCCGACACCTACATCACGTCCGACGTTGGCCAGCACCAGATGTGGGCGGCGCAGTACTACAAGTTCGACGAACCACGCCGCTGGATCAACTCTGGCGGCCTGGGCACCATGGGTGTCGGTATTCCCTATGCCATGGGCATCAAGTTGGCCAAGCCGGAGAGCGAGGTCTATTGCATCACCGGCGAGGGCTCGGTGCAGATGTGTATCCAGGAGCTGTCGACCTGCCTTCAGTACAACACGCCGATCAAGATCGTGTCGCTGAACAACCGCTACCTGGGCATGGTGCGCCAGTGGCAGGAAGTCGAGTACGCTGGCCGTTACAGCAGTAGCTACATGGACGCGTTGCCCAATTTCGTCAAGCTGGCCGAGGCCTATGGCCACGTCGGCATGCTGATCGAAAAGCCGCAGGATGTGGAGCCGGCGTTGCGCGAGGCGCGCAAGCTCAAGGATCGCACCGTGTTCATGGACTTCCGTACCGACCCCACCGAGAACGTGTTCCCGATGGTGCAGGCCGGCAAGGGCATCACCGAAATGTTGCTGGGGTCCGAAGACCTGTAAACAAAAGCCTGTCATTGCGGGCTTGACCCGCAACCCATGCTGGCTCACCAGCATGAAAGCCGGATCGGGTCCGGCATGACAAATCCGAAGAATCTATTGGCTGCCAAGCCGTCCGGTTACCGCCGGAGGGGGAGGGCACCGAAAAGAGGAATCACTCAACATGAAACACATCATTGCAGTTTTGCTGGAAAACGAGCCCGGCGCTCTTTCCCGCGTGGTCGGCCTGTTCTCTGCGCGCGGCTACAACATTGAAAGTCTGACCGTCGCGCCGACCGAGGATCCCAGCCTGTCGCGCATGACCATCCAGACCACCGGCTCTGACGACGTGATCGAGCAGATCACCAAGCACCTGAACCGCCTGATCGAAGTCGTCAAGGTTGTTGACCTGACCGAAGGCTCCTACACCGAGCGCGAATTGATGATGGTCAAAGTCCGTGCTGTCGGCAAGGAGCGCGAGGAAATGAAGCGCATGGCTGATATATTCCGTGGCCGGATCATCGACGTGACCGAGAAGAGCTACACCATCGAGCTCACCGGCGACCAGTCCAAGAACGATGCGTTTCTGGAAGCGATTGACCGCAGCGCGATTCTGGAAACCGTGCGCACCGGCTCCAGCGGCATAGGCCGCGGCGAGAGGATTCTCAGAGTCTGAGTTTTAGCAGTCCGTTCGCGCGTTTTCGACAGGCGGGGCGCGAACGGATAAGGAGTGGCGATGTGTGTTTACCGTTCGCCCTGGGTCTGTCGAGGGGCATTTTCGCCAGAAGCATCAACGATATCTACGGAGAGAGAAATGAAAGTTTATTACGACAAAGACTGCGACCTGAGCCTGATCAAGGGCAAAACCGTCGCCATCATCGGTTACGGCAGCCAGGGCCATGCGCACGCGCAAAACCTGAACGACAGCGGCGTCAAGGTCGTGGTTGGCCTGCGCAAGGGCGGCGCTTCCTGGCCCAAGGTCGAGAAAGCCGGCCTCAAGGTCGCCGAAGTCGCTGATGCGGTCAAGTCGGCGGATGTCGTGATGATTTTGCTGCCTGATGAGCAGATTGGTTCGGTTTATGCCAACGACGTGGCTCCGAACATCAAGCAGGGCGCTTCGCTGGTGTTTGCCCACGGTTTCAATGTGCACTACGGTGCCGTTGTTCCACGCGCTGACCTCGACGTCTGGATGGTGGCGCCCAAGGCCCCCGGCCACACGGTACGCAACACCTACACCCAGGGCGGCGGTGTGCCACACCTGGTCGCTGTGCATCAGGACAAGAGCGGCAAGGCGCGTGATATGGCGCTGAGCTACGCCATGGCCAATGGTGGTGGCAAGGCCGGCATCATCGAAACCAATTTCCGCGAAGAAACCGAAACCGACCTGTTTGGCGAGCAAGCTGTGTTGTGCGGCGGCACGGTCGAGCTGATCAAAGCGGGCTTCGAGACGCTGGTGGAAGCCGGCTACGCGCCAGAAATGGCCTATTTCGAATGCCTGCACGAGCTCAAGCTGATTGTTGACCTGATTTATGAAGGCGGTATCGCCAACATGAACTACTCGATCTCCAACAACGCCGAATACGGCGAGTACGTGACTGGCCCGAACATCGTGACCTCGGCCACGAAAGAAGCCATGCGCAAGTGCCTGAAGGACATCCAGACCGGTGAATACGCCAAGAGCTTCCTGCTCGAAAACCGTGTCGGTGCGCCGACGCTGCTGAGCCGCCGCCGCCTGAACTCCGAGCACCAGATCGAGATCGTGGGCGAAAAACTCCGCGCCATGATGCCCTGGATTGCCAAAAACAAGCTGGTGGACCAGACCCGCAACTGACGAAGCTGCCGGGTCTCACCTGGCCCGGTCACCTTCAGCTTCAAGCCGCGCAAAACAATTGCGCGGCTTTTTTGTTTCCCGCAGGAGACCGTTTGGTATCCTCTGAGCATGACCGAATCACTCTCTGCGCTGCACTTTGGGTGCACTCCCTTTTCTGAAACCCGGAGCAACTTCCATGCATGATGGCCACGACCCTGACATCGACGCCGAAGAGGTTGCTCCACGCAAGCGACGCAAGGGCATTTACTTTCTGCCCAACATGATCACGCTGGCTGGGCTTTTTGGCGGGTTTTACGCCATTGTGATGGCCATGAATGGTCGTTTCGACCAAGCAGCGATCGGCGTTTTTTCCGCTATGGTGCTCGACAGCCTCGATGGACGCGTCGCGCGAATGACCAACACCCAAAGTGCTTTTGGCGAGCAGATGGATTCATTGGCCGACATGGTGTCGTTTGGCGCAGCGCCGGCGCTGGTGGCCTACATCTGGGCCTTGACTGGCCTGGGCCGTTGGGGCTGGATTGCCGCCTTCGTTTACTGTGCCTGCGCGGCACTCAGGCTGGCGCGCTTCAATGTCAACACGGCGGTGGTCGACAAGCGTTTCTTTCAGGGCCTGCCATCGCCGGCGGCGGCCGCTTTGGTGGCGGGTTTTATCTGGTTGATGGAAGAAGCTGGCGTGGGTGGTGAAGAGGTGCGCTGGCTCATGTTTGCGCTCACGCTTTATGCCGGCCTGACCATGGTCACCAACGTGCCTTTCTACAGCTTCAAGGACCTCAGCATCAAGCGAAGCGTCCCGTTCGCCGTGATTGTCCTGATTGCCCTGGGTATCGCCGTGATCAACATCGATCCGCCCACCGTGATGTTCGGCCTGTTTGTTATTTACGGTTTCTCCGGCTATGTACTTTATGGCTGGCGCAAGGCCAAAGGCTTGCAGACCAGCGTGATCTCGACCTCCACGGACGAGCCGGATGAGCGCGGCCTTCACAAGTAGCGTGCCGCTGAAATTTTGTGATACATTGCAAGCCATGAACCAAATTTCGCTAGCGCTACTGCTATCTGCCAACGGGCGGAGACGGTAACGCGCACGCGTGCACCCAATTCAACGGCCCGTTTGCACCAGCAACGGGCCGTTTTTCTTTGGGTTGCTGGGTTTGAAATGTCACAGCGGACGAGATCACCATGTTGAAAACACCTTCGAGTAAATACCAGTCTTTTCCTCCCGTCCGCCTGGCTGACCGCAGCTGGCCAGACGTGGTACTGCGTCAGGCGCCCATCTGGTGCAGTGTGGACCTGCGTGACGGCAACCAGGCGTTGATCGAACCCATGGACATGGCGCGCAAGCTCAGAATGTTTGACACGCTGGTGAAGATTGGCTTCAAAGAAATCGAGGTCGGTTTTCCGTCGGCTTCACAGGTCGAGTTTGATTTTTTGCGCAGACTCATTGACGAAAGCCTGATCCCGGACGATGTCACCATTCAGGTCCTGACTCAGGCCCGCGAGCCGCTGATCCGCCGTACCTTCGAAGCGCTGCAGGGGGCACCCCGGGCGATTATTCACCTCTATAACGCCACCGCGCCGGTGATGCGCCGGGTGGTGCTTGGCATGAACAAAGACGAAATCGTCAAACTGGCGACCGACAATGCGCGCCTGTTCCGCGAGCTGGCTGCTGAGCAGCCGGGCACGAACTGGACCTTTCAGTACTCTCCGGAGATGTGGTCGGGGACCGAACTTGAGTTCTCAAAACGGGTCGTGGACGCCGTGACTGAGGTTTGGGCGCCGACGCCAGCTCACAAGTGCATCATCAACCTGCCTTCAACGGTCGAGCATTCAACCCCCAACATTTTTGCGGACATGATGGAGTGGATGCATCGCCACCTGGCGCGACGCGATGCGATCGTGCTGTCGGTTCACCCGCACAACGACCGCGGCACAGGCACGGCGGCGGGCGAGTTTGCACTGATGGCAGGCGCCGACCGCATCGAGGGCTGCCTCTTTGGTAATGGTGAGCGCACGGGCAATGTGGACCTGGTCAACATCGCGCTCAACCTCTACACCCAAGGCGTGTCGCCGGGGCTGGATTTTTCTGAAATCGACGAGATCCGCCGCACTGTTGAGCACTGCAACCAGTTGCCCGTGCATCCGCGCCACCCCTATGCGGGCGATCTGGTCTACACCTCGTTTTCAGGGTCGCATCAGGACGCGATCAAGAAGGCCTTCGCGGCGCGCAGGGAGGGAGATATTTGGGACATGCCGTATCTGCCGATTGATCCCAAGGACCTGGGCCGCAGTTACGAAGCCGTGATCCGCGTGAACAGCCAGTCCGGCAAAGGCGGCATCGCCTACCTGCTCGAAAGCGAGTTTGGCCTGGAGCTTCCACGCCGCCTGCAGATCGAATTCAGCCAGGTGGTACAGGGCGTGATGGACGCGACCGGCAAGGAGTTGACGGCGCAGGATCTTTTCGCGCTGTTTGAAAAGGAATACGGCGTGCAGACTGTGCCGGCGCCACAGCAACTGGTGATCGAGGAGCGTGTCGCCGCCGGCGTCAAATCCTTTCACATCAAGGCCGATGTTCAGGTGCATGGCAAGCGCCACCAGGTCGAGGGCGCGGGCACCGGCCCCATTGATGCGTTTGTTGCCGGGCTCACCGCCGCCACAGGCCAGACCGTTCGCGTGCTCGACTACCATGAACATGCCATCGGCTCCGGCGCCGCAGCCCAGGCGGTGGCGTATCTGGAGCTTCGCATCAATGGCCAGACCCTGTTTGGTGTTGGCATGGACGGCAACATCGTGTCTGCGTCGCTCAAGGCTATTGTGTCAGGGCTGCAGCGCGCCAGGACAGCGCAGCCAGCCGCGGCTAACATGGCGGGTTGACCTTTTTACGAACGAATGACAGCGAGCACGCAGCAGGAGCCAGCCATGACCGACAAACTGATTATTTTTGACACCACCTTGCGCGATGGCGAGCAATCGCCGGGCGCGTCCATGACGCGTGACGAAAAAGTGCGCATCGCCCGCCAGCTGGAGCGCCTGAAGGTTGATGTGATCGAGGCCGGCTTTGCGGCGAGCTCCAACGGAGACTTTGAGGCGGTTCAGGCGATTGCCAACACCATCAAGGACGCCACGATTTGCTCGCTGTCGCGCGCCAATGATCGCGACATATCGCGCGCCGCTGAAGCGCTCAAGGGTGCCAACAGCGCCCGCATCCACACCTTCATCGCGACCAGCGCGCTGCACATGGAAAAGAAGCTGCGCATGAGCCCGGACCAGGTGCTGGAGCAGGCCAAACTCTCGGTGCGGTTTGCGCGCAACCTGGTGGCCGATGTGGAGTTCAGCCCGGAAGACGGCTATCGCAGCGACGTGGACTTTTTATGCCGTGTGCTGGAGGCCGTGATTGCCGAAGGCGCAACCACCATCAATGTGCCCGACACGGTGGGTTACGCGGTGCCCGAGCTGTATGGCAACTTCATCAAGACCTTGCGAGAGCGTGTGCCCAACAGCGACAAGGCCATCTGGTCCGTGCATTGCCACAACGACCTCGGTATGGCGGTTGCCAACTCGCTGGCCGGGGTCAAAATCGGCGGCGCGCGCCAGGTCGAGTGCACGATCAACGGTTTGGGTGAACGTGCCGGCAACTGCTCGCTCGAAGAGATCGTCATGGCCGTGAAAACACGCCGCGACTATTTCAATCTCGACATGAACATCGACCCGCTGCACATCGTGGCTGCCAGCCGCATGGTCAGCCAGACCACGGGTTTTGTGGTGCAGCCGAACAAGGCGGTGGTCGGTGCCAACGCCTTTGCACATGCTTCGGGCATCCACCAGGACGGCATGCTCAAGGCGCGCGAAACCTACGAGATCATGCGTGCCGAAGATGTAGGCTGGAGCTCCAACAAGATGGTGCTGGGCAAACTCAGTGGCCGCAATGCATTCAAGCAGCGCCTGCAGGACCTCGGCATCCAGATGGACAGCGAAGCCGACACCAACGCCGCGTTTGCCCGCTTCAAGGAGCTGGCTGACGGCAAGAGTGAAATCTTCGACGAAGACATTCTTGCGCTGGTCAGCGACGACAGCGTGACGCATGAAAAGGAGCAATACGGCTTTGTCTCCCTGTCCCAGCACAGCGAAACCGGAGAACGCCCTCAGGCCAGCGTGGTTTTCACGGTGGACGGCAAGGAGTTCAGGGGCGAGTCAGACGGGAACGGCCCGGTTGATGCCTCCCTCAAAGCCATTGAATCCCACGTGAAAAGTGGCGCCGAGATGGTGCTGTATTCGGTCAATGCGATCAGTGGGTCGACAGAGAGCCAGGGCGAGGTGACAGTGCGTCTGCAAAACAGCGGCCGCGTCGTCAACGGCGTGGGTGCTGACCCAGACATTGTGGTGGCTTCAGCGAAAGCTTATTTGAGCGCCCTGAGCAAATTGCAAAACAAGGCGGACCGGGTGGCTGCCCAGGGTTGAGCGCATGCCGGTGAAAAAATGTCATTTAAATCAAGGACTTAGTAATATTTTGTTGTCGGTACCAGGTTGTGCAGCGAAATTCGTGCTGTCTTCACTGTTGCGTTTAGGAAAGTTGCGCAAATGATTGATATTGCGTGACTTTTTCTATTTGTATACACTCCAGCATCGCACTTAAATGCAACTGGAGCGAATCAATGACCCACACGCTGAACCTGATATTCAAACGCAGCTTACAACTCGTTGGATTTCTTACCTTCTCGGTCGCGTTGATTTTTCCGGCTTCCGCTGAGGCCGGACCCGCAAAACGCCCCGTGGTCAAAAAGGCGCATGCGGCGAAAGTTGTCTCCAAAAAAGTTGTTTCCAGCCGCAAGAGCGCCCGTTTCGTGGCCAAGTCGAGCCGGAGCGTGGTGGTGGTGGCCACCCCGGTCCGCCAGTCGTTTGGTCAAATTGCCGGCTTGCACAGCGCGCAGGATCCGCTTGACCTGAAGTCCAGCGTCGCGCTGGTGATTGACCAGGACACCCATGAAGTCCTGTTCAGCAAGAATGACCACGCGGTGCTTCCCATCGCTTCACTGACCAAACTGATGACGGGCATGATCATCAGCGGCGCCCGGTTGCCGATGGACGAAAGCATCACCATCACCCAGGACGACGTGGACACCGAAAAAGGCAGCCGTTCGCGCCTTCGCGTGGGCGCCAGCCTGACCCGCGGTGAGTTGCTTCATCTGGCCCTGATGTCCAGCGAAAACCGCGCGGCACACGCGCTGGGCCGTACCTATCCCGGCGGCATGCCCTCGTTTGTCAACCTGATGAACGCCAAGGCCAAACTGCTGGGCATGCGCGACACCCGTTATGTGGAGCCCACTGGCTTGTCCAGCCAGAACCAGTCCAGTGCCCAGGACCTGGCCACCCTGGTCAACGCCGCGCACGGCGATCCAGTTCTTCGCGAGTTGTCCACGTCCACCGGCTACCAGGTCGCGGTGGGAAGCCAGACCCTGCAGTACAACAATACCAACCGGTTGGTGAAGAACCCTGACTGGGACATCGGCCTGCAAAAAACCGGCTACATCTCGGAAGCTGGCCAGTGCCTTGTCATGCAGACAAAAATTGCGGGCCGCAAATTGATCATGGTGTTCCTTGATTCGGCGGGCAAACTGAGCCGCCTCGGCGACGCCGAGCGCGTGCGTCGCTGGGTTGAATCGCAGCCGGTCAATGTGCCCAAGATCAGCGCTGTTGCCAGTCATTCGAACGGCTGAACCGGCGCCCATACGGGTCGCGACCGGCCCTTGACCAAGCGCACTACCCGGCTCCCTGCGCTACTTCATTGATGGCTTATATCGCCCGCTGCACAAGGGCTGGAGTCTGTTTTTACTTGAAATTTCCGGACTTGTAGCCAAGCGCAGCTGAAATTTCGTGAGCGGTCGCTTCGAGCTTTGGCAGCCAGCTTTCGTCCAGCCTGTCGGCCGGCGCCGAAATGGACAGACCGGCCACCAGCTTGCTCTGATCGTCGTAAATCCCGGCGGCCATGCAGCGCACCCCCAACTCCAGTTCCTCGTTGTCCCGGGCAATACCGTACTGGCGCGCTTTCGACAGTTCGCGCTCTAGCATGGCCAATTGGGTAATGCTGTTTCTGGTCTGGCCGGGCAGGCCGGTTCGCGTGGCGTAGGTGCGCAGGCGCTGCGGATCGTCAAAGGCCAGAAAAAGTTTCCCGACCGACGTCAGGTGCAAAGGTGCCCGCCCTCCGATGGCTCGCACCACCTGCATGCCCGAGCGCTCGCTGTAGGCCCGCTCCACATAGATGATTTCGTCGCCCTGGCGCATGCTCAGGTTCACTGGCTGCTGGGTCAGCCTGTGCAGTTCACGCATGGGCGTCAACGCGGCATCGCGGACACTCAAACGCGCTTTCACCAGGTTGCCGAGCTCAAGCAGGCGCATACCCAGTCGGTAGTTGCCTGCGGCGGGGCGTTCCACAAAGCGGCCTGTCGCGAGGTCGTTGAGGATGCGGTGGGCTGTGGATGGATGCAGGCCCGATTTCTCGCTGATTTCCTTGAGCGATACGGCTTCTTCTCGTGTTGCCAGAATTTCCAGCAAGGTGAACATGCGCTCTATCACCTGAACAGTGGGTTTGGCGGAAAGCGCGAAGGTGTCAGGTTTTTTCATAGGTTTTGTCTGTTGAATTTTACCCTGTGAAAAGTCGGCGACTACGGCGGCCCCGCGTTCTCTTGCGCCGCGCCAGCTCAGCCAGAGGCGGTCTGATCTTCGGCCTCGTCTTGTGCGGGGGGCGCGACCCAAGCGCCATCGTGCAGAATCTGGTTCGGCAAAAAACGGGCTTTGTAGTTCATCTTCGGGCTTTGTGCGATCCAGTAGCCGAGGTACACATGGGGCAGGCCCAGCTCTCTGGCTTGTTCAATCTGCCAGAGCACGCTGTAATTTCCGTAACTGGCCTGGGAATCCGGCTCGTAAAACGTGTACACCGCAGACACGCCGTCTTCCAGTACGTCAAGAATGGATACCATCTTCAGCGCCCCAGCCTCGCCGTTGGGCAAGGTGTCATGGAATTCCACCAGTCGGGAGTTGACGCGGCTTTGCAGAAGGAACTGGGTGTACTGGTCCACGCTGTCATGGTCCATGCCGCCGCCCGAATGGCGGCCGTTCTGGTAGCGCAAATACAGCTCGTAGTGCTCGGGCATGAAGCAAAGTTTCAGCACCCGGACCTGCAGCGACTGGTGGCGCTTCCAGGCGCGGCGCTGGCTGCGGTCGGGCTGGAAGGTCTCGACAGGGACGCGCAAGGGCACACATGCCTGGCAGCCATCGCAGTAAGGGCGATAGGTGAACATGCCGCTGCGGCGAAAGCCATTGGTCACCAGTTCCGAATAGGCCGCATTGTGAATCAGGTGGCTGGGCGTGGCGACTTGCGAGCGGGCCTGCCTGCCCGGCAGGTAGCTGCAGGGATAGGGCGCTGTGGCATAAAACTGCAGCGCCTGGAGGGGCAAGTCTTTGAGGTGCGTCACGTCGTCAGGTCATGCTGCGTTATGGGCGTCAATAATCGATCCCAGTATAGGGCGTCAAACTCCCACGCGGGCGGTGGGTGAAACGCCTGGTCGGCCACGTAGGCGACAAATTCCGCGCGAGGCATTTCGGCCGCACCCATCGACGCCAGGTGCCGGGTGTTTTGCTGACAGTCGATCATGGCCATGCCCTGAGCCCGGCAAAAGGCCACCAATGCAGCCAGCGCAATTTTCGAGGCATCGGTCTGGTTTGCAAACATCGACTCGCCGAAGACCATACGGCCCAGGTTCACACAATAAAGTCCGCCGACGAGTTGCCCATTGATCCAGGTCTCAATGCTGTGCGCGTGGCCGGCATGGTGCAGCGCGGTGTAGGCCTTGACCATGTCCGGTACGATCCAGGTACCGGCTTGACCGTCGCGCGGCGTGGTTGCGCAGGCGTGGATCACCTCCAGAAAGGCTGTGTCAAAGCGGATCTCATGGCCGGCAGTGCCAATAAACCGCAACAGACTTTTGCGCAGCGAGCGGTGCAGCCTGAAGTCCTTCGTGCGCAGCACCATGCGCGGATCCGGGCTCCACCACAAAATCGGCTGATCAACGCCGAACCAGGGGAAGATGCCCTGCGCGTAGGCCTGGCGCAAGGTGGGCACATTCAGGGTGCGGCCGGCAGCAAGCAAGCCAGGCGCCGGGTCGCTTTCTGCCCACGCTGTCTCCACGCCCGGAAAGGGGTCGTCCGTGTCAAGCCAGGGAAGGGAACGAGGAGGCGAGCGCATGGGTTCTGAAAGAGGTTGGAGGCTTGGATTTGGCACATGGCAGGCCATTTGCAAATAGTAACGCCAAAGAAAAAGCCCGGACGTTATGCGCGTCCGGGCTTTGAATTTTGGCTCCCCGTTTTTGGCAGAATGCGAACCAAAAAGCTGATGCTGCATCGCTGGAAACCGTTGCAGCGGGTGGCTTGACGCGCCAGGTTTTTTGCGCTTGACGGTTGGCTTCGCGGCTGGCCGTCACCTCCCTTCTGGCGCAAGCCGGATTCACAGCCCGGTTTACCCCGGGCTTTTTTTGTACCGCTGCGCTTACTATCAGGACATGGACGAAAACAACGACGCATGCCGCGAACACCGAGCGCAAATGAAACAGTATCTGAAGCGTGATATTGCAAACGCAAAATCTCACGACTTCATTCTTGGTTTCAAAATTTGGGGGCGCCATGACATTTTCTGCGCCAAGAAAGGGGCGTTTTGCGGCGTATATCTGACCGACGATCTTCCAAACTTGTATCCTGATGATTGCCCGGACGAACTGACTTGCGTCTGTGTCAATCGTGAATTCGTGCTGCGCGGTGATGGGTCAATGGAAGAGGAACAGCTACTTGAAAACTGTCAAAAACACCTGCAAACCCCCACAGCTTTGGCCGTCGTTGCTGTCACAGTTGCATTTGAAGAGGAAGAGCCGAAAAGCGAAAATTTCACCTTCGGCGAGGTGCGCGTATTGCGCAAGTTGCTTCAGGTGACAAGCCCTTTTTTGTGGGATGAAAAAGGCTATTGGACCTATGAAACCGGATACCCGTCTGAGGAGTTATTGGCTCAGTTGATTGAGCGGGGCTGGGCACGAGAGGCGACATTGCCCGAAAAATTAGTAAAGCTTTTTACGATTCCAAAGTTAAAAGAGATCTGCGTCCTATGCGACCTACCAAGGACGGGCGATAAGCAAATGCTGGCTGAGCGCATTGCTGCCAACGAACCAGACAAGGCTGCTGAGCTGACGCAGGGTAAGCCAATATCGGTGATTACCGATAGTGGAAAGTCGAACATCGTTTTGCAGTCTGGCTTTGCGCAGGCGCAAGAACTTAAAGACGATTACGAACGGCGTGAACAGTCGTATCAAAAACTGGTTCATTACGCGCGACAGATTGAGGGTGCAAAAATTCAGATCAATGCAAATCCGTGGTCAAGCTGTGAAAAGCTGCCCCAAATTGTTGGTGTGTATGACCCATCCAAGTCGCCATGGCTACCGCTGGGGGATTGCCCTCAAACACGCATGAAGCCTTGCAGTTGTTGGAATGCATCGATCATTGAGGCCTACCCTTTGATGCGCGAAGCTGGAACAAGCCATGAACAGGGACTTCAGTTAACCCAAACCGAAGCCGTCCCTGAATTGGTACCGCAGCAAGAAAAAAAGAAACACAACTTTTTTATCCGCTGGCTTGGTTGGTTGTTGTGGAAACTTGGCGTTTTTTGAATATTGGTCTACTTAAAAAAGCCGTGGGTAATGCTTGATTCTCTGAATTAATGCCAATACAATAAATGAGACCATGCGTTTTACTTTTGACCCCAACAAGGACGCCGCCAACATTGACAAGCATGGGTTGTCCCTGGCAGATGCGGCACTGCTGTTCAACGCACCGGACAAGCTGACGCTGGAATCTCCCAGGGACGACGAAACCCGGCTGATGGATGTGGCGCTGGTGGAGGTTGCAGGCGTGGTGCTGGTACTGGTGTACGTGCTGCGCAAGCCCAACGAGGTGCGCGCAATCTCACTGCGCCGGGCATCGAAACAGGAAAGGAAGTTGTATGCAAGTTGGCAAGAAACCCACTGAGCACAAGGGCACCGATTGGAAGCGTGTCAAGCGTGAGGCCGCACAAGATGCGCCTATTCAGTCCACCCCCGACAGTGAGCCCTACGACCCCAACGACGCCGCCGCAGTGGCTGCGTACTGGGCGGGCGCGACTATCAAGCGAGGCCGTGGCCGCCCGACCGTGGCGGCGAAGCGCCCAACGCTGAACATGCGCGTAGATGCCGAAGTTCTGGACGCCCTCAAGGCAACAGGCCCAGG